>NZ_JBQPDO010000005.1:0-154509 GCF_052220525.1 Micrococcus sp. TCR-5
AACTCCGCGTAGAGAACAACCGGCCCTTCGAGATGCTCCTCGACCCCGAGGTCAACGCCAACGCGCTCAACTGGACCCACAACGACGACGAGGCCCGAACCCCAGCCAACGATTCCATTGGCAAGGATTCGAGCCTTGTGCGCGGGGTGGGCCCTGCGGGGATCGAACCCGCGACCGGCGGATTAAAAGTCCGATGCTCTGCCAGCTGAGCTAAAGGCCCCCACCCGCGGCCGACGACGACGGCGCGCGGCCGACGACGGCGACCCTCACGGGTGCCCTCCGATGGTAGCCCAGGCGTCCGGGGCACTACCGTGGACGGGGCCGCCGCCTCCGGCGACCACATCCCCACCCCGATGCGCCCTCGAAGGGAGCCCGCCCATGGCACGTCACCGCCTGCCCGCCGGCCGCGGCGCCAGCTCGAGCGCCTCGGGCGTGCTGCGCCCCCACCGGCCCCGCCTCTCGGAACCGCAGGAGCTCACGCACTTCGCCGGCGGCGAAGACCCGCAGGAAGTGGCCGCGGCGGCCTCGCGCCTGGCCCACGCCCTCGTGGCCGGCGGCCGCGCGGAGGAGGACCCGGCCATCGTCGAGCGGCTGGTCGGGCTGGTCCGCGAGCTGGGCGTCGAGACGCTCGCCGAGCTGTGGGCGGACGCCCCGCCCGTCTCGCTCGCCGGCGCCCTGTGGCGCCTGTACGCGCTCCAGGAGGCGACGACCCGCGACGGCGAGCGCTGGGCCGCCTGGTACCGCGCCGGGCATGCCGCCTACGCCTCGCGCGTCGTGGCGGGCGCCGTCGAGCCGCCGGGGCCGGCCGAGCTGCGCCGCCTCACGGACACGATCCTCACGGGCGCCTACCGCTCCGAGATCGACGTCGCGTTCGAGCGCGCCGCGGCCTACGCCCGCGTCGTGGCTCTGGGCCAGGTCGAGCACGCCGAGGGCTCCGAGGCCGCCGCCCCGGACCGCGCCGCCGCCCTCACCCGCCGGGCCGCGCGCCTGGTCAGCACCGCCGACGCCCTGGAGGCGGCGGGTCGAGCGTTTCGGGACGGATCGCTAGACTGATGGGGACGGCGCCGGGCCGCTGGTAACCCCGGGCTCCAACACATAGCCGCTGCGAGCGGCCTTCCGCCGAGAGGCGTTCCCGGTCCGGCGTCGTCGTCGACCCCTTCGCCACCCGTCGACGAGAGAGCGACCGCTGCCCATGTCCCCCCGCATGCCCTGGCTCGTCACGCGCGACACCCCGGCGCTGCGCCACATGGCGGACCTCGCCGAGGCCCTGCACCGGTCCGTGCATCTGGTGGCCCAGGTCGCGGGGACCCGCGGACCCGAGGCGGACCGTGCCGCCCGTGAGCTCGAGGAGCTCGACTCGTCCTCGAGCGCCACCCTCATGGCCTTCCTCACCGCGCTGCGCAGCGCCTACGTGACTCCGCTGCCCCGTCAGGACCTCTACCGGCTGGCCAGCGGCGTGCACGCGACCACCCGGCGCGTCGTGTCGGCGGGCGTGCTGATCCAGCGGGCCGACCTCGAGGAGCTGCCGACGCACGCCCTCGACGTCCTGGAGACCGTGGGGCGGCAGGCCGAGCTGCTCGCCCGCGGCGCCGCCGAGATGCGCGACCTCGACGCCCTGGAGGCCACGTGGATGCAGCTGCTGCGCGCCTCCCGCCGCACGGAGCGGATCATGGTCGAGTGGCTCGCCGACCTCGGCATGGACCTGCTGCAGCGCGACTACAACCGCCAGCGCGAGGTCGCCTGGGCGCTGCACGCGGCGCTCGAGGCCCTCTCCCGCGTGAACATGGACCTGGGCATGGTGCTCGTCCGTGAGTCCTGAGCCGGTGGAGGCGCCGTGACCGCGGGGCTCGCCGTCGTCCTCGTGCTGCTGTGCGCCGTCGGCGCGCTGATGGGTTTCCGCGACGCCCCCAACGCCGCGGCGCTGCCTGTCCGGTACCGGGCGCTGACACCGCGCGGGGCCCTCCTCCTGACCGGAGCGGTCAACACCGTGGGCGCGCTGCTGGGCATCGGGCTCATCACGCTGAGCGTGCACTACTTCACCTCGCCCGCGGTGCGCAGCGAGATCGGCCCCCTGGCCGTGGGCGTGTCCTGCGTGGTGACCCTCGTGTGGGGTCTGCTGCTGTGGTGGCGGCGCCTGCCCGGCTCCAGCACGCACGCGCTGATCTCCGCGCTGGCGGGCAGCCACCTCGCCGTGCGCCTGAGTCTGGACATCGACGTCGCCCTCACCATCTTCGACCTCGTCCGCGCCGAGGTGCTGCTCAGCCTGCTGCTCTCGCCCCTGATCGCGTGGGCGCTCGCCCGCCTGCTCACCGCCCCCGCCATGCGGCTCGCCACCCGGGGCACCACGGTCAACGTCCAGCACCGGGCCCGCGTCGCGTTGGGCATCTCCGCCAGCGCCATGGCCATGGGCCACGGCCTGCAGGCCGGTCAGCGCATGGGGGTGCTGTGGGCCGCCGTGCTGGTGGGGTCCGGGTCCGTCCTGGCGCCGGACGCCCTGACGGCCGAGTTCGTGGGGGGCGCGTTCCTGTTCGCCCTCGCGGTCGGGCTCGGCACGCTGGGCGGCGCCTGGCGGATCGCCTGGACCCTCACCGAGCGTCTCGTGCGCCTCGACCCCCTGCGGGCGTCCGTGGCCGCCGTCATCCCCGCGGGCCTGCTGTTCGTCGGATCCCTGGTGTTCCACCTGCCCCTGTCCTCCACCCACACGGCGACGGCGGCCATCGTGGGCGCCGGCCAGACGCAGACCTACGCGTCCGTGCGCTGGCCCACCGTGCTGCGCGTGGTCGGCTGGTGGGTGCTCACGCCGGTGGCCTGCGCCCTTCTCGGCCTCCTCGGCACGCTGGCCCTCGTCCCGCTGGCCTGAGGCCGCGCCCGACGACGACGCCCGGCCCCGCAGACGCCGCGACCCCGCCCGGCGTGCGGCCGGACGGGGTCGGGGACGGAGCGCGGGACGGCTCAGCCGAAGCGGCCGGAGACGTAGTCCTCGGTCTGCTGGCTCGAGGGGTTGTTGAAGATGACGTCGGTGTCGTCGTACTCGATCAGCTTGCCGGGCTTGCCGACGCCCTGGATGTTGAAGAACGCGGTCTTGTCCGCCACGCGCGCGGCCTGCTGCATGTTGTGCGTGACGATGATGACCGTGTACTCCTCCTTGAGCTCGTTGATCAGGTCCTCGACGGCGAGGGTGGAGATTGGGTCGAGCGCGGAGCAGGGCTCGTCCATGAGGATCACGTCGGGCTGCACCGCGATGGAGCGGGCGATGCACAGACGCTGCTGCTGACCGCCGGAGAGGCCGGAGCCGGGCTTGTCGAGGCGGTCCTTGACCTCGTTCCACAGGTTGGCGCCGCGCAGGGACTTCTCCACGAGCTCGTCCGCACGGGACTTGTTCAGGCGGGTGCCGTTGAGCTTGTAGCCGGCCAGCACGTTGTCGCGGATGGACATCGTGGGGAACGGGTTCGGGCGCTGGAAGACCATGCCGATCTGGGAACGGACGCGGACCGGGTCCACACCGGGCCCGTAGATGTCCTCGCCGTCGAGCAGGAGCTGGCCGTCCACGGTGGCGCCGGGGAGCACCTCGTGCATGCGGTTGATGCTGCGCAGGAAGGTGGTCTTGCCGCAGCCGGAGGGGCCGATGAAGGCGGTGACGGAGCGGGGGGCGATGTCGATGTTGACGCCCTCGACGGCCTTGAACTTGCCGTAGAAGACATCGACGTCGATGGCCTGGATGCGCTTGGACATGAGTGGTTCTGTTCCTTCGTGGAAGTCTCTGGGGGGGGTGCGACGGGGTCGGGGCCGGCCGCCCGGGGGATTCCGGGCGGCCGGGCCTCACCGGCCCTTCTTGGGGGCGAACGCCTTGGCGATGAACCGTGCCGCCAGGTTGAGCAGCATGACGATGGTGACGAGCAGCAGGGCGGCTGCCCAGGCGCGGGCGGTCGAGGGGTCCGCCGCCGTAGGCGAGGTCGGGGCGACCAGCTGGCGGTAGATGTACACCGGCAGCGCGGTCATCCAGTTGTCGAACGGGTTCCAGTTGATGCTGGTGGCGAAGCCGGCCGTCACGAGGATCGGCGCGGTCTCGCCCGCCACGCGGGCGATGGCCAGGGTGACGCCGGAGGCGATGCCGGAGATCGCGGTGGGCAGGACCACCTTGGCGATGGTCTGCCACTTGCGCACGCCGAGGGCGTAGGCGCCCTCGCGCAGCTCGTTGGGCACCACACGGAGCATCTCCTCCGTGGATCGCACGACCACGGGGATCATGAGCACCGAGAGCGCGATCGCGGCCGTGAGACCCATCTGCACGGACTGCAGTGCGGTGGACTTGCTGCCGGTGACCAGGGTCAGGACCCACGTGATCGCGGCGTAGGCGAAGAGGCCGGCCACGATCGAGGGGATGCCGGTCATGACGTCCACGAAGAACACGATGGCGCGGGAGAACCAGCCGCCGCGGCTGTACTCCACCAGGTAGATGGAGGTGAGCATGCCGATCGGCACGGAGATCAGGGTCGCGATGATCGTGATCACGACGGTGCCGATCAGGGCGTGGCCGAAACCGCCCGCGAGCCCGCCGGCGGGCTTGCCGTCCTCCACCCACGCCGAGTCGTCGATGCCGGTGATGCCCTTCATGTCGTACGCCATGATCTGCGGGTTGGCGATCAGGGTCGGCAGACCGGCGGAGAGGACCGACCACAGCACGGAGACCAGCGGCACCAGGGCCACGAGGAACGCCAGCCACACGAGGTTGCGGCACAGGCCGTCTGCGGCGCGGCGCCGGTTCTCCATCACGCGGGTGGCCACGTAGAGCCCCGCGATGTAGAGGATGGCGGCGATGATCACGAAACCGACGACGTTGAAGGCGCCGCTGAGCAGCACGGTCAGGCCGGCGGCGACGACGGCCGCGGCAGCTGCGACGGCCATCCAGGTCCAGCCGGGCTTCTGACCCTCGGTCAGGGAGTGACGCCGCGGCGTCACGCTGTCCTCGGTGGCCCGGGGAGAAGTCGAGACAGTGCTCATGTCAGTTGGCTCCCGAGAATTCCTTGTGCTTGTTCACGATCGCGCGGGCGATCATGTTCACCGCCAGGGTGATGATGAAGAGCATGAGACCGGCAGCGATCAGCTCGTGCAGGCGCATGTTGAACGCCTCGGGGAAGTTGAGCGCGATCTCCGACGGGATCGTCTGGTTCCTGCCGGACTCCACGAGCGACCAGGAGAAGACGCCGCCGGAGAGCACCATGGTGACCGCCATGGTCTCGCCGAGCGCGCGGCCGAGGCCGAGCATGATCGAGGAGATGATGCCGGCCCGGGCGAACGGGAACACGGTCATCTTGATCATCTCCCAGCGCGTGGCGCCGAGGCCGAGCGCGGCCTCCTCGTGGAGCTTCGGGGTCTGGGTGAAGATCTCACGGCAGAGCGCGGTGATGATCGGCAGGACCATCACGGCCAGCACGACGCCCGAGGTCAGCAGGGTGCGGCCCGTGGTGGTGGCCGAGCCGCCGAAGAACGGGATGAAGCCCAGGTTCTCGTTGAGCCAGCCGTAGATCGGCACCATCAGCGGAGCGAGCGTCAGCCAGCCCCACACGCCGTAGACCACGGAGGGGATCGCGGCCAGCAGATCGATCACGAAGCCCACCGACTGCGCGATGCGCGGGGGCGCATAGTGCGAGATGAACAGGGCGACACCGATCGCGACCGGGGTGGCGATGAGCAGAGCGATGATCGACACCATCACGGTGCCGGCCATGAGCGGCCACACGTACTGGAAGAAGGAGTCCGCAGACACGAGCTCCGCGCCCGGCTGCAGGGCAGGCCATGCCTCCGTCAGGAGGAAGACCGCCACGAAGGCGAGCACGAGCAGGATCAGGACGGCGGCCGCCAGGGCCCCGCCGGAGAGGAGCTTGTCTCCGGCGGCTCCGCGGCGGGGGCCGCGCAGGCTGGACGGCTTCGGTGCCGCCTCGTTGGTGGTTGAGGACACGGTGCCTTCCCTCAGATCGACGTGCGTGGTGATGGACGGGCCGCGACGAACGAGTGCCCTGACGCGGCTTCAGCCGCCGGGCCCGTGGGGCCCGGCGGCCGAAGCGGCGGTGGGTCAGCCGACAAGAAGCGACATCAGCCCTTGACCGAGATGGCCTCGATGCGCTCCATGGCCTTCTTGCGGGTGTCCTCGGAGATCGGGGCGTTGCCCGCGGACTCCTCGGCGGTCTTCTGACCGTCCTCGGACACGACGTACTCGGCGAAGGCCTTGACCTGGTCCACGGTCTCCTGCGACTCGTACTGGTTGCAGTAGATGTGGTAGGAGACCAGCACGACGGGGTACACGCCGGACTCGTCGGTGGCGCGGTCGAGCTCGATCGAGCCGTCCTCCTTGGCCTCGGACTTCTCGACGGTCGCGGCCGCGGCCTCGGCGGAGTACTTCACGTACTCCTCGCCGACCTTCACGGACACGGTGCCCAGCTCGCCCACGGCGGAGGCGTCGGCGTAGGTGATGGCGCCTTCGGTCTGGGAGGCCAGGCCCACGACACCCTTGGTGCCCTGGGCGGACTCGGCGGTGATGTCGGACGGCCAGGTCTCGACCTCGTCGTAGGACCAGGCATCGCCGGCGGCCTCGGTGAGGTAGGCGGTGAAGTTCTCGGTGGTGCCCGAGTCGTCGGAACGGTGCACGACGGTGATCGGGGTGTCGGGCAGCTCGACGCCCTCGTTCTGCGCGGCGATGGCCTCGTCGTTCCAGTTCTTGATCTCGCCGGAGAACACCTTGGCGATGGTCTCGGCGTCCATCTTGACGTCATCGACGCCCGGCAGGTTGTAGGCCACGGCGATCGGGGAGATGTAGGCCGGCACGTGGAACGCGCCCTCGTCGCCGCAGTTCTCCTTGGCGGACTCAGCCTCCTCCTCCTTGAGGGCGGCGTCGGAGCCGGCGAAGGAGGTGGCACCGGCGAGGAACTTCTCACGACCGGCACCGGAGCCGTCCGGGGAGTACTGCACGGTCAGGTTCGGAGCGGTCTCGGTGACACCCTGGGTCCAGGCGGTCATGGCCGCCTCCTGCGAGGAGGCGCCGGCGCCGACCAGGTTGCCCTGGACCTCGGAGGTGGTGCCCTGCTCGCCGCCGGCGGAGCCGGAGGCATCGGAGCCGCCGTTGCCGCTGTCCGCGGAGGAGCAGGCGGTCAGGGCGATGGCGGCCACGGACAGGAGGGCGGCGGAGCGGCCGAAGCGGAGAGCCTTCACGAAGAGCCTCTTTCAATCGGATGACGACGGTGAGGGCAGAGCGTCCGGCTGGCCCGGTTCTGCACCGCACCCGACCGTACGGTCCAGAGGTGAATCGAGTGCTCGGCCGGGGTGAACAGATGGTGAACGGGAGCGGCATTCGCAGGAATGATCTGTGCCGTGGGCCACAATGCTTGGTTGAGCCTCGCACGGCGGGGGCACCGCGGCGTCGGACTAGGCTGGCCGCATGACGGACCGCTTCGCCACCGCCACGGGCACGGTGCCGATGGTCGACCCCCAGACCCGCGGGGAACGTCTCGGCCGCTTCCTGCGTCGGCGCGCCCGTGCGGGCTGGTCCCGCGTCCGCTCCTCCGTGGGCCAGGCCGCCCTCGTCGCTGTCTGCGCGGTGGGCGCCTACTGGTTCGCGGAGGCCGTCCTGGGCCACCAGCAGCCCCTGTTCGCCTCCACCGCCCTACTGATCGCCCTCGGCTTCCAACGGGAGCCGAAGCTGCGCAAGGTGGCCGAGGTCGCCGTCGGCTGCACCGTCGGCATCCTGATCGGGGACCTGCTCATGGTCGGGCTCGGCCGCGGCCTGTGGCAGGCCTCGGTGGTCCTGTTCGTGTCCGTGATGGTGGCCCGGTTCCTGGACTCCGGCGCCACATTCACGATGCAGATGTCCCTGCAGTCCGTCCTCGTGGTCCTCCTGCCCACCGGCACGGGAGGGCCGTTCGTCCGCAGCCAGGACGCGATCGTGGGCGGCGTCCTGGCCCTGCTCGTCACGTTCCTCTCGCCCCAGGACGTGCGCCGTCCCGCGGTGCGTCAGCTGGGTGGACTCTACGACTCGATCGCCACGGTGCTGCGCGACCTCTCCCGGGCCCTGCGGGAGAACGACTCCCGCACCGCCTGGATGGCGCTCGTGGCCAGCCGCGGCACGCACACCACGCTGGAGGCGCTGCGCAAGGAGCTGCGCGTCACGCATGAGCAGACCGTGTTCAACCCGCTGCACCGCTCCTCGCGCTCCTTCGTGGAGGACGCGGTGAACGCGGCGGACCGCTCGGACCTGGCGGTGCGCTCCCTGCGGATCGTGGCCCGGCGGGTGGTCTCGGTCCTGGACGAGGGTGTGTTCGACGACGACGACCGCGAGCGCCTGGCCGCCTGGTTCGACGACGCCGCGGACGCCGTCGAGATCCTGCACCGCTCCCTCGTGGAGCCGCAGGCCGAGGGCCGCCATCGCTCGCTGTCCGTGGCGCGGGACGCCCTGGGGGCGTCCGCGTCCGCGCTGGACCCGCACCAGCTGGGCGGCGGGTCCGTGCACGGCGAGGCGCTCGTGATGCTGCTGCGGCCCATGATGGTGGACCTCATCGAGGCCACGGGCGCCGAGCACGACGAGGCGCGCGGCTACCTGCCCCGCGTCTGAGCCCGACGGCGGCGCACGGCCCCGGCGGCCGACGTCGGACCGCGCGCGGTGCCGGCTAACGCGTCCGCCTCGGCTCCTAGAGTGGGCGCATGGCCACCAAGACCGCCCCGAAGCGTGCCCCCGGATACCGCTGCACCGAGTGCGGCTGGACCACCGTGAAGTGGGTCGGCCGCTGCGGGGAGTGCCAGTCGTGGGGCACGGTCGAGGAGATCGGGCTGACGTCGACCACCGGTCGCACGCGCGCGGCCACGGTCGCGGAGGTCGCGCCGCGCATCGCGGACGTGGACGCCACGCTGGCCTCGTTCCGCTCCACGGGGGTGCGTGAGCTGGACCGCGTGCTCGGCGGCGGCCTCGTGCCGGGCGCGGTGATCCTGCTGGCCGGCGAGCCGGGCATCGGCAAGTCCACGCTGCTGTTGGACGTGGCCGCCCAGACGGCGCGCGGCGCGGGCGGCGGCGGTCCGCGCTCGGTGCTGTACCTGACGGGCGAGGAGTCGGCGGCGCAGGTGCGCTCCCGCGCAGACCGGATCGGGGCGATCGCGGACACCCTGCGTCTGACGGCGGAGACGGACCTGGGCCGGGCACTGGGGCAGATCGAGCGGACGGACCCGGAGCTGGTGATCGTGGACTCCGTGCAGACCCTGCAGTCCACCGAGGTGGACGGGATCGCCGGGGGCGTCAGCCAGGTGCGCGAGGTGGCGGCCAGCCTCATCCGCACGGCCAAGGAGAAGGGGATCACCACGGTCCTGGTGGGCCACGTGACGAAGGACGGGACCATCGCCGGCCCGCGGCTGCTCGAGCACCTCGTGGACGTGGTCTGCCAGTTCGAGGGGGACCGCCACTCACGGCTGCGCCTGGTGCGTGCGGTGAAGAACCGCTTCGGGCCCACGGACGAGGTCGGCTGCTTCGACCTGCGGGAGGACGGCATCGAGTCCCTGGACGACCCCTCCGGTCTGTTCCTCTCGGGCGTCTCGGAGCCGGTCGAGGGCACGTGCGTGACGGTGACGCTCGAGGGCCGGCGCCCGCTCGTGGCCGAGGTGCAGTCCCTGCTCACCCCGTCCGCCGGCGGCAGCCCGCGCCGCACCGTCTCCGGCGTGGACGCGGCGCGCGTGAACATGCTCCTGGCCGTGCTCCAGCGCCGGGCCCGTTT
Organism: Micrococcus sp. TCR-5; assembly: GCF_052220525.1. Taxonomy (NCBI): domain Bacteria; kingdom Bacillati; phylum Actinomycetota; class Actinomycetes; order Micrococcales; family Micrococcaceae; genus Micrococcus; species Micrococcus sp. TCR-5. The sequence continues at coordinate 9,750 of NZ_JBQPDO010000005.1, forward strand.
CGCCCTCGCCCAGGACGACTGCTACGTGGCCACCGTGGGCGGCGTGCGACTCTCGGAGCCCGCCTCGGACCTGGCCGTGGCCGTCGCCGTGGCCTCGGCGAAGCTCTCGGCCCCCGTCCCGCAGGGGATGATCGCCGTCGGTGAGCTCGGGCTGGCCGGGGAGGTGCGCCCCGTGCCCGGCATCGGGCGACGGGTGCGCGAGGCCGCCCGCCTGGGCTTCACCCGCGCCCTGGTCCCCCGCTCCCCCGAGCCGCTCGGGGACGTCCCCGCGGGCTTCACGGTGGCGGAGGTCGGCTCGATCGGCGAGGCCCTCGCCACGATCCCCACGTGGACCGGCGGCGGCCCGGCCGCGCATCCGGAGGCCGGCCCCGGCCGCTGACGGCGCGGCCGGCTCAGCGGGACGATGACGGCGACGGGTCGGTGGTCGAGGCCGACGCCGGGTCGGAGGCGGACCCCGACGGGGAGGCGCTGCCGCTCGAGGAGGGGGTGGCCGAGGAGGGGGTGGCCGAGGAGGGGGCGGCCGAGGAGCTGCTGTCCTGGGCCCCCGGGGCGAGCTCCTCGAGGATCTTCAGCGCGACGGGGCGGGAGGTGACGTCGCCGAGGCTGACCGTCAGCAGATGGGGCCCGGGCTCCGCGAGAGCGCCGAGGCGGCCGCAGTCCTGGCTCGAGGCGCGGCCGGACCAGCGGTACACGGCGGTGAGCTCCTCGTGCGGGTACAGCACCCGCTGGGCCTCCGCGGGGTCCGCCTGGCAGATGCGGGTGGAGAAGACGTCGTCGCCCTCGGCCGTGCGGATCGTGAACTCCTGCCGGGCCGTGCCCACATCCGTGCGGCACGGGGTCGAGGAGAGGTTCGTGATGCCCAGGCGCAGCTCGGCCTCCTCGCCCCGCTGGTACTCGGACCGGTCCGCGGAGGCGGCGATCCGCAGATCCGAGGGCTGGCACTCGGCGGCGTCCTCGAGGGCCACGGTAGGCGAGGCGGAACTGGACTCGGCGTCCGTGGCCGGGGCGGGCGACGGGGAGTGCACCGGCGTCGGGGCGGCGGAGGGGTCGGCGTCCTCGGAGGAGAAGGCGCCGATCCCGGCTCGGACGAGCGCCACGACGGCCCACCCCACCAGGAGCAGGAGCACGAGGGCGAGCAGGGCGGCCACGAGCCGCCGGCGGCGGTAGACGGCGGGGGACGGCTTCGACCCGGGGGAAGTCGGACGAGACGGCATGCGATCCAGGGTAGGCGGCGGCGCACCCTACAGTGGACGCCATGCCCGCGCCCGCCCCCCTCGTCCCGCCCACGGTGGACGTGCCGCACCTGCACGACGCGATGCTGGGCTGGTTCGCCGTCCACGCCCGGGACCTGCCCTGGCGCAGCCCGGACTGCTCCCCGTGGGGCGTGCTCGTCTCGGAGATCATGCTCCAGCAGACCCCGGTCGTGCGGGTGCTGCCCCGCTGGCGGGAGTGGCTGGAGCGCTGGCCCACCCCCGCGGACCTGGCCGCCGCCCCCACCGCAGACGTGCTCACGGCCTGGGACCGACTCGGCTACCCGCGCCGGGCCCTGCGCCTCCAGGAGGCCGCCCGGGCCGTCGTCGGGCGCCACGACGGCCGGGTGCCGGCCGACCCCGCCGCCCTGCGCGCCCTGCCCGGCATCGGCGAGTACACGGCCGCGGCGGTCGCGAGCTTCGCGTTCGGCGTCCCCGAGACCGTCGTGGACACCAACGTGCGCCGGGTGATCGCGCGCGCGGTCGCGGGTGAGGCCCTGCCCGGCAGGTCGCTGACCCGCGCCGAGATGCGCCGCGCCCAGGCCCTCATGCCCGAGGACCCCGCCCGCGCCAACGCGTGGAACGCGGCCGTCATGGAACTCGGGGCCCTCGTCTGCACCGCCCGCTCCCCCGCCTGCGACCGCTGCCCGCTGGCGGAGACGTGCGCGTGGGTCGCAGCGGGCTCCCCGCCGCCGGTGGAGGTGCCGCGCGGCCAGGCCTGGGCCGGCACGGACCGTCAGGTGCGCGGGGCCGTGATGGCCGCCGTCCGCGAGCACGGGCGCGTGGCCGAGGCGGAGGTGCCCGCCGTCGTCGTGGCCGGGGGGCGGCTCGGGTCGCACCGCCCCGACGACGCGCAGTGGGCGCGGTGCGTCGCCGGGCTCGTGTCGGACGGGCTGCTGGCCCGGGACGACGACGGCGGCCTCACCTTCCCGGCCTGACCTCGCCGGGGCCTGGGGCGGCCCGCGGTGCGGCGGCTCAGAGGCGGCGGATCATCCGCGTGTTGCCGAGCGTGTTCGGCTTGACCCGGGCGAGGTCCAGGAACTCGGCGACGCCCTCGTCCGTGGAGCGCAGCAGTTCCGCGTAGACCTCCGGGTCCACGGCGGACTGGTCCGCCATCACCTCGAAACCGTGCCGGCGGAAGAACTCGACCTCGAAGGTCAGGCAGAAGACCCGCTCGACGCCCACGGCCCGCGCACGGTCCAGCAGCTCCTCGATGATCAGGTGCCCGACGCCGGTCCCCCGGTGGGCCTCCGAGACGGCGAGGGTGCGGACCTCGGCGATGTCCTGCCACATCACGTGGAGGGCGCCGAAGCCGGCCAGGGTCCCGTCCGCCTCCTCGGCGACCACGAACTCCTGGATGGCCTCGTAGTAGGCCACCGCCTCCTTCTGGAGCAGCACGCGCTCCCGCGCCAGCGGCTCCACGAGCGCCTGGATGACCGGGACGTCCTGGGTCCGCGCCGAGCGGAGGGTGAGGGGGCGGTCGGCAGGCATGGGGTCCAGTCTAGGTGTTGTGGGTCATGAGGTTCTTGGCACGAGGGCCGGGCTGAGATGAGACGAGCGGGCCCCGCCCGGCAGGATGGAAGTTCCTCAACAACCCATCCGCTGGAAAGAGCCCGCTCATGACCCACGCTAACGCACCCCTGACCCCCACCGGCCGTCTCAGGATGGTCCACCGCCACCTGCACGACGGGATCCCCCAAGCCCATGTCGCCGCCGAGTTCCGCGTCAGCCGCCCCACGGTGGCCACCTGGGTGGCCCGCTACCGCGCCGAGGGCGAGGCAGGACTGCAAGACCGCTCCTGCCGGCCACGACGCTCTCCCGCCCAGCTCGACCCCGAGGTGGTGGCCCAGATCCAGACCCTGCGTCGCAGGGAGAAGTGGTCAGCCCGCCGCATCCATCACCACCTCGTCTCTGAAGGCCACCGGGTGTGCCTCCGAACGGTGGGCAGGTGGCTGCACCGGCTGGGCATCTCCCGGTTGCCAGACCTCGCGCCCACGGGTGAGGACCTGCGCCAACGACCGCAGAAGATCACCGCCCGCGGCCCGGGGCGCATGGTGCACCTGGACGTGAAGAAGATCGGGCGCATCCCTGACGGGGGCGGCTGGCGTGCTCACGGCCGGGACTCCGAGAACGCGCGAGCAGCCAAGCGCGGGCCTGGCCGACGGGTCGGCTACACCTACCTGCACTCGGCGATCGACGGGTTCACCCGCCTGGCCTACACCGAAGCCTTGCCCGATGAGCGGGCAGCTACGACCGTGAGCTTCTTCTGCCGGGCGCGGGCGTTCTTCGCCGCCCACGGCATCCGGATCGACAGGGTGATCACGGACAACGGCAACAACTACCGGGCCGTGGACTTCACCGCGAAGGTGGTCTCGCTCGGGGGCCGGCACCACCGGATCCGGCCCTACACGCCCCGCCATAACGGGAAGGTCGAACGCTACAACCGGCTGATGGTGGACGAGGTCCTCTACGCCCGCCCGTATACCTCAGAGACGGCCCGGCGTGAGGCGTTGGCAGTGTGGGTGAACCACTACAACTACCATCGGCCTCATACCTCCTGCGGGGACGCCCCGCCGGCCTCGTTGGCACCGGCCCGAGTCAACAACGTCATGACCTCTTACATCTAGGCACGGACATCCCGACCCCGGACAGACGGGAGCCCCCGTCCCGGCGGACCGGGCGGGGGCTCCCGCGGCGTCGACGGCAGGCTCAGGCCTGCTGCTCGCCCTCGTCCCCGGACAGGAACTTCTCCTGCGCGCCGTCGACACCCTTGTTCACGGTGTCGCCGTGCTCGCCGAGCTTGTCGCCGTGCTGCTCCTGAGCGTTGTCCACGGCCTCGTCGATCTTGTCCGAGTGCTGGTTTGCGAGGTTGTTCAGGTCACCGATACCCATGGGCGGCCTCCTTCTTCTCGGGGCTGCCCCGCAGCCGTCCCGGCGAGCGCCGGGTCGAAGCGGAGACAGGACCACCGTCGAGCGGTCACAGACCACAGTGGCACCGATCCCGCCGCGAGGGAACCCCTCTCGTGCCTCCGGAGAGGCGGGCCGGTTCAGCGGTCCTTCGCGAGGCCGTCCTTGATGCCGGCGGCGGTGTCGCGGACCTCGGCCCCGGCGTCCCCGCGGGGGCACGACGACGGCCCGCCGCCTCCTCCCCGAGGGGGAGGGGCGACGGGCCGTGGCCACCGGACGCGCGGTCCGGCGTCGTGGGTCAGACCCCGCAGGTCACACGGAGCGGTCGGCGTCCACCGGATCGCCGGCACCGGACTCGAGCTCGGCCAGGTCCGCACCCTCCAGGGCCTCCCGGCCGCCGGAGAACGCGAACGTCAGCTCGGCGCCCTCCCCCTCGCCCGTGGCGTCCACGGTGATGAGGGAGCCGGCCGGGATCTCGCCGAAGAGGATCTTCTCCGAGAGCTGGTCCTCCACCATCTGCTGGATGGTGCGGCGCAGCGGGCGGGCGCCCATGGCCGGATCGTAGCCGCGGTCCGCGAGCAGATCCTTGGCGGACTGGGTGAGCTCGATGGACAGGTCCTGCTCCGCCAGGCGCTTGCCGAGGCGGGAGACGAACAGGTCCACGATCTCCACGATCTCGTGCTTCTGCAGCTGCGGGAACACGATCACGTCGTCCACACGGTTGAGGAACTCGGGGCGGAAGTGCTGGCGCAGCTCCTCCTTGACCTTGCCCTTCATCCGCTCGTACCCGGTGGTGGTGTCCGTGGCCGACTGGAAGCCGGTCATGACGCCCTTGGAGATGTCCCGGGTGCCGAGGTTCGTGGTCATGATGATCACGGTGTTCTTGAAGTCCACCACACGGCCCTGCGAGTCGGTCAGGCGACCGTCCTCGAGGATCTGCAGCAGGGAGTTGAACAGGTCCTGATGGGCCTTCTCCACCTCGTCGAACAGCACCACGGAGAACGGACGGCGGCGGACCTTCTCGGTGAGCTGGCCGCCCTCCTCGTAGCCCACGTAGCCGGGAGGGGCGCCGAACAGACGCGAGACGGTGTGCTTCTCCTGGAACTCGGACATGTCCAGCGTGATGAGCGCGTCCTCGTCCCCGAAGAGGAACTCCGCGAGGGACTTGGCCAGCTCCGTCTTGCCGACGCCGGTGGGGCCGGCGAAGATGAACGACCCCGAGGGGCGGTTCGGGTCCTTCAGGCCCGCGCGGGTGCGGCGGATGGCGCGGGACAGGGACTTGATGGCCTCGTCCTGGCCGATCACGCGGCGGTGGAGCTCGTCCTCCATGTTGCGCAGGCGGTCCGTCTCCTCCTCGGTGAGCTTGAACACCGGGATGCCGGTGGACTTGGAGAGCACCTCGGCGATGAGGTCCTCGTCCACCGTGGCGACGTCGGCGTCCGCGCCGGTGCGCCACGCCTGCTCCTTCTCGCGGCGCTCGTCCCCGAGCTGCTGCTCCTGGTCCCGCAGGCGGGCGGCGCCCTCGAAGTCCTGGCCGTCGATGGCGGCCTCCTTCTGGGTGCGCACCTCCGCGATCCGGGACTCGTAGGCCTTGATCTCCGGCGGCACGGTCATGCGACGGATGCGCAGACGCGCGCCGGCCTCGTCGATCAGGTCGATGGCCTTGTCCGGCAGGTGCCGGTCGGAGACGTAGCGGTCCGCCAGGCCGGCGGCGGCCTTGAGCGCGCCGTCGGTGATGGAGACCTTGTGGTGCGCCTCGTAGCGGTCCCGCAGGCCGCGCAGGATCTCCGTGGCGTCCTCGACGGACGGCTCGGCGACCTGGATCGGCTGGAAGCGGCGCTCGAGCGCGGCGTCCTTCTCGATGTGCTTGCGGTACTCGTCCAGCGTGGTGGCGCCGATGGTCTGCAGCTCACCGCGGGCCAGCATCGGCTTGAGGATGCTGGCGGCGTCGATCGCGCCCTCGGCCGCACCCGCCCCGACGAGGGTGTGGATCTCGTCGATGAACAGGATGATGTCCCCGCGCGTGCGGATCTCCTTGAGCACCTTCTTCAGGCGCTCCTCGAAGTCGCCGCGGTAGCGGGAGCCGGCCACGAGGGAGCCGAGGTCCAGCGAGTAGAGCTGCTTGTCCCTGAGCGTCTCCGGGACGTCGCCGCGGTCGATCGCCTGGGCCAGGCCCTCGACGACGGCGGTCTTGCCGACGCCGGGCTCGCCGATGAGCACGGGGTTGTTCTTGGTGCGGCGGGAGAGCACCTGCATGACGCGCTCCATCTCACCCGCACGCCCGATGACGGGATCCAGCTTGCCGTCGTGCGCGGCCGCGGTGAGGTTGCGTCCGAACTGGTCCAGCACCACGGAGCCGGCGTTCTGGCCGGCCTCGCCGCCCTGGCCCACCCCGGCACCCGCGGTCTCCTTGCCACCCTGGGCGCCGCCCTGGTAGCCGGAGAGCAGCTGGATGACCGTCTGACGGACGCGGTTCAGGTCCGCGCCGAGCTGCACGAGGACCTGGGCGGCCACGCCCTCGCCCTCGCGGATCAGGCCGAGCAGGATGTGCTCGGTGCCGATGTAGTTGTGGCCGAGCTGCAGCGCCTCGCGCAGGGACAGCTCGAGCACCTTCTTGGCGCGCGGCGTGAAGGGGATGTGGCCGGGCGGGTTCTGCTGACCCTGGCCGATGTCCTCCTGCACCTTCTCTCGCACGGCGCCCAGGGAGATGTCCATGGACTCCAGTGCCTTGGCTGCGACGCCCTCACCCTCGTGGATCAGACCGAGCAGGATGTGCTCGGTGCCGATGTAGCTGTGGTTGAGCATGCGCGCCTCTTCCTGGGCGAGCACGACCACCCGCCGGGCGCGGTCGGTGAATCTCTCGAACATGGGCACACTCCTTGCGTACGGTCGTGGTCGACACTACGCACCCGGACCGCGTGCCGCGCGGCTGTTCGCCAGCGGGAGAAGCGGCCCGGCCGTCCTCGGGAGGGGCCGGAACGAGGCCCGGGGACGCCGATTCCTCGACGCACCCGGGCGGGACGCTCACTTGCGCTTCGCGTTGCGGTAGGCCTCCACCACGTCGCGGTGCAGGCGACCGCGGCTCGAGACCTCGTAGCCGTTCTCGGCCGCCCACTTGCGGATCTGGGCGGCCTCGACCTTGGGCGACGGCGGCGCCACGGCGCGGCCCTTCTTCATGTAGGGCTTCAGGAACTCACGGAGTTCCGCAGCGTGCTCCTTCGACAGGTCGATCTCGTAATTGCGACCGTCCAATGCAAAGTTCACGGTCTCATCTGCAGGCGAACTGTCAAGATCATCCACGAGGACCACTTCTACCTTCTGTGCCAACGGTGATTCCCACTTTCTTCTCTCGTGCGCGTGTCCCTGGGTTCCGGTCTTCGCTCTCGGGGTTCTTTCCCGCGTGCTCACGATTCCGGCCGTGCACTTGTGGTGATTCAAGAATACCGCAACGAAGCCGGGCAGAAGGATTCTTCAACGCCGGGGAAGGAATCTCACCGGGCGCGGTCCTCCGGATCAGCCCCCGGCCCTCCCTCGGCTCGGCGTCGGGCCGCCCACTCACGGGCCTCGGCCTCCTCGCGGGCCGCCCGCGCGTCCGCGCCCGAGAGCCGGCGGGCCTGACTCTCGCGCTCACCCGTGTCCGAACGCAGCAGGGAGCGCATCACCAGCCAGAAGATGAGCCCGAGGCCGATCGAGGGGGCGAGGACGGAGAAGTAGTCCCAGAAGGCGGCCATGTCAGGCCTCCGGCTTGAGCAGCGGGAAGAGGATGGTCTCGCGGATGCCGGCGTCCGTGAACAGCATCACCAGGCGGTCGATGCCCAGGCCGATGCCGCCCATGGGCGGGGCGCCGTACTCGAGGGCGCGCAGGAAGTCCTCGTCCAGCTGCATCGCCTCGTCGTCGCCGGCGGCCGCCATCGCCGACTGGGCGGTCAGGCGCTCGCGCTGGATGACGGGGTCGATCAGCTCGGAGAACGCGGTGCCGCGCTCCATGCCGCCGATGATCAGGTCCCAGGCCTCGATGACCCGGTCGTCCGAGCGGTGCGGGCGCGCGAGCGGCTGGGCGGCCGGCGGGTAGTCGTACACGAACGTGGGGTTCATCAGGGTGGGCTCCACGATCTCGCCGAACAGCTCGATCACGAGCTTCTCCGCGTCCCACGCGGGGTCCACCTTGACCTCGTGCTCCGCGGCGATCGCCCGCAGCGTCTCGGCGTCCGTCTCCGGGGTGATCTCGCGGCCCACGGCCTCGGACAGCCCCGGGTACACGGCGACCCAGGCCCACTCGCCGTCGAGGTCGATGACGCCCTTCGCGGTCTCGAGCCGACGCCCGGCGCCCACCGCGTCCGCGGCGTTGAGGATGATCTCCTGCATGCGCTCGGCCATGACGTGCATGTCCGCCCACGCCTCATAGGACTCGAGGGTGGTGAACTCGGGCGAGTGGGTCGAGTCCACGCCCTCGTTGCGGAACACGCGGCCGATCTCGAACACGCGGTCGATGCCGCCGACGACGGCGCGCTTGAGGTACAGCTCGGTGGCGATGCGCAGGGTCATCGGCTGGTCGAACGCGTTGAGGTGCGTCTCGAAGGGACGTGCGAGGGCGCCGCCGTGGACCAGCTGGAGCATCGGGGTCTCCACCTCCACGTAGCCGTGGCCCTCGAGGGTGCGCCGCACCGCCGAGGTGACCTTGGCCCGGGTGTAGACCATGCGGCGGGCCTCCTCGCGCACGATCAGGTCCGCGTAGCGCTGGCGGACGCGGGTCTCCTCGTTCAGGTCCGCGTGCAGCACGGGCAGGGGGCGCAGCGCCTTGGAGGCCATCTCCCACGCCGAGGCCATGATGGACAGCTCGCCGCGGCGCGAGACGATCACCTCGCCGGTGACGGAGAGGAAGTCGCCCAGGTCCACGACCTTCTTCCACTCGGCCAGGGACTCCTCACCGACGGCGGCCAGGGACACCATGACCTGGAGGCGGACGGCCTCCCCGTCCGCGCCGGACTCCTGCAGGGTGGCGAAGCAGAGCTTGCCGGTGTTGCGGAGGAAGACGACGCGCCCGGTCACCGACACGGTCTCGCCCGAGGTCCAGTCGGGCTCGTGGCCGTCGAACCGCTCACGCACCTCGGCCAGCGCGTGGGTGCGCGGCACCTGCACGGGGTAGGCCTCGCGGCCCGAGGCGAGCAGCTGCTCACGCTTGGCGGCGCGGACGGCCTGCTGATCGTGGTGGTCGACGGCGGCGGAGGCGGAGTTCTGGGTGGTCACGGTCCCCGAGTCTACCGACGGCGCCCCGCCGGTCAGCCGCGCACCTCGGGGTTGACGAGGGCCGGGGCCTCCGCGCCCGTGGCCATGGCGATCGCGTTGCGCGCGGCCAGCTCGGCCATCGCGGCGCGGGTGTCCCGGGTGGCGGAGCCCAGATGCGGCAGGAGCATCACGTTCTCCAGCTCGGCCAGGCCCGGGGCGAGGGCGGGCTCGTCCTCGTAGACGTCCAGACCGGCGCCGAAGAGCCGCCCCTCGCGCAGGGCGGTGACGAGGGCCGCCTCGTCCACCACGGGCCCCCGGGCCGTGTTGACGAGGACGGCGTCGTCCTTCATCTTCGCGATCACGTCCGCATCCACGAGGTGATGGGTGTCGTCCGTCAGGGGCACGTGGAGGGACAGGACGTCCGCGACCTCGACGAGCTCCTCCCAGCGGACCTGACGGACGCGGCCGGCGAGGTCGCCGAGCTCCGCGGCCGCGACCTCCCGGTGCGCGGGCGGCCGCGGCGCGAACACGACCTCCATGCCGAAGGCGAGCGCACGCTCGGCCACCGCCTTGCCGATCCGTCCGAAACCGGCCAGGCCCAGGGTCGCGCCACGCACGTCCCGGCCCACGAGCAGGTCCGGCGCCCAGCCGTGGAAGCGTCCCTCGCGCACCATCCGCTCACCCTCGGGGGCACGGCGGGTCACCCCGAGGATCAGGAGCATCGCGATGTCCGCGGTGGCGTCCGTGAGCACGTCCGGGGTGTTGCCGACGGCGATCCCCCGCCGCGTCGCGGCGGCCACGTCCACGTTGTTGTAGCCGACCGCGTAGTTGGCGATGCCCCTGATCCGCGCGTCGGCGAGCACGTCGGCGGTGAACTTCTGGTCCAGGGCCGCGACGACGACGTCGTAGTCCCCCGAGGCCACCAGCCGCGCGAGCGCGGCGTCCCCTCCGACGTCGGCGCCGTCCACCACCTCTCCGGCCTCGCGCAGCATTCCGAGCCCGGGCTCAGGGAGGCGGGTCATGAGCAGGAAACGGGGGGTCACGGCGGGCCTCACTCTCGGATCGGGGGGAGGACGCGGCGTCGTCCGGCGTGACCAGGCTAACCGCGGACGGCGGGTGCGGCCCGGGCCGACGCCCCTTATGATTGACTCTCGTCAATCATTGACTTATGTCAATCACCGCGCCGCCCCTCCCGCCGAAGGACCCCATGACCCCAACCTCCCCCGCCCCCGAGGCCGTCGCGCCGGCCGGCGCCCCCTCGCTCGAGCGCGCCGACGCCGCGCGCCACCGCTCCGTGCTCCAGGCCCTGACCGGCCTCCTGCTGGGCATGTTCGTCTCGATGATCGCCAACACGGTGGTCTCGACCTCGATGCCGGTGATCATCCACGACATCGGCGGCGACCAGACCGCCTACACCTGGGTCATCACCTCGGCCCTGCTCGCCACGGCCATCGCCACCCCGATCTGGGGCAAGCTGGCCGACCTCGTCAACCGCAAGGTCCTCTTCCAGGTCGCCCTGGCGATCTTCGTCGCCGCCTCCGCGGCGGCCGGGTTCACCCACGATCCGACCTTCCTGATCGTCTGCCGCACCGTGCAGGGCCTGGGCGGCGGCGGCCTCGTCGCGCTCAGCCAGGTGATCATGGCGGACATCATCAGCCCGCGTGAGCGCGGCCGCTACATGGGCCTGTTCGGCGCCGTGATGGCCGTGGCCACGGTGGGCGGCCCGCTCGCCGGCGGCGTGATCACCGACCTGTGGGGCTGGCGCTGGAACTTCTTCGTGGCGGTGCCCTTCGCCGTCGTCGCCCTGGTGATGGTGCAGCGCACCCTCCACCTCCCGCACCGCGAGCGCCAGAAGGTGTCCATCGACTACCTCGGCATCGTGTTCCTGACCGCGGCCACCGCGCTGCTGCTGATCTGGGTCACCAGCGCCGGTCGCGACTTCGACTGGGCCAGCACCACCACCGCGTGGATGCTCGGCGGCGCCGCCGTCGCCACCGTCCTGTTCGTCGTGACCGAGCTGCGCGTCGCCGAGCCGCTCATCCCGCTCACCCTCTTCCGCGACCGCACCTTCACCCTCGCGACGATCGCCTCGATCGCCACGGGCCTGGCCATGTTCGGCTCCTCCGTCTACCTGGCCCAGTACATGCAGCTGGCCCGCGGCGCGACGCCGACCCAGGCCGGCCTCATGACCATCCCGATGATCCTCGGCCTGCTCGTGTCCTCCACGGTGATCGGCGGCCTCATCACCCGCACCGGCGTGTGGAAGCGCTGGCTCGTGATCGGCGCCGTCCTGCTGATCGCCGGCACCGCCCTGCTCGGCACCCTGCACTACGACACCTCCTTCTGGCTGGTGTCCCTCTACATGTTCCTGCTCGGCGCCGGCGTCGGCATGACCATGCAGAACCTCGTGCTCGTGGTGCAGAACACCACCGACCCGCGGCAGATGGGCGTCGCCAGCTCCGGCGTCACCTTCTTCCGCACCCTGGGCGGCAGCATCGGTGTCGCCGTGATGGGCGCCGTGGTCTCCAACGTGGTCCCGGACCGCATCGAGGAGCGCCGCGCGGACCTCGCCGCGGCCCTGCGCAGCCTGGGCCCGGACGCCGCCGAGTGGTCCGAGAGCCTGCAGTCCAGCACCCTGCCACGCGTGGCAGAGATGCCCGACTCGCTGCGGGTGATCTTCGAGGACGTCTACGCGCAGGGCATCGCCCTCGCCTTCCTCGTGGCCGTGCCGCTCGCGATCGTCGCGTTGATCGCGATCCTGTTCCTGCCGAACCTCCCACTGGGCCGCATGACCACCTCCGAGCGCCTCCACGCCACCCGCGCCGACCTGGCCACCCATGCCACGGCCGAGGCCATGCAGACGCTGCCCGCGACCGGCCCGATCCCCGTGGTGACCGCGGCGCAGGGGCAGCATCCGGCCGAGGACCCGGAGGAGTCCCGGTCGGTGTCGGCCGAGCGCCCGGCGACGGCGGTGGCCGACCGGCCCGTCGTCCCCGCGGCGCTGGCCGTGGCAGGGACGGCCCTGCTGGCGGCCGTCGTCACCGCGCTGGTCCGGGCCCGCCGTGGCTGACGGCGCCCCGGACCCGGGCGGAGGCGGCGACGACGCGGGCTTCGAGGCCGCCGTCCAGGGGCTCGAGCAGGCGTTCTCGCGTCTGGTCCTGCAGCACCGCCAGGTGATGGTCCGCTACGCGGCGGCCCTCAGCCCGGCCCTGTCCGTCGGGGCGATGAAGGCGTTCATGATGCTGGCCAACGAGGGGACCATGACGCCCTCGGCCGTGGCCGAGGGCCTGCTGGTGGACCGCGCGCAGGTCTCCCGCATGGTCCGCGACCTCGAGGCCGCCGGGCTGATCACCCGAGAGCCGGACCCGCGGGACCGCCGCTCCGCCCTCCTGAGCGCCAGCCCCGAGGGGCTCGCCCGCCTCGACGCGGTGCGCGGCGGCCCGGCGGGTCGCGGGCTGCGCGACGACCTGGCGCGCTGGGACCGCGAGGACATCCGGACGCTGACGCGCCTGCTGGACCGGCTGGCCGCCGAGCGTCAGACCCGGATGCAGGACCCCGCCGAATCCGAGTGAGCCGCCGGCCGGACCCGCGGGGCCCGGCCGGCGGGCGGGATCACCAGATGGTGACGCGCTCCTCCGGGGCCAGCCACATGGGATCCCCCTCGCGCGTGCCGAACGCCTCGTGGAAGGCGTCGAGGTTCTTGACCACCTGGTTGCAGCGGAACTCGTTGGGCGAGTGCGGGTCCGAGGCGATGCGGGTGACCATGGCCTCCGGTCGCGTGAGCTGACGCCACACGGTGGCCCAGGCGGTGAAGAACTCGCGGTCCCCCGCCGCGGCGTCGAGGGAGGCGCCGTCGCCCTCGTCCCGCCAGATCTCCAAGGCGCGGTGGGCGATGCCCAGGCCGCCGAGGTCGCCGATGTTCTCCCCCAGGGTGAACTCGCCGTTGACGCGGTGGTCCGGGGCCTCGGCCGGGGAGAGCGCGTTGTACTGGGCCACCAGCCGGGAGGTGCGCTCGGTGAACGCCGCGCGGTCCTCCTCGGTCCACCAGTCCTCGAGCCGACCGGCGCCGTCGTACCGCGAGCCCTGGTCGTCGAAGCCGTGGCCGATCTCGTGGCCGATCACGGCGCCGATCGCCCCCAGGTTCGCGGCCATCGAGGCCTCGGGGTCGAAGAACGGGGGCTGCAAAATGGCGGCCGGGAAGACGATCGCGTTCTCGAGCGGGGAGTAGTACGCGTTCACCGTCTGCGGCGTGATGTGCCACTCCTCCGGGTCCGGCCCGTCCGCGATCTTGCGCAGGTCCCGCTCCCACTCGAGCTCCGAGGAGGAGCGGGCGTTGCCCAGCAGGTCGCCGGCGTGGACCTCGAGGGCGGAGTAGTCCAGCCACTTCGAGGGGTAGCCCACCATGGGGCGGAACATCGCCAGCTTCTCGAGCGCCCGCTGACGGGTCTCCTCGCCCATCCACTCGAGCTCCTCGATGGACCGGCGATAGGCCTCCTGGAGCAGGCCCACGAGCTCGTCCATCGCGGCCACGTGGCCCTGCGGGAAATGGCGGGCCACGTAGAGCTGCGCCACGTCCTCGCCGGCCGCCCCGTTGACGAACGCGACCGCGCGCTTCCAGCGGGGGCGGACCTCCTCGGTGCCGGCCAGGCGGCGGCCGTAGAAGGAGAAGTTCTCCTGCACGAACGCGTCCGGCAGGAAGCCGGCGAAGGAGCGCAGCACCTGCAGGATCAGCCAGTGACGCCAGTCCTCGAGGTCGGCGGCCTCGGGTCCCTCGAGCAGCCCCTGCACACCGGAGAGGAAGTCCGGCTGCCACACCACGACCTCCGCGGCGCGCTCGCCGGCGGCGTCCACGCCCTCGAGCCACGCGTCGGCCAGGGGGAAGAGCTCCGTCAGCCGGTCGTGGGTCATGGGGTTGTAGCGGGCCACGGCGTCCCGGCTGCGGACCAGGTCCCAGTGCAGGGCGGCGATGCGCTTCTCCAGCTCCACCACCCGGACGCCCAGCGCGGCGGCCTCGTCCCGGTCCGCGCCGATCCCGGCCAGCGTCAGCAGGCGGCCGGTGTGCTCGGTGTACTGCTCGAGGATCCCGGCGTAGGCCTCGTCCCGGTAGTAGGACTCGTCCGGCAGGCCCAGGCCGCCCTGGAGCAGGTGCAGGAGCATGCGGTCCGGGTTCCCGGCGTCGTTGAGGGCGCCGGTGTTGATGAGGCCGGAGACGCCCTGGCGCTGCAGTCGCCCGGACAGGGCGAGCAGCTCCGCGGGGGTGGACACGGTGGCCACCGCCGCCAGGTCCGAGGCGATCGGCTCGAGGCCGCGGGCCTCCACGGTCTCGTCGTCCATGAACGAGGCGTACAGCGCGGCGATCCGGCGCTTGAGCTCCGGATGCTCCGTGCCCTCCGCGTCCTCCTCGTCCAGCGGGGCGAGCGGGACGTCCCGGTGCGCGCCGGCCGCGGCCGTGGCCTGCACGCGCGCCTGGGCGGGGTCGAAGCCCGTGCCGACCTCGCGCACGGCGTCCTCGCACAGGTGCCGGACGGCGAGCTCGGCCGCGTCCCGCAGCTCGAGGAACGCGCCGTAGGCGCCCTGGTCCGCGGGGATCTCATGGGTGTCCAGCCACCCGGCGTTGACGTGGCGGTACAGGTCCTCGCGCGGCGACGGGACTTCGGGCTCGGCGGTGGCGGTCACGGCGGATCCTCCTGGACGTGGGGGTGGACGGTCTCGCACGGCACTCTAGCCGTGACACCGGACACGACGACGGGCACCGCACCCTGGCCGGGTGCGTGCCCGTCGTCGAGGGGACGGCCAGCCCGGAGGCCGCCGTCGGGAGGCGGGGGTCAGCCGACCTCGGCGGCCAGCTTCGCGAGCGACTCCTCCATCTGCTCCTCGGACACCATCGGGAAGAGGTTCTTCGCCAGCAGCTCCGGGTCGGTCACGGCGGTCCAGTCGTAGGTGAGGGACACGACCGTGCTGCCGGAGCCGTTGTCCTCGAGCCGGTAGACCCACTGCCAACCCTTGGGCTCGGTGCCGGCGGGGGCGGTCTTCCAGCCGACCAGCTTGTTCGGGTCGTAGGCGACCACGTGATTGTCGGTCTGGTAGTCGCCACCCATGTGCTCCGCGTGCATGTTCATGGTGAACACGTCGCCGACCTTCTGGATGCGCTGGGTCTTGTCGTCGGACTGCACCATGCCCGAGCCGTCGAACTTCGCGTGGTTCGCGGGCAGGGTCAGGAAGTCGAACACGTCCTTGGCGGACGCGTCGATGGTCCGGGTGACGGTCTGCTGGGTCTCGCCGTGGGCGGTCTTGTTCATCTCGGTCATGGGATCAACCTAGGCACGGGGCCGGGGCGGTCGACAAGGTCTGGGGGTCAGTCCGGCACGTTGCGGCCACGCCGGAACGCGGACACGCTGCGGTGGCCGGCCACGCTGAACCGCCACGGGAAGCGCACGGAGCCGCCCTCCCCCGAGACGCCGACGCGCGGGCCCGTCACGACCTCGATCGGCGGCTCGGCCGGATCGCGGGGCGCGGGCGGGGCCAGGAGGAAGCGGGCGGGCGCGGCCGGCGCGGCGAGGCGGGCCGAGGTGCCACCGTCGTCGGCCACCTCCGGCGGCGCGGCGACGATCTCCACGGGCGCGTGGCCCATCTCCAGGGTGATGCCGAGGCCCTGGCCGAGGTTGCCCGGGCCGGAGAGCAGCTTGGGGCCGGTGTCCCGGCCACGGCGGGCCACCGCGAGGTCCCCTCCTGCAAGCACCTCGGCCGCACGCAGCAGCACACCGCCGGCCTCCCCCTCGGGGTGGCCCACCAGGTTCAGGCAGCGGTGGATGCCGTAGTTCAGGTACACGTACGTGCGCCGCGGCGGCCCGAACAGCGCGGCATTGCGCTCGGTGCGGCCGCGGAACGAGTGGGCGCCGGGGTCCGCTCCCGCGTTCCCGTACGCCTCGGTCTCGGTCAGCCGCACGGTGACGGCGCCGTCCGGGGCGACGACGGTCAGCCGGCACCCCAGCAGCGTCGCGGCGAGCGCGGGCGAGGGGCCGTCGAAGGCGGCGGCGAGACGCTCCGGGGTCACGGCAGCGGCCCCGCGACGGGCAGCACCATGGTGTCGATCAGCCGGACGGGCGGCACGTGCGCGGCCACGAGGGCGAGGGCCTCGCGGCGCAGCGGCTGGCACAGCAGCTCCGGACCGAGCTCGGCGAAGGTGTCCCGGTCCACCACCACGAGGTGGTCCAGCTCGACGCCCGGCTCGTCCTCGACCATCCGGCGAGCGGCCTGGACGTCGACGGGCTCACCGGCCGCCGCGGCGTCGGCCAGGGAGCGCAGGGCGCGGCTGAGGACGAGCGCGTGCTCCAGGCCCGCGGCGTCCAGGCGGGTGTTGCGGCTGGAGAGCGCGAGGCCCTCGGGCGAGCGGACGATGGGTACGGCGCGGACGTCGACGTCGATGTCCAGGTCCGTGGCCAGGCGGCGCAGGACGGTGAGCTGCTGCGCGTCCTTCTGGCCGAAGTAGCTGCGCAGGGCCGGCACCGCCGGGCGCACGATGTTCCACAGCTTCGCCACGACGGTGGCCACGCCGTCGAAGTGGCCCGGGCGGGAGGCGCCCTCGAGGACCTCCCCCATGCGGCCGGCGGAGACGGTGACGATCGGCGCGTCCGGGTAGCCCGGGTACATCTCCTGCACGTCCGGGGCGAACACGACGTCGGCGCCCGCCGCCGCCAGCAGGTCCAGGTCCGCGTCCAGGGTGCGCGGATAGTGCTCCAGGTCGGCCGGATCGCCGAACTGGAGCGGGTTCACGAAGATGCTGACCGCGACGACGTCGTTCTCGGCGCGGGCCCGCCGCACCAGGGCCGCGTGGCCGCCGTGGAGGGCGCCCATCGTGGGGATCAGGCCGACGGTGACGGGCTCGGCGTCGCCGTCGTCCGTGGCGTGGGCGACGAGCTCACGGAGAGCGGAGCGCATCTCGGCGACGGTCCGGGCCAGACGCGGGCGCGCGGAGACGCCGTCGGCCTCGGCCGTCACGGGAGCGGGGAGGGCGTCCTCGAGGGTCAGGCCGGTGCCGGCGGGGACGGGGCGCTGGTCGGGGACGCGGTCGAGAGGGGTCACCCTCCGAGTCTAGGCACGGGGCCTCGGGGAGGACTTCCGCCTCACCACGCGCATCTGGTCCAAGGCCTGAGCCGCGGGCCGGATTCGGCCCCGCCACGCGCGACGCCGGCCGGTCCCGTCAACGGGACCGGCCGGCGTCGTGCTCGAGTCGGGCTCAGGCGTCCTTCGCGGTGTCCTTCACCTGGCGGGCGGCGTCCTGGGACTCCGCCTTGAGGCCCTGCGCCGTGTCCGTGCCCTGCTCCTTGAGGTGGGAAGCGGCCTCGGCGGCCGACTCCTTCACGCTCCCGGCGGCCTCGCGGGCGGCGGGCTCGAGGTCCTCGCGCAGCTGCTGGGCGGCCTGCTTGGCCTCGTCCACCAGCGGGGCGGCCTGGTCCTTGAGGCCCTCCGCGGCGCGCTGCTCCGCGCGTGAGGCGGGGATCAGCGAGCTGAGCAGCAGGCCGGCACCGAAGGCGATCAGCCCGGCGGCCAACGGGTTGCCCGCGGTGCGGCCGCGCAGCTGAGCCGGGGCCTGGTGCAGGGCGTGCTGGGCGTCGTCGGCCCACTCGGACACCCGGTCGCCGGCGTCGCCCAGGCGGTCCTGGGCCTGGCCGGCCGCGTCATACGCGGAGGCCCGGGCGTCGTCGACCACCGCGTGGGCGCGATCGCCCAGCGAGGGCTCGTGGCGGTGCTGCTCCGGGGAGCCCATGATGTTCTCCTTCGCGTGGATGAAGCCGTCCTTGATGCGGTTGGTCTGCCGGGACACGGCCTTCGTGGGGCTCACCTTCTCGGCGAGGGCGTCCACGTCCTGGCCGAGCTCGCGGCGCGTGCGCTCGATGTCGGCGCGGATCTCGTCGGGGTTGTTGCTCGTGGTCATCGCGTCTCCTTCGCGGGGTTCAGGGTCTCGGGGATCTCCTGAAGCGTCTCCTGGGTCTGCGGCAGACCCTTGATCTTCTCGATGTCCTTCTTGCCCTGCAGGGCCAGCACGGCCGCGACGACGCCCCACAGCACGGCCACGATCAACGCGGCCCAGCCGATCGGCAGGAACACGTCGAGCAGGTGCATCAGGGCCAGGGACAGGAACATCAGCAGGAAGAAGCCGCCGACGGCGGCGCCGGCCAGCAGGCCTGCCCCCTTGCCGGCCTTCTTCGCGGACTCGGTGGCCTCGGCCTTGGCCAGGGCGATCTCCTGGCTGACCAGCGTCGACAGCTTGGCCGACAGGCTCTGGAACATCTCGCCGAGGCTCTCGTGCTCGGCACGGAACTCCGCCTGCGTGGGCGGCGGGGTGTGCGCGCCGGAGTGCGGCGTCGCGTCGCGGAACGGTTCGTGGGCGGTGCTCATGCGTCACCCCCGGGCCGGGTCTGGTCGAACGGCCGCTCGGCGGTCAGGCCCTGCTGGACCGGCGCCTGCGTGCCATACGGGGTGTCCCCGACGCCGGCCGCGCGGCGGGGCCCGGCGCCGTCCGCGACGCGGCCGTCGGCCTGGGAGAGCGAATCGCTCGAGTAGGCCGGGGCCTGCGAGTCCAGGTGGTGCGGGGTCACGTCCGCGTGCACCGCGTCCGGACGGGTCGTGTGACGGCGCGGCGAGGTGGAGGCGGCGGAGTCGGGCTGGACGGCGTCGCGGATGCCGCGCGTCAGTCGACCGGCCACCAGCCCGGCGCCCAGGGCGAGGGCCAGGAACGTGCCCGGACGGCGAGCGGCGAAGCCGCGCACGTCCTGCAGCAGGTCCTGCGGGGAAGCGGTCTCCAGGCGCTGCGTCAGGGCCTCGGCACGGTCCGCCACCGAGGCGACGCCCTGGCGCACCAGGTCGGTCTGCGGCTGCTCACCGGAGACCACGCGGTGCAGGTCGTCGGTGTAGCTGCGCACCTGGCCCGCGAACCGCTCCTGCTGGGTCTGCACCTGCGCGCCGACCTGCTCCTGGGCGGAGCCGACCAGCGACTGCACCTGGTCAGCGGCCTCGTCCTTCACCTGGCCGGCCTCGTGCTTGGCGGTGGCCGCGAGGTCCTGGGCCTTGTCCTTGGCGTCCTGGGCCACGGCCTTCGCCTGGCCCTGGGCCTCGCCCGCGGCCTGCTGGGCCTTGTCCTTCGCCTGGTCCTTGGCGTCACGGCCCTCGGCTGAGGAGCCGTGGGCGTTCTTCGGCGTGTTCGTCGTCATGCTGTGCCTTCCTTCGTCCGGGTCGGCGGCCCCTCATGGCCAGCCCTTCTGGCCGTCCACGTCACCGGGTCCACCGGTCCTGAGGGCCAAGGTAAGCACCGCGACGGACGTGCCGGAAGACCTCGGGTCCGCCGGGATCGTCTCCGGTCGGGACGGGGTCAGCGCACCTTCAGGCCCCGCTGGGCGGTCTTGCCGACGCCCCGGCCCGGGTGCTCCTTCTTGCCCTGCATCCAGGTGTCCACGGCCTGCACGCCGAGGTCGGGGTGGTCGGTGAAGAAGCCGTCGATGCCGGCGTCGAGGAACGGCTGGATCATGCCGACCATGTCGCCCCGCGCGTTCGGGTCCGTGGAGGAGCGGAACTCCGTGTAGAGGAACTGGTTCTCGGCGCGGAAGGTGTACGGCACCACCTCAAGGCCCGCGCGGTGGGCGAGGGAGACGAACGCGGTCTCCTCGCCCATCGAGCCGTCCTTCTCCTTGGTGATGATCTGCGCGAAGGCCGGGCCGAGCGTGTCGACGCCGGCCGCGCGGACCTCGCGCATGCCCGCGGCGGTCTCGTAGAAGTCGTAGTCGCGGAGCCCGTCGCCGGCGGCCACGGAGTCATAGGGCGCGCCGGTGACGCTGGAGAGGAACACCGTCTCGGCCTTGAGGCCGAGGTTCTCGTTGAGATCGCGCAGGTTGGCGAGCTCGAAGGACTGCACGGTGGCGGGGGCGTTGCGCTTGTTCAGGCCGTACTCGTCGAGCAGCTCGACGACGCGCTCCTCCATGGACAGGCCGATGGAGTCGAAGTAGGTGGGGTGCTTGATCTCGGGGATGACGCCGATCTCGCGGCCGTACCGGGCAGAGAGGCGCTCCCGCAGCTCGAGCACCTCCTCGAAGGTGGGCACCTGGTACCGGCCGTCGTAGGACGCGGACTCGGGGCGGACCTGCGGCAGGCGCTCCTTGGCGCGCAGGGTCTTGAGCTCGGCGAGGGTGAAGTCCTCGGTGAACCAGCCGGTGAGGGCCACGCCGTCGACGACCTTGGTGGTCTTGCGGTCCGCGAACTCGGGCCGCTGGGCGACGTCCGTGGTGCCGTCGATCAGGTTCTCGTGGCGGACCACGAGCACGCCGTCCTTGGTGGAGACCAGGTCCGGCTCGATCACATCCGCGCCCTGGGCGGCGGCCAGCTCGTAGGCGGCCAGGGTGTGCTCGGGGCGGTAGCCGGAGGCACCACGGTGACCCACGACGTCGGGGCGCACCACGGGCTTGCCCGTGACGGACTGCGCTGCGGCCGGGGTCGTCGGTGCGGCGGGGGCGGCGGCGGCCGGGGCGGCCAGCGGGGCGCTGACGGCGACGGCGGCGGCGAGGGCCACGAGGCCGCGGGCGGCGTGACGACGGACGGAGGTCATGGAACGGTCCTTTCCGGGAGGGGGATGACCGCTCCAGTGGGCCAGATCCGGGTGTCGACCGGGTGGCCCCCCACCGGCCACAGCCGGCCCGCCCGGTGAACAGCCGGTGACGGGGGCTGATCCGAGAGGTTCAGCCGCCCGTCACGATGCGCGGCGCCGGGCCCGGCGGCTCAGCCCGCCGTCGACGACGGCCGCGTCAGTCCCAGCGTCTCCGGGGCCGACGGGGCGCCGTCGCCGAGGACGTGCTCGCCCAGGAAGCCGAGGACGACCTCGTACCAGACCTTCGCGTGCTGCGGGGCGAGGATCCAGTGGTTCTCGTGGGGGAAGTAGAGGAACCGGTGGTCGGTGGTGCCGTCCGCGGCGGCCGGCCGCCCGGACTTCGCCAGCAGGTCCGACCACAGGCGCAGCCCCTCGCCGATCGGCACGCGGTAATCCTTGTCGCCGTGGATGACGAGCATCGGGGAGACGATCTCGCCCACGAACCGGTGCGGAGAGTTCTCCTGCTGCATCTGCTCGTCCATCTCGCGGGCCCAGTAGAACGCGGCGTCCGTCGTCGGGCCGAAGCCGTCCAGCGCCCACAGCGAGGCGTGCGTGACCACGCACCGGAACCGATCGGTGTGCCCGGCCACCCAGTTCGCCATGTAGCCGCCGAACGAGCCGCCCATGGCGGCGGTGCGGTCGCCGTCGACGTCCTCACGCGCCACGACGGCGTCCGTGAGCGCCATCAGGTCCGTGTAGGGCGCCTGACCCCAGCGACCCCAGCCGCGTTCGATGAAGTCCTGGCCGTAGCCCGTGGACAGCGCCGGGTCCGGCAGCAGCACCGCGTAGCCGCGCGCCGCCATGATCCACGGGGTCCAGCGCCAGCTCCACGCGTTCCACGAGCCCAGCGGCCCGCCGTGGATCCACAGCAGCAGCGGGTGGCCGCCGGCCGGCGCCTCCCCCTCGGGGAGCACGAGCCAGCCGCGCACGCGCGTGCCGTCCTCGGCGACGGTCTCCACGTCCTCGAGCGTGCCCGGGATCGCGGGGCGCTCCACGGGGTTCGGCAGGCGCGTGGTCTCACCCGTGGCCAGGTCGATCCGCGCCACCTCCGGCGGGAACAGGTAGGAGGAGCGGACGCCGTAGGCCGTGGCCCCGTCCGGGGAGAGCACGACGTCGGTCCACGCCTCGTCCTCCCGGGTCACCTGCGCGACGGCGCCGGTGGCCACCTCGATGCGGAACACCGGGCGGCGACCCTCCGAGTCCGCGAGCGCGATCACCGCGGAGTCGTCCGGCAGCCACGCGACGACGTCGGCCCAGCGGTCCCAGCCGTGGGCCAGGGGCGTGGTCTGGCCCGTGGCCGTGTCCATCACGTACAGGCGCGGGTGCACGGCGGAGTGCGGGGTGGAGTCAGGGGTGCGGACGACGACGGCGCGCGTGCCGTCATGGCTGACGGGGCCGACGGCCACGTCCTCACCGGGGACGTCGTGCAGGACGTGGTGCTCGCCCGTGGCCAGGTCCACGCGCACCACCGTGCCCTCCCGCACGTTGCCGCGGGCCTCGGCGGTGGCGGCCGTGGTGAGCAGGAACGAGCCGTCCGGGGCCACCTGCGCGCCGATCCCGAACGCGTGGGAGCGCGGGAATCCGGAGACGTGGCGCAGGTGGTGCGCCACGTCGTCGGCCTCGGGAGCCAGGCCGGAGGCGGCGGGGCCGGGCTCGGCGGCGTCCGCGTCCGTGGCGGGCTCGCCCTGCGGGTCCGGGCCGGGCTCGAGGACGAAGAGCTCGGGGCGGGCGGGGCCAAGGTCGTGGTCCCAGAAGCGGATGGGGTAGCCGGTGTGCAGGATGGCGTCCACGCCGGCGTCCTTGCGGGTCTGCGCGAGGGTCGCGTGCTCGGCCTCGGTGGTGGCGCCGAGCAGCCGGTCCGCCGTGACGACCACGCGGTCCGCCGCGGAGGCGCACGTGACCGCGGCGACGCCGCCCGGGCGGGAGAGCACCACGCGCGCCTCGCCGCCCCGGGCCGGCAGGGCCCACAGGGCGCTGCGCTTCTCGGCCTCGGCGTCGGCGGGGTCGGGACGGGCGGAGGTGAAGAAGAGGGTGCCGTCCGCGGCGAACTGCGCGCCGGCCTCGCCCTCGCGGGAGCGGGTCAGGCGGTGGGCGGGGCGCTCGCCCGCGGGGTCGACCTCCCAGAGAGCGGTGGCGTAGCCGGTGCCCTTCGCGTCGCGGGTGGCGACGGTGGTCACCAGGCGGGCGCCGTCCGGGCTGAGGGTGAGACCGGCCACGCGCGGCAGGGCGGTGAAGGCGTCGAGGTCGTGGAAGGGGGTGGCGGGGGTGTTGTCCGGGGTGTCCGGGGTGGAGGTCATGCGTTCGTTTCTATCGGCCCGCACGTGATCCGGGCAACACGGAGGGCGGCGGGGTGGTGGCCTCGACGGCGGGCCGCCCCGGTGCCCGCCGCGCCTCAGGCGCCGGGCAGCGTGCCGGCGTCGGCCCGGATCTGCTGGAGCTGCTCGCCGAGCCAGTCGACGTACCCGCCCATCCACTCCCCCGTGGCCTGGTCGTTCCAGCTCTGGCCGACCACCGGCTGCGGGAAGACGACGGCGTCCGAGAGGGTGTCCCGCAGCGCGAGGGCGGGCCCCTCCTCGTCCGCGACCGTCACCCACTGCATGCCGTGGCGCGCGCCCAGGTGCTCGCCGAGCAGCACCGCGACGACGTCCAGCAGCACCGCCAGCTCCTCGGGGTCCAACTCGTCGGCCTCCGCCTGCGAGCGGGCCAGCACGGCGTCGTAGTACGCGGCGACCGCGTCCAGGTCCAGGTGGTCCACGCCCTCCTGCGCGGCGAAGTCGCGACGGACGCGCACCCACTCCCGCTCGGGCTCGGTCAGGGGGCTCATCTCGGGCTGGTCGGTCATGGCCTCCATCCTGCCAGGCGCGTCGGGCGCCGCCGTCGCCGGAACGGGCGGCGCCGGCCGCGCTTTCGTTCGAGAAACGGCGGCGTGTCGCAGCGCTTTCGTTCGAGAAACGGCGAGGAGCCGGGGGACGGACCGCCGGAGGCCTCTGATCCCCCAGCGGGAGCACTCGTGGACGCAACCGACGTCGCGCCGCCAGCGACGAGGCGAGCGTGCGGACCGTCGTCGTCCGCCGCCCCCGCCCGGACTTGAGACACTGGCCCCATGCGCATCATGACCGTCTGCCTGGGGAACATCTGCCGCTCGCCCGCCGCCGAGGCCGTGCTGAACCGCAAGCTCGCGGAGGCCGGTCTCGACGACGTCGAGGTCACCTCCGCCGGCACGTCCGACGAGCACGTGGGCGCCCGGCCGCATCACCTCACCCGCGAGGTCGGCGGGGAACTGGGCTACGAGTTCCCGACGGTGGGGGTGCAGCTGTCCGCCGACCTCGTGGACGACGCCGACCTGATCCTGGTGATGGACGAGGCCAACCTCGCCGACGCGCGGCGGCTCGCGACCACGGACGAGCAGCGGGACCGGATCCACCTGATGGGCGAGTTCGCGTCGGATGCGGACCGCGCCGGGGTGCGCGAGGTCCCCGATCCGTACGGGTATCCGCGGCCGCAGTTCGAGGAGATGTACCGGCAGATCGAGGACGCGGCAGACGGCGTCGTCGCCGCGATCCGCGACGGGCGCCTCTGACGGCCGGGGCGCGGTCCCGGGGTCTCGTCCCAGCGACGCGAACGCCGCCGGACCCGCCGTTTCCCGAACGAAAACGGCTCGGGGCCCGCCGTTTCCCGAACGAAAACGGCCCGGGACCCGCCGTTTCCCGAACGAAAGCGGGGGCGGCGGGGGTCGATCAGTCGTCGTGGGGGTCGTCGGAGTCGTCGAGGACCTCGCGCAGCCGCGCCGCCGTGTCCGCGCGCAGGGCGCCGCGGGTCTCGGCGCGGTCGGTCGTCGCGCGGGCGAGGGTCTCCCACACGGCCCGCACGTCCGCCGACAGTCCCCCGGCCTCGAGCTCGCCGAGGGTCTCACGGTGGGTCCGCAGCGTGTCGACGTCGCCGCGGGCCACGGGGCCGGTGAGGGCGCCGTCGCCGTCGGTGAGCGCGTTCTCCAGCGCGGCGGTCATGAGCGAGCGCAGCACCCGCTCCGGGTCGGCCACCCCGATCGTCTCGAGGATCTGACGGGCCTGCGCCGTCAGCGTCACCAGGTGGTTCGACCCGTGGGACAGCGCCAGGTGGTAGGCCGCCCGGTCGGCCTCCTTCACGACCACGGGCTCGCCGCCCATCTCCACCACGAGCGCCTGGGCCACGGGCAGCACCACGGGGTCCGCGGTCACGCCGAACACGCAGTCCTGCAGCCGGGCGACGTCGAGGCTCAGCCCCGTGAACGTCATGGCCGGGTGGATCGCCAGGGGGATCGCCCCGTGCGCGCGCACCGGCTCCATCACCCCCACCCCGTAGCGGCCGGAGGTGTGCACGAGCAGGTGGCCGGTCTGCACGTGGCCCGCGGCGGCCAGGCCGGCCACGAGCTCGCCCAGCGCGTCGTCCGGGACGGCGAAGACGACCATCTCGGAGCGGCGCAGGATCTCGGGGATCTCCAGGACGGGCACGCCCGGCAGGAGCATCTCCGCGCGGTCCCGCGAGGCCTCGGAGACGGCGTGCACGCCCGTGATCGTGTGGCCCGCAGCCCGCAGCGCCGAGCCCAGCACGGCCCCCACTCGACCCGCGCTCACCACGCCGACGCCCAGCCGCCCGGGCCGCTGCGCCGGGTCATGCGGGTCCAGGCTCAGGTCGAGTCCGCCGGTCATCGCTCCTCCTCGCCGCGCACGGCGGGGACGTGCGCCCCGCTCTCCTCCCCGACGACGGCGCCGCCGACGACGCCGGCCCGGGCCAGTTCGCGGCGGCCCACCTCGGTGGCCGCGACCTCGCGCGTGCGCTGCTCGAAGCGGGCCAGCTCCTCGGGGCGCATCCACTGGTCGCGGTCGGCGAGGCGACGCGAGACGGCCGCGTGCCGGGCCTCCCGGGCGTACAGGTCCACGGCCACGTCCTCGTCGAGGTCGCGGACCACGGCGTTCGCCCCCGCGACCCACACGCGCACCGTGGCCAGGCCCAGGCGTCGCTGCACCGGGCCCTGCGCCAGCTCGGCCGCCTGCATGCGCTCGTGCTGGAGGGTCTGCAGCCGGCGGTTCAACCAGCCGCTGCGCACCACCAGCAGGGACCGCGTCGTCGTGAAGCCGGTCCGCCGCCAGGCGAACCAGTTGAACCACCACCTGCCGCGCCGCGGCACGTGCTGGAAGCCGCCCTCCGTGCCGGTGCCGTGCACGCCGAGGTGCATGAGCCCGGCGGGGGTCAGCCCCTGCGCGGCGCGCGGATCGCCGTCCAGGCCCGGGTCCGGGGCCACGACCGTGAGGACGCGGAGCACGTCCTCCCACGGGCCGACGGGCAGCGCGACGTCCCGGGCGCCGTCGGACTCCTGCAGGTACCCGGCCACCGCCATGTTCACCCGATACCAGCCGAAGGGCCGCCAGAACAGGGGCTGGGAGACGGTCACCCCCTGCACCCGCCCCGGCGGGACGGTCTGGTGGGTGGTCTCGGTGAGCCCATGCCGCAGTCGCAGCCCGTCCGGTGAGCGGCGCACCTGGAAGCCCCAGCCGGCGTTCAGCCGGGACCACGCGACGCCGGCCACGGAGAATAGGGCGGGCAGGGACGCGGCCGCGCCGATCCCGGTCAGGGTCTCCCCCTCGTCCAGCACCGCCTCGGGCAGCAGCGCGACCACGAGGGCGAGACCGCCCAGCCAGATCAGGGACCCGGCCAGCACCCCCAGCACGCCTCCGGAGAGCAGGACGGAGCCGAGGAGCCGCCCCGCGGGCACCTGCAGCATGAGTTCGCCGGCGTCCGCGTCCACGGCGTCGGGATCGGCGTCGGGGAGGCCGGGCTCGGCCGCGCGCTCCGGGGCGGACGCGTCCGCCCCGGCTCCCCCGAGCACCCCCGACGCGCGGTCCAGGATCTCCCGGCGCACCGCTTCGGCCTCGGCGCGGCGCAGGAAGGACAGCTCGAGCGCGGACTCGCCGCCGTCGGCCGCCTCGACCTTCACCGTGGCCAGCCCGAGCAGCCGGGCCACGAGGGGGTGCTGCAGGTCCACCGCCTGGATGCGGTCGTAGCGCATCTGCCGCCGGCTGCGGAAGAGCCAGCCCTGGCGCAGCTCGATCCGGTCCTCCCCGCAGCGGAACCGAGTGAACCACCAGGAGAAGAAGAACACGAGGCTGATCAGCAGGGTAGCCCCCAGCAGGATGCCGCCGGCCACGAGCAGGCTGCCGTCGCCGCCGCCCGGGGCGTCCTCCCCGCTGAGCCGGCCCGCCGCGAAGTCCTCCACCGCGTTGCGGCCCGCGAAGAACAGGATCAGCAGCAGGAAGGTCCAGCCCCGCACCCAGGGCGAGGCGGGGTGGACGCGGACCCAGCCGGCGTCGTCGGCGGGGGGCGGGGCGGCCGCGCTCACAGGCCCGCCAGCCGCGCCTGGCCGCGCGCCATGAGGACCTCGCGCAGCTCCTCGGCCCTCTCGCGGGGCACGCCCTCCAGGGTGACGTCCCCGCCCGCGGCGGCGGTCTTCAGGGTGAGGGTCTGCAGCCCGACCCGGCGCAGCAGCGGACCGTCCGACACGTCCACGTACTGCAGGCGGCCGTACGGCACCGCGTGCACGCTGCGGAACAGGATGCCCTCGCGCCACAGGACGTCGTCCTCGCGCTCGGCCCAGCCCATCGCGCGCACGCGCCGCGGGATCAGGATCAGGTCCACGATCCAGGACACGACGACGACGGCCGGCAGCCCCCACGCGACCCACGCGGCCATCCCCGCCCACGGGCCGGTGAGCTTGAGGATCAGCGGCACGGAGAACGCGGCGAGCCAGATCAGGTGGCCGATGGTCGTGGCGATGAGCTTCACCGTCGCCAGCCGCGGCGAGGCCGGCGTGAAGGCCACGCCGCTCAGGTCAATGCCGGGCACGGGCATACCCTCCTTCCGTCTCGGGACGGGCCGGTCGGCCCGGGGACCCATCCTGCCCACGACCGCCCTCGGGCGCATCCTCCTCAGGCGGGATCCGGCACCACCGTTCGACGATCAGCCCCACCACCAGCAGGACGAGACCGCCGACGGCCTGCAGGGCGGCCTCCCGCACGGTCGGTGCCTCCACGCCGGCCCGCAGCAGCACCTGCACCGCCACCCCGGCGTGCCACCCGCCGAGGGCCGCTCCCGCGAAGCCGGAGGCCTGGCCGAGCACGAGGGTGCGGGCCGCGGCGAGCGGGTCCATCCGCGCGGCGGCGGGCTTCTCCCGGTCGCGGCGCACCCGCCAGCCCAGCGCGAGGCACAGCACGGAGACCGCGGCCACGGTGATCAGGCCGCCGCGGCCCACCACGGGCGCCGGCCAGCCCAGGGACGGCGCGGCGAGCCCGGCCAGCCAGCCGAGCACGGCGGCCATCAGCACCACGAGCAGGGTCCACCCGGAGCGCAGCGCGATCACGTGGCCTCCCTCCCGAGGGCGTCCGGGCGTGCCGGGCGGAGCGGGGCGACGTCGTCGGTGCCGGCCAGCAGCCGGTGCCGCTCGGGCTCCTGACGGCGCACCCCGGGGGCGTCCGCGGCGACGGCGGCGAGGTCGGCGACGGGCGTGCCGGCGAGCGTGGCGTCCGCGTCGAGCCACAGCCACGGCAGCAGCACGAAGGCCCGCTCGGCCGCGCGGGGGTGCGGCAGGGTGAGGTCCGGGTGGTCGCTGCGCACGTCTCCGTAGGCGATCACGTCCACGTCCAGGGTGCGCGCGCCCCAGCGGACCTCACGCCGCCGATGGTGGTCCTGCTCGAGCCGGTGCGCCACCGCGAGCAGCTCCCACGGCGCGAGGTCCGTGCGCAGCGTGACCACCTGGTTGAGGTAGTCGGGCTGGCCCGGCGGCCCGCCCACGGGTGTGGTGACGGCCCGGGGCGAGGCCCGGACGTCCGTGATGTGCGGCAGCGCGGACAGGGCGGCGACGGCGGCGTCGAGCGTCTGCGCGGGCTCGCGCAGGTTGGCGCCGAGGGCCAGCACGGCCGCGACGGGCGCGTCCGGGCGGGCGCCCAGCTCGGGGATGGGCGCGGGGCCCTCGGCCGGGTGCGACCAGTCGACGGTGCTCACGCGAGGTCCTCCCGGGTGCGGTGCACGGTGACGGCGGCGTCCGCGAAGTCGTGCGGGATGGGCGCCTGCGGCTTGTGCACGGTGACCTCGACGGCGGTCACCACGGGCTGCTCGGCGAGGACGGCGCGGGCGATCCGGTCGGCGAGGGTCTCGATCAGGTCCACCGGCTCCCCGGTGACCAGGCGGACCACCGTGTCCGCGACCTCGGCGTAGTTGGCGGTGCGGGCGAGGTCGTCGCCGGCCGCGGCGGGGCCGGCGTCGAGGTGGAGGACGACGTCCGTGACGAACGGCTGCCCGTCCCGGCGCTCGTGGTCGAAGACCCCGTGGTGCCCGACGGCGGACAGCCCGGCCAGGCGGATGCGGTCCCGGGCGCTCACGGCAGCACGTCCTCGGAGACGGGCTCACCCGGGGCGTGCGCCCCGACCCAGGCGGCGGCGGCGCGGACGGCGTCGGCGCTGGCGCGCACGTCGTGCACGCGCACGCCCCACGCGCCCTGGGCGGCGGCGAGGGCGGAGATGGCCGCGGTGGCGGCGTCGCGCGCGGCGGGCGGGGCCGGGGTGCCGTCGTCGTCCGCCAGCAGCGTGCCCAGGAACCGCTTGCGCGAGGCGGCGACGAGCACCGGGTGGCCCATGGCGCGGAGCCACTCGAGGCCGCGCAGCAGCTCCCAGTTCTGCTCGCCGGCCTTCGCGAAGCCCAGGCCCGGGTCGACGATCAGCTGCGCGGGCTCGACGCCCGCGGCGAGGAAGCGGCCGGCCACGTCCCGCAGCTCGCACACGACGTCCGGGACGGTGTCCTCGTAGACGGCCAGCCCGTCCATGGTCTGCGGGTTCCCGCGGTTGTGCATGAGGATGTACGGCGCGCCCGACGCGGCGATCAGCGCCGGCATATCCGGCTCGTGGGCGAGGCCGGAGACGTCGTTGACGATCACCGGCCCCAGCGCCAGGGCAGCCCGGGCGGTGGCGGTGTGGCGCGTGTCCACGGAGAGGACGACGTCCTCGGCCAGCAGCGCCTCGATCACGGGCAGGATGCGCTCCTGCTCCTCGGCCGGCGGCACGGCGCGGGCCCCGGGGCGGGTGGACTCCCCGCCCACGTCCACGATGTCCGCGCCGTCCGCGACCATGCGCCGGGCGTGCTCGACGGCCGCGCGGACGGTGGCGTGCTCCCCGCCGTCCGAGAACGAGTCAGGGGTGACGTTGAGGATGCCCATGACCAGGGTCCGGCCCGCGGGCAGCCGCCCCAGCAGGGCGCGGTTCGCCTCCCGCGCCGCCGCGTCGATGCTCTCGTCCACGTGTCCTCCTCCGCCGTCGGTGGTCCTCAGCCGTGCATGATGAGGCTCATCGCCTCGGAGCGCGTGGACGGATCCCGCAGCTGGCCGCGCACCGCCGAGGTGACGGTCTTCGCGCCCGGCTTGCGCACGCCGCGCATGGACATGCACATGTGCTCGGCCTCCACCACCACGATCGCCCCGCGCGGGGCCAGGTGCTCCATGAGCGCCTCCACCACCTGCGTGGTCAGCCGCTCCTGGACCTGCGGACGCCGCGCGTACAGCTCCACGAGGCGGGCCAGCTTGGACAGCCCCGTCACGCGGCCCTCGGCGGAGGGGATGTAACCGATGTGCGCGGTGCCGTGGAACGGCACCAGGTGGTGCTCGCACGTCGAGTAGAACGGGATGTCCTTCACGAGCACGAGCTCCTCGTGCGCGATGTCGAACGTGGTGCCGAGCACCTGGTCCGGGCTCTGGTGCAGGCCCGCGAAGAACTCCGCGTACGCCTTGGCCACTCGCGCCGGGGTGTCCGCCAGGCCCTCGCGGTCCGGGTCCTCACCGATCGCCAGCAGGATCTCCCGCACCGCCGCCTCGATGCGCGGCCGGTCGACCGCGGTCGAGTCCGGGTCGAACGTGCCGGGGACGGCGTCGTCGGGGGTGTGGGCTGTCATGCGGGTCTCCTGCGCGGTCAAAAGGTCGGTCCCTCGCCGGGGCCCGGCGTGTTGCTCGGACCGCCGTGCGGCGGCAGGCCGGGGCCGGTCGCGTCCCCGCCCAGCGACGACGGCGGCGCACCCTCCGGACGCACCGGCACCGTGGTGCCCTCGACGCCGACGGGGGTCTGCTCCCCGCCGTCGTGGCGCGAGCGGCGCTCGGAGGGGGAGAGGACGGGCGGGATGTCCTGCGGGAGCCGGTCGTCCGAGGCCAGCCACACGCCGCGCTCGGGCCGCTTGCGCACGTCCGCGAAGATGGCGGCGATGGCCTCCTGGGTGAGCGTCTCCTTCTCGAGCAGCTCGTAGGCCAGCCGGTCCAGGACGTCCCGGTTCTCCGTGAGCACCCAGTGGGCCTCGGCGTGGGCCTGGTCCAGCAGGGTGCGGACCTCGGCGTCCACCAGGTACGCGAGCTCCTCGGAGTACTCGCGGGAGGAGCCGCCGGGGGCACCGCCCACGAAGGGCTCGGAGCTGCCGCCGCCGAGCTTGACGGCGCCCACCTTGGCGGACATGCCGTACTCGGTGACCATCTTGCGGGCCGTGTCCGTGGCCTTCTGGATGTCGTTCGCGGCGCCCGTGGACGGGTCCTTGAACACGATCTCCTCCGCCACGCGCCCGCCCATGGCGTACGCGAGCTGGTCCAGGAGCTCGTTGCGAGTGACGGAGTACTTGTCGTCCTCCGGGACCACCATCGTGTAGCCCAGGGCGCGGCCGCGGGGCAGGATCGTGATCTTGGTGACCGGGGCGGAGTTGCGCAGCCCGGCCGCGACGAGCGCGTGGCCGCCCTCGTGGTAGGCGGTGACCTTGCGCTCGTGCTCGTTCATCAGGCGGCTGCGCTTCTGCGGGCCGGCCATCACGCGGTCCACGGCCTCGTCCAGGGCGTGATTGTCGATCACGTTGTTGTTCGAGCGCGCCGTGAGCAGCGCGGCCTCGTTGATCACGTTGGCCAGGTCCGCACCCGTGTAGCCGGGGGTGCGCTTGGCCAGGGAGCGCAGGTCCACGTCCAGCGCGATCGGCTTGCCCTGCGCGTGCACCTCGAGGATCCTGGCACGGCCCTCGAGGTCCGGGGCGTCCACGGGGATCTGGCGGTCGAAGCGGCCCGGGCGCAGCAGCGCCGGGTCCAGGACGTCCGGGCGGTTGGTCGCGGCGATCATGATGACGTTCGTGGAGGCGTCGAAGCCGTCCATCTCCACGAGCATCTGGTTCAGGGTCTGCTCGCGCTCGTCGTTGCCGCCGCCGATGCCTGCGCCGCGGTGCCGGCCGACGGCGTCGATCTCGTCCACGAAGATGATGGCGGGGGCGTTGGACTTGGCCTGCTCGAAGAGGTCGCGCACGCGCGAGGCGCCGACGCCCACGAACATCTCCACGAAGTCCGAGCCGGAGATCGAGTAGAACGGCACGCCGGCCTCACCGGCCACGGCCTTGGCGAGGAGGGTCTTGCCCGTGCCGGGCGGGCCGTAGAGCAGCACGCCCTTGGGGATCTTGGCGCCCACGGCGCGGAAGCGGTCCGGCACGGTGAGGAACTCCTTGATCTCCTGGAGCTCCTCCACGGCCTCGTCCGCGCCCGCGACGTCCTTGAACAGCACGTCCGGGTTGTCCTTGTTGATCAGCTTGGCGCGGGACTTGCCGAACTGCATGACCTTGCCACCGCCGCCCTGCATGCGGGACATCAGGAACCAGAACAGCAGTGCGATGAGCAGGAACGGAACCATGAAGCCGAGCAGCGAGAGGAACCAGTTGCTCCGCACCGGCTCGTCCGTGTAGCCGTCCAGGGCCGAGTCGTCCACCGCGGTGACCACGTCCGTGGCGCGCGCGGTGGCGAAGTAGAAGTAGACCTCCTTGCCGAGGTCCCGGTCGTCCTGCTTGTAGGGCTCACGCAGGGTGAGGTCCACGCGCTGGTCCCCGTCCACCACGCGGGCCTGCGCGGCCTTGTCGTCCTTCAGCAGGGCCATGCCCACGTTGGTGTCCACCATGGTGCGGCCGCTCTGTGACGTGGTCAGCGGGATCGCGACGGCGAGGACCAGCAGGCCCAGCAGGATCCAGACGTAGGGCTTGTTGAACAGCTTCTTCACGGTCCGAGTGTCTCCTGGTCTGCCGCGGGGGCCGGGCTCCCCGGGGCGGCCGCCGTGCAGCCGGGGCCGGCGCAGGGCCGACGTCGCGCCCGGGTCAAGCCTCCACGGTACCGGCCCCGCCCGGGTGTCCGCTGACTGTTCGCGTCAGGTGGACAGGGCGCGGGCGGTCAGCCGGCGCCGACGTCGGCCAGCACCGTCCTGGCACCCACCGGGAATGCGAGGGGTCGGAATGGCGCGTGGATCGCACCTCAGAGCGACCGCTCGCGTGACAGGTCGCCGGCGCTGCGGCCACGCCCCTGCGTCCCCGCCTGCACAGACCCCCGCGCACCCGAACTCCTCCCCAGGCCGACGGCGGCCCAGGACGCCGCCCGCCCCACCGCGCCAGGCTGGCACCATGCGTCGCCCCACCCCGCTTCCCGCGTCCTTGCTGGACGGCCCCTTCACCGCCGCGCAGGCGAGGGCCGCCGGCATCGACCACAACCGGCTGCGTCGCTCCGACGTCGAACGCCTCGCCCGGGGCCTCTACCGCCGGCGTGAGGCCGCCCCGGCCGCCGTCGAGCGCCCCGCGGCCGGCTCCTCCCCCTACCGGTGGAGCACCCCGCTCTCGGCCACCCAACACGAGCTCCTGCTGCGACTCGCCCGGCACCGCGCCACCACGGTGGTGTCGCACCAGACCGCGGCCCGCGCCCGTGAGATCTGGCTGCCGGAGCGACTGGACGCGGGGGACGAGGTCCACGTGAGCCGCCCGCGGGACCGTGGCCGCCTCGCCCTCCCCGGCGTCACCTCCCACCGGACGGCGCTCCCGCCCGCGGACGTGGAGCGCGTGCGGATCGGCGGTCTGGCCTGGTACGTCACCGCCCCGCCCCGTCTCTGGGTCGACCTCGCGGCCCTGCTCGACGACGACGAGCTCGTCATCCTCGGCGACCATCTCGTCCGCCGGGCGGAACTGTCCGGCGGTCCCGACGCTGCCGAGCGGACCCGGGCGGCCCTGACCCAGGCGGCCGAGACCAGCCCGTCCGCGCACAACCGGCGACGACGGCTCCGCACCGCCGCCACGCTGGTCCGGGTGGGGGCGCACTCGCCGAAGGAGACGCGGCTCCGGCTCGCGCTGACGGCCGCCGGGCTCCCCGAGCCCGCACTGCAGCTCGAGGTCTGGGACCCGGAGTTCTCCCTGCACCACCCCGCGACGGCGGACCTGGGCTATCCGCAGGCGAGAGTGGCCCTGCACTACGACGGCGGCCACCACGGCGCGGATCGCCAGATCGACCGCGACGTGCAGCGCAACGCGGCCTTCGAGCGACGGGGCTACCGGAACATCACCGTGTCCTCCTCCGACGCTCGCCGCGGATTCACGCGCGTGATCGTGGAGGTGCGCCGTCACCTCGGGGACGCCGGCGGCCTGTCACGCAAGGAGTCGGAATGGGGCGGAGATCCGGCATCAGAGCGACACCACGCGTGACAGGTCGGCCACGCCGGGCCACGCCGGGCCCCCGGTCAGCTGTACACGTGCGGGGCGAGCGTGCCCACGAAGTCCAGGTTGCGGTACTTCTCCGCGTAGTCCAGGCCGTAGCCCACCACGAACTCGTTGGGGATGTCCCGCCCGACGTACTTCACGTCGATGTCCACCTTCATGGCCTCCGGCTTGCGCAGCAGGGTGCAGATCTCGACCGAGGCCGGGCCGCGGGACTCCAGGTTGGCCTTGAGCCAGGACAGGGTCAGGCCGGAGTCGATGATGTCCTCGACGATCAGCACGTGCCGGCCCGTGAGGTCCGCGTCGAGGTCCTTGAGGATGCGGACCACGCCGGAGGACTTGGTGCCGGAGCCGTAGGAGGAGACCGCCATGAAGTCCAGCTCCACGTGGGAGTGCAGGGCGCGGGTGAGGTCGGCGACCACCATCACCGCGCCCTTGAGCACGGCGACGATGAGCAGGTCCTTGTCCGCGTAGTCGCGGTCGATCTGGCGGGCCAGGTCCGTGATCGTGTCCTGCACGTCCTCGCGGGACATGAGGACGTGGCTGAGGTCGTTCTGGACATCCTGTGCGTCCATGCGCCGCTCCTGGTGAGTGCTCGTGCGGGAATGCCGGGCCGGGCCGCAGTCAGGGACCGGGCAGGCAGGGGATGAGGTCCAGTCTGGCACACGCCCGATGCACGGCCACCCCGCCGGGCAGCTCCACCGGACCGGCCGACGTGCCCCCCGCGCGGGCGCCCGTCACGAGGGCGTCCACCGCGAGGATCCGTTCGCGGGGCGGGGCCTGCCCTCCCGCGGCGCGGGCGGCGCGCGCGATCACGCGGTGGCGCACGGCGGCGGGCAGCGCGGCCAGGGCGTCCAGGTCCAGGGAGACGACGCGCGGGTCCCCGGCGGGCGGGTCGACGCGCAGCCGGGTGACCTCGTCGCCGGCCCATGCGTCGAGGGCCGCGGCGTCCTCGGCCGCGATGGCCGCGGTGCGCACCAGCCCGACCCGCACGCCGGGGCCGAGGCCGGCGTCGGGGTCCTCGAGCGCGGGCAGCACGCGGGTGCGGACCCGCGAGCGCAGCAGCGCGGGATCGCGGTTGTGCGGGTCCTCGAACCAGGTCAGCCCGGCCCAGCGGCAGATCGCCTCGGTGTCCGCGCGGGCCAGGCCCAGCAGGGGTCGGACGACGGCGGCCCCGCCCGGCAGCGTCCCACGCGCCGGGATCCCCGCGAGGGACCGCGTGCCGGACCCGCGCGCGAGCCCGAGGAGGACCTGTTCGGCCTGGTCGTCGGCGGTGTGGGCGGTGAGGACGACGGCGGCGCCCGCCCCCGGGGCGGCGGCGCCCTGCCCCGCGTCTCGGGCGGCGGCGGCGAGGGCCACCCGGCGGGCACGCCGGGCGTCGGCCTCCGGGCCGTCGCCGGTGCGGGCCACCTCGACCCGCGTGACGGTGACCGGGGTCAGGCCGAGGATGCGGGCGACGTCGGCGGCGGCCGCCGCCACCGCGTCGCTGCCCGACTGCAGCCCGTGGTCCACCACGGCCGCGCCGATCGGGCCGAGCCGCGCACCGTCCCGGGTGCCCACGAGGACGGCGCAGGCCACGGCGAGCGCGAGGGAGTCGGCGCCGCCGGAGAGGGCGACGAGCCCGCGGGGGCGATTCCCCGCCCGGCCCGGCCCGGCATCCGCGCGACAGGACCCGTCGCCCGCGAGGGCCTCCCGCACCGCCGCGACGGCCCGGTGCAGGGGCTCGGGCCAGCGGGTGCGCGGCGGCCATGCGCCGACCGCGGGCAGGCCGCCGGCCCCGCCCGCCGGCGTCGGCCCCGGGTCCCGCGCCTCAGGCCTGGGCACGGATGCGCGCCACCCACGTCTCGGGGGCGTGGAGCTCGGCCTCGCTCGGCAGCAGCTCGGGGGCGTCCCAGACCACGTTGAACCCGGCCATGCCGAGCTCGGCCACGGCGGCGGCCACGAACCTCTGACCGTCGCGGTACTGGGCCATCTTGGCGTCCATGCCCAGCAGGCGGCGGAGCATGCGGTCCAGGGGCGACCGGCGGTCGCCGCGCTCGTCGAAGCGACGGCGGATGGTCTTGACGGACGACACGACGGAGGAGTCGACGCCGTCCATCACCACGTTCGCGTGCCCCTCGAGCAGGGACATCACGGCCGTCAGCCGGGACAGGCGCTCCCGGTCCTCCTCGTCCTGGATCGCCCCGAGCAGGCCCGGCGCGGGTCGGGCCGGGGCCGCGTCCTGCGCGTCGTGTCCGTCCCGTGTCCCGGTCCGGCCGGCGTCGGCCTCCCGACCCAGCGGGTTCGCCGCCGCGAGCGCGGTGCGCAGGCGCTCGGGCAGGGACTCGGCCCTGTCGAACAGGCCGACGGTGAGCGCGGTGATCTCGGCCCGCAGGTGCTCGCGCAGCCAGGGCGCGGCAGCGAACTGCACGCGGTGGGTCTGCTCGTGCAGGCACACCCAGAGGCGGAAGTCCGCCGGGTCGACGTTGATCTCCGCGCGCACCTGCGCGACGTTCGGGGCCACGAGCAGCAGGCGTCCGCCGGCGGGACCGGCCGCCGTCCCCCCGGGGCCGGGCAGCGCGATGAACGGGTCGTACTGGCCGAGGATCTTCCCGGACATCCACGCGAGGATCCCTCCCATCTCCAGGGCGGTGGCGTGCCGGGTGACGCGGGTGGTGGCGGCGGCGTGCTCGCGGGGCCGGGTGTCCCGCAGGTGCGCGAACGTGGGGTCCAGCAGCGTGGCGAAGGACTGCGTGGCGGCGCGCGACCAGGTGGGGCGGTCCACCACGAGCACCTGCGAGTCGCGCAGGTCCCGGGCCGCCTCGAGCCCGGTCAGGCGGTGGACGTGCGGCACGGCGGCCTCCGCGGCGGCGCGCAGGCCCTCCGCCTCGCGCGTCGCCTCCCGCGGCGTGAACCGGGGGCCGGCGGCGGCGAGGGACCGTGCGGTCCGTGCCGCGAAGGCCCAGTCCACCGGGTGGGCGACGGCGGGGGCCGGCTCGGCGGGGGCGCCCGGCTCGGCGTCCGCGGCGCGAGGGCGGTCGGTCGCGTGGTGGTCGCTCATGGGCTCCATCAGATCACAGGGCCCGGACCTCGGATCAGAGCCCGGCGACGGCGCTGACGGCCTCATCGACCGCCGCGCGCGCGGGCTCCAACTTCCACTGCAGATCCGAGCAGATGATGCTGAACGCGAGGACCCGCCCGGACGTCGTGGTGACGGTGCCGGTGAGGGAGACCGTCTGGTCGAGCGTGCCGGTCTTCGCGGCCACGGCCTGCCGCGCGGGGGCATCCGGGAACCGGTCGCCCAGGGTGGAGTCCTCGCCGGGCCGCGGCAGGCCCTCCAGCACGGTGCCCAGGGCGGGCGTGCGGGCCACCCCGGCCACGACGCCGGCCAGCTGGCCCGCGCTGACCCGGTTGTCCGGGGAGAGTCCGGAGGAGTCCACGAGCGCCATCCCGGCGGTGTCCACGCCGAGGTCCTCGGCGGTGGCCGTCAGCAGCTGCGCGGCACCCTCGTGGGTGGCGGGCAGGTCGGCGGCGGGCGCGGCCGCGTGGGCCAGGGCCTCGACCACCTGGTTCTCCGAGTGGGCCAGCAGGTACGCGACCTGCTCCCCCACGGGCGCGGACTCCACGGCCGCGACGGGGGCGGCGGCGAGGACCGTGGCGCGCGGCACCTCGGTGGCCGGGATCGTGTCCCGCAGACCCACCTCGAGGTCGGCACCGGAGGCGGCCACCGCGTCGTCGAGGGCGGCCTGGAAGGTGAGCGCGGCGAACTGCGCCGGGGCCTCGATGCGGTCCTCCCCGGTGCCGGGGGCCTCGCGACCGCCGTAGGTGGCCAGCGGCTGCACCGGCGCGACGTTGCCGCTCTCCGGGATGTCCGGCGTCCAGCGCGGGTTCAGGGCCTTGCGGTCGGTGAAGAGCCGCAGGTCCGTGCTGACCACCACCTGCCCGGTGACGCCGTCCTCGACGAGTCCGGCCACGGTCCGCTCCGCGAGGGTGCGCAGGCCCGCGCGGCCGGAGACGTGTTTCGAGTCCGAGGCGCCCGTGCCCAGCAGCACGTCGCCGCCGCCCACGAGCACCAGCTCGGTGGCCGCGCCGTCCGCGGTGGGCTGGGCCACCACGGTGGTCTGCAGGGTCGTCTCAGGACCCAGGGCGGAGACGATGGCCGCGGCGGCGAGCACCTTGAGCGAGGACGCGGGGGCCACGGGCTCGTCCGCGTCCCGCGCGTAGAGCACCTCGCCGGTGGCCAGGTCGCGGAACTCGGCGGAGACCGTGCCCGGGGACGTCTCCAGCCCCGGCTCGACGGCGGCCGCCACCTGGGCCGCGGTGGGGCCGGCGGACGGGGACGACGACGTCGGCTCGGCGGTCGTCGACGAGGCGGGCGCGCTCGACGGGGCCGTCGGTGCGGTCACGGGCCCGCAGGCGACCAGGGCGGCCGTGAGCGCGGCCAGGAGGACGGCGGGGAGCGAGCGGCTCCGGCGGTGTTCCGTGCGTCGATCCCGACGCCCAGCGCGCCCCGTGTCCACCTGTCCCATGCGTCCATCATGACGGACGCCCCCGGTAGGCTGACGGCAGCACCGCCGGGCGGCGCCGCGCCGCCCGGACACCCCACCCTCTGTGCGAAGGAGAGTCATGGCGCACGACGTCACCATCGAGATCCCCGCGGGCTCCCGCGTGAAGTACGAGTTCGACCACGAGACCGGCCGCCTGCGCCTGGACCGCGTGCTCTTCACCTCCATGCAGTACCCCACGCACTACGGCTACTTCGAGAACACCCTCGGCGAGGACGGCGACCCGCTGGACGCCCTCGTGTACCTGCCGGGCTTCGACCTGGTGCCGGGCTGCGTCGTCGAGGCCCGCCCGATCGGCGTGTTCAACATGACCGACGACGGCGGCGGCGACGCCAAGCTGCTGTGCGTCCCGGCGGACAAGCGCTACGACCACATCACCGAGCTCGAGCACGTGGAGGAGTCCCTCAAGCAGGAGATCGAGCACTTCTTCACCCGCTACAAGGACCTGGAGCCGGGCAAGTGGGTCAAGGCCGAGGGCTGGGAGGGCCGCGCGGCGGCCGAGGCCGAGCTCGAGGCCTCCATCCAGCGCTTCAACGCCGAGGGCGAGGAGTCCCCGACCGACGAGCCCCAGGGCCGCGAGGTGGACACCGAGGAGGCGCAGCCGGCCACCGAGGAGGGCGAGGAGACCGACGAGCCCCAGGGCCGCTGACCCCCGCACCGCCCACGCGCGACGCCGGCCGCTCACCCCTCGGGGTGGGCGGCCGGCGTCGTCTGCGGGCTGGCAGAATCGACGACCATGTTCGTGCTCACCATCAACCAGCGGGACACCCTCGACGCCGGCGACCGCGTGGACACGTTCCTGCGCGCCCTCCAGGACGTGCCGGGGCTCGGCGACGCCGTCGTGCTCCCGTTCCAGCGCGCCGTGGGCGACGAGCTGATCGGCGCCGTCGAGGACCCGCGCGTCGCCGTGGACGTGGCGCTGCGCGCCCTGCGGCAGCGCCGCTGGAACGTGGGGGTCGGCGTCGGGACGGTGACGCACGCGGACGGTGCGGCGGGCGCGCCCGCCTCCGGGGACCTGCACGACGCCGGCGGGCCCGGTCTCGCGGCGGCGCGGCGGGCCGTGGAGGCGGCGGCCGTGTCCACCGCGCGGATCCCGTTGGCCGTGCGCGGCCGGGACGAGGAGGCGGCCGCCGAGGCCGAGGCCGTGCTGCGACTCGTCGGGCAGCTCGTGTGGTCCCGGACCGACGCCGAGTGGGCGGTGCTGGACCTGCTGGTGCCCGGGGTGCGCGGCCAGCAGAAGCCGGCGGCCGCCGCGCTCGGGATCACGGCGCAGGCGGTCTCACAGGCGGTGCAGCGCTCCTACTGGAACGAGGAGCACGCCTGCCGCCCCGCCGCCGCGCGCCTGCTCACGCTGGCGGGGGGCTGACCCGGCGGCCCGGGCCGGTCGCGCCGCTCAGACCGCGGCCGGCTCCTCGAGGAGCGAGCGCAGCACCGTGGCGAGCCCGTGCTCGTCCACGTGCCCGGTGACCTCGTCCGCGGCGGCCACGACCTCCTCCACGGCCTGGCCCATGGCCACGCCGCGGCCGGCCCAGCGCAGCATCTCGATGTCGTTGCGGCCGTCGCCCACGGCCACGGTGTCCTCGGGGGCCACCTTCAGCACGGTGCGCAGCGCCTCGAGCCCGGACGCCTTGGTCACGCCCGCCGCGGCGACATCGAGCCACGCCGTCCAGCCCACGGAGTAGGTCACGCCGGACAGACCGATGCCCTCCACCGCACGGCCGAACTCCTCGGCGGAGGAGTCCGTGGAGAACACCACGAGGCGCACGGCCGTGGTGTCCATGAGCTCCTCGAACGTGACGCCCTCCGCGGCCACGCCGAAGGACATGTCCTGGAACCGCTCGGTGGAGCGGAAGGTGCCGTCCGGCAGCTCGAGCGCGTACTTGGCGCTGGGCAGGCGGTGGCGCAGCTGGGTCAGGACCGAGCGCGGGTCGAAGGTGCGCAGGTCCGTGACCTCGTAGCCCTCCTCCAGCTCGGGGTCCAGGCGCAGCGTGACACCGCCGTTGGAGCACACCATGAAGCCGGCGCCGATCCCCAGGGAGCGGGCCACGGGCAGGGTGGCCGCGCGGGAGCGGCCCGTCGCGATGACCACGTGGTGCCCGGCGTCCAGCACGGCCCGCACGGCCGCGCGCACGGGCTCATGCAGATGGCCGTCATGGTCCACGATCGTTCCGTCCACGTCCAGGCACACGAGCTTCTTCGTCATGACCCCCACCCAACCACACGGCCCGGACACGACGGCGACGCGCGGGTGAACGGCGGGGGCGCCGCAGGGGCGCCGCGGGGCAGGCGGGCGAGGCGGCCGACGCCGCCGGGGGACGACGTCGTCCGCTCAGACCAGCTCGAAGCGCTCCATCCCGCCGAGGTAGGGGCGCAGCGCGGCGGGCACGGTGACCGAGCCGTCCGCGTTCTGGTGGTTCTCCAGGATCGCCACGATCCAGCGGGTGGTGGCCAGGGTGCCGTTGAGCGTGGCCACCATGCGGGTGCCGCCCTTGGAGCCGTCCTCCGTGCGGACCCGCTCGCGGATGTTGAGGCGGCGGGCCTGGAACGTGGTGCAGTTCGAGGTGGACGTCAGCTCGCGATAGGTGCCCTGCGTGGGGACCCATGCCTCGCAGTCGAACTTGCGGGCGGCGGAGAGGCCGAGGTCGCCGGCGGCGATGTCGATCACGCGGTACGGCACCTCGATGGCGCCCAGCATCCGCTCCTCCCACGCCAGCAGGCGCTCGTGCTCCGCCTCCGCGTCCTCCTGTGCGGCGTAGATGAACATCTCCAGCTTGTTGAACTGGTGCACGCGGATGATGCCGCGGGTGTCCTTGCCCGCCGAGCCCGCCTCACGCCGGTAGCACGTGGACCAGCCGGCGTACCGGACGGGGGCGCTCACGTCCATGATCTCGTCCGCGTGGTAGCCGGCCAGGGCCACCTCGGAGGTGCCCACGAGATACAGGTCGTCGCGCTCCAGGCGGTAGATCTCGTCGTCATGCTCGACGTCGAAGCCGGTGCCCTGCATGGTCTCCGGGCGCACCAGGGTGGGCGGGATGACCGGCACGAAGCCGTTCTCCAGGGCCAGGTCCAGGCCCAGCTGCATCAGGGCGAGCTCGAGACGCGCGCCCACGCCCTTGAGGAAGCTGAACCGGGCGCCGGACACCTTCGCGCCGCGCTCCATGTCGATCGCCCCGAGCAGCTCGCCGAGCTCGAGGTGGTCGCGCGGCTCGAAGCCCTCGGCGGCGAAGTCGCGCGGGGTGCCGACCTCCTTGAGGACCACGAAGTCGTCCTCGCCGCCGGCCGGGACGCCGTCGACGATCAGGTTCGGGAAGGCGCGCTGCAGCTCCGCGAGGCGGGCCTCGGCGGCGCCGGCGGCCGACTCGGCCTCCTTCACGCGCGCGGCCAGGTCCTTCACCTCGGCCAGCAGGGCCTGCTTCTCCTCGCCCTTCGCCTGGGCGACACGCTTGCCGAAGGCCTTCTGCTCCGCGCGCAGCTGCTCGAAGCCCGCGATGGACGAGCGGCGGGCCGCGTCTGCCTCGACCACGCGGTCCACGAGGGACGCGTCCTCCCCGCGGGCCTCCTGGGAGGCGCGGTACTTCTCGGGCTGCTCGATGAGGTCCTTGACGTCGATCACGTGCGCCAGCCTAGCTGTTGTGGGTCATGAGGTTCTTGCCACGGGGTACGGGCTGAGATGAGACGAGCGGGCCCCGCCCGGCAGGATGGAAGTTCCTACACCACCCACCTGCCAGAAGAGACCCACTCATGACTCACGCTAACGCACCCCTGACCCCGACCGGCCGGCTGCGCATGGTCCACCGCCACCTGCACGACGGGATCCCGCAGGCGCACGTGGCCGCCGAGTTCCGCGTCAGCCGCCCCACGGTGGCCACCTGGGTGGCCCGCTACCGCGCCGAGGGCGAGGCCGGGCTGCTCGACCGGCCCAGCCGGCCGCGCCGTTCACCTGCCCAGCTCGATCCGGTCCTGGTCGCCCAGATCCACGCCCTGCGGCGGGAGCGCAAGTGGTCCGCACGGCGCATCCATCACCACCTCGCCTCCGAGGGCCACCGGGTGTGTCTTCGTACCGTGGGACGGTGGCTGCACCGACTCGGGATCTCCCGCCTACGGGACCTGACCCCAGCCGGAGAAGACCTCCGCCGGCAGCCGGCCCGGAGGATCACCGCGAGGGGACCGGGGCACATGGTGCACCTGGACGTGAAGAAAATCGGGCGCATCCCCGACGGGGGCGGCTGGCGTGCTCACGGACGTGACAGTGAAGCAGGCCGTGCTTCCAAGCGTGGTGCAGGCCGGCGGGTCGGCTACACCTATCTGCACTCGGCGATCGACGGGTTCACCCGGCTGGCCTACACCGAAGCGTTGGAGGACGAGCGGGCGGCCACGACCGTGAGCTTCTACTGCCGGGCGCGGGCGTTCTTCGCCGCCCACGGCATCACCGTGGACCGGGTGGTCACGGACAACGGGAACAACTACCGGGCCGTGGACTTCACCGCCAAGGTGGTCTCGCTCGGGGGCCGGCACCACCGGATCCGGCCCTACACGCCCCGCCATAACGGGAAGGTCGAACGCTACAACCGTCTGATGGTCGATGAGGTCCTCTACGCCCGCCCGTACTCCTCAGAGACGGCCCGGCGTGAGGCGTTGGCAGTGTGGGTGAACCACTACAACTACCATCGGCC
The DNA here is from genome assembly GCF_052220525.1 of Micrococcus sp. TCR-5. Classification (NCBI taxonomy): domain Bacteria; kingdom Bacillati; phylum Actinomycetota; class Actinomycetes; order Micrococcales; family Micrococcaceae; genus Micrococcus; species Micrococcus sp. TCR-5. Next base: position 53,533 of record NZ_JBQPDO010000005.1, read on the forward strand.
TCATACCTCCTGCGGGGACGCCCCTCCGGCCTCGTTGGCCCCGGCCCGAGTCAACAACGTCATGACCTCTTACACCTAGCGGGCGGGGCCGACGCCTAGACTCAGGGCATGACTCCCGAGTGGTGGATGGCGCTGGCCGCCCTGGTCCTCCTGGCCGTGCTGGCCGTCGTCGTGGTGGTGCTGGCGGTGCGCCAGGTCCGCCTCGGCGTGCAGCACCAACGGACGCGTCTCCTGGTGGACGCCCTCGACGCGCGGGTGGGCGGCGTGCAGCGCCGGCTGGAGGAGGTGCCCGGCATCGGCACGGGCCGCCACGAGGTCGCGCTGGTGCTGAACCCCATCAAGACGCACGCGGACCGGGTGCGGCGCGAGCTCGAGCGGCTCGCGGCGGCGGAGGGCCTCGGCGAGGTGCTCGTGCTCGAGACGCAGGAGGACGACCCCGGCACCGCCATGGCGCGGCAGGCCCTCGACGCCGGTGCCCGGCTCGTGATCGCCGCGGGCGGCGACGGCACGGTCCGCACCGTGGCCGAGCAGCTGGCCGGCACCGACGTCGCCCTCGGCGTGGTGCCGCTGGGCACCGGGAACCTGCTGGCCCGCAACCTGGACCTGCCGATCAACGACGTCGAGCAATGCCTGCGGATCGCCGTGGGAGGCCGGCAGCGACGCATCGACACCGTGGACGTCCGCTTCACGCACGAGGACGGGCGCGTCACCCGGCAGACCTTCACCGTGATCGGTGGCGCCGGCTACGACGCGGACATCATGGGCGACACCAAGGATGAGCTGAAGGATCTGGCCGGCTGGCTGGCCTACAGCGAGGCCGGCATACGGCACCTGCGCGGCAAGCGGCACGAGGTGACCGTGGCCCTCGACGGCGGTCAGCCCCGCCGGTTCAAGGTGCGCACCGTGATGGTGGCCAACTGCGGGATGCTCACGGGCGGCGTCGAGCTGCTGCCCCAGGCCAAGCTCGACGACGGCCTCCTCGACGTCATGGTCCTCTCGCCCCGGCACGCGCTCGACTGGGCGCGGATCGCCGTGAAGACCGTGACCCGGTCTCGCAGCTCCATCCCCGTGATGCACACGGAGCAGGCGCAGCGCGTGAAGGTGGAGTTCGCCGAGCCGATGCCCTCCCAGCTCGACGGCGACGCCACCGGGGTCATCACCGCCCTCGACGCCCGCGTGCAGCCGGACTCGCTCGTCGTGATGCTCGTGGCCGAGGACGACGCCTCCGTCCGCGACGACGGCGTCTCCGCCGCCGCCCCCGTCCCGGAACCGGCCCCGCACATCTGACCCCCCGTCCCCGCTTTCGTTCGGGAAACGGCGGCTTCCCCACCGTTTTCGTTCGGGAAACGGCGGCTTCCCCAGCACTTTCGTTCGGGAAACGGCGGCTTCCCCAGCGCTTTCGTTCGGGAAACGGGCGCCGGGGCGACGCGCGGACGGGAAGCACGACGACGGCCCGTCGTCGTGGTGATCGTCCCGTTTCGTCAACGAAAGTCCCTCGGGGGCCGCCGTTTCCCGAACGAAAGTGGCCCTGGGCCCGCCGTTTCCCGAACGAAAGTGCTGCACCGCCTCAGCGGGAGCGGAGGGACTCCACCCAGGCGCGGCCGGAGCGATACGCGGCGTCGGTGAACTCGGCCGGCACCCTCGTGGGCACGGGCTCGGCCTGGGCGTAGGAGCCCAGGAACCGCAGGTCGGGGTACTCCCGGTACAGGGCCGCGAGCGCATCACCCACGCGGGCCTCCGCCAGGTGGCCCTCGAGGTCGAGGGAGAAGAAGTACCGCCCGATGCCCTCGCCGGTCGGCCGGGACTCGATGCGGGAGAGGTTCACCCCGCGCGTGGTGAACTCGGCCAGGATCTGCCCGAGGGCGCCGGGCCGGTCCTCCGGCAGCGGCACCACCAGCGTGGTCTTGTCCGCTCCCGTGGGCGCGGGCAGGGCCGTCGGCCGGGAGAGCAGCACGAAGCGCGTCACGGCGCCCGGCACGTCCTCGATCCGCTCGGCGAGCACCGGCAACCCGGTCTGCTCGGCCACGAGCGGGGCGCACACGGCGGCGTCGAAGTCGCCCTGGGCCACGAGGCCGGCCCCGGCCGCCGTCGACGGGGCGGGCGTGAAATCCACACCCGGCAGCGCCGTCTCGGCCCAGCCGCGCACCTGCGCCCAGGCGTGGGGGTGCGTGGTCACGCGCCGCACGTCCTCGATCGCAACGCCGGGCCGGCCCACGAGCACGAAGCTGATGGGCACGTGCACCTCCGCGAGGATCTGCAGCGTCTCCCCGAGGGCGATCTCGTCCACGGTGGCGGAGACGCCGCCCTCCACCGAGTTCTCGATGGGGACGACCGCGCGGTCCACCTCCCCCCTGCGCAGCGCCGCCACGGCGCTCAGCACGGAGCCCGCAGACACGAACTCGGCCTCGGCCGGGTCCGCCACCTTGCGCAGGGCGGCCTCGGTGAAGGTGCCGGCCGGGCCGAGGAAGGCGTAGCGCAGGCGCGACGGCGTCGCGTCAGCGGAGCCCGTCCCCGTCACTTGACGGTGGGCTCGGCGTCGCCGTCGGCCTCCATCGGCTTGCCGGCCTCGAGCCACGCGCCGGAGCCGCCGGCCACGTTGATGGCCGAGTAGCCGCGGCCGGTCATGAACTCGGCGGCGCGGGCGGAGCGGCCGCCGGTGCGGCAGATCAGGTAGTAGTCCGTGTCCGGGTCCAGCTCCTCGAGCCGGTCCGGCAGCTGGCCCAGCGGGATGTGCTGGGCGCCGGCGGCGCGGCCCAGGGCCCACTCGTCGTCCTCGCGGACGTCCAGGATGGTTGCATCGGCGGGGATCTCGTTCACATCGACGGTCTCGAAGGCGCTCATGGCTTCAGCGTAGCCACCCGCCCGGACGTCCCAGGAAGGCCCCGCCGTCCATGACCCGGGCCACGCCCGTTAGGCTCGGCCGCATGCAGACCTCCGACGCCGCACCCGCCGCCGACGACGACCGCACCCCCTCCGCCCCCGGCCCGGCCCGGCTCCTGGACCGCTCGGCCGTGCGCCTGCGGGAGGACCTCGCCGCCGGGGCGCTGAGCGCCCGGGAGGTCACGGAGGCGGCCCTCGCCGCGGCCCAGGCCCACGCGGACCTCGGCGCCTTCGCCCTCCTCGACGCCGAGGGCGCCCGGACCCGTGCCGCCGAGCTGGACGCGGCCCACCCGCGCGTCGGGCCCCGGGCCGTGCCCGGTCCGCACACCTCCCCCGCCCCGGACGACGACGGCGCCCCCGCCTCCCTGCACGGCCTTCCGCTGGCGTACAAGGACCTGATCGACGTGCGCGGGATGCCCACGCGGTTCGGCTCCGCCCTGCTGGCCGACGCGCCGCCGGCCGCGCAGGACGACCCACTCGCGCTCCGCCTGCGCGGGGCCGGCACCGTCACCCTCGGCAAGACGACCGTGCCCGAGTTCGGCCTGGACTCCTACTCGGAGAACCTCGTGACGGCGCCGGCCCGCAACCCCCTGGACCCCACCCGCACCGCGGGAGGCTCCTCGGGCGGGGCCGCGGCCGCCGTCGCCGCGGGGATCCTGCCGTTCGCCCCGGGCTCGGACGGGGGCGGGTCCATCCGCATCCCCGCCGCGGCGTGCGGGCTCGTGGGCCTCAAGCCCGGTCGCGGGGAGCTGCCGATGGACGAGCACGCGGACACGGTCCGCAACCTCACGGTGTCGGGCCCGCTGGCCCACACGGTCGAGGACGCCGCCCTGCTCTACGACGTGATGCTCACCCCCGAGGGCCTGCCCGGCCGGGTGCTGTCGGACCTGCGCCGCACCGTGGAGACCGCCCGGGCCGGGGACGCCGTCGACGTCCGCCGGATCGGCGTCACCACGGCCTCGCCGTTCGCCCCCGACCTGGAGATCTCCCTGGCCCGGCCCGCCCTCACCGCCCTGACGAAGGCCGCCGCCGCCCTGGACGCGGGCGGCCACGCGGTCGAGGACCTCTCCCCCTACTACGGCGAGGACTACCACCGGGACTTCCGCACGGTGTGGACCGCCGGGCTGCTCCGGGCGCCGCTGCCGGAGGACGCCGAGGCCCACGTGGGCGCGGTGGCCGCGCACTTCCTGCGCACGGCCCGGGCCGCAGGGCGCGCCGAGCTCGACGACGCCGCCCACCGGCTCGAGGAGTGGGCGCGCGGGGTGCGGGCGCAGTTCGCCGCCGTCGACGTGGTGATGACCCCGGTGCTGGCCACCGCGCCCCCGCCGGTCGGCCACTTCCTGGCGATGGAGCCCGAGGCCAACTACGAGGCGCAGTGCGCGTTCACGCCCTACACCTCGATGGTCAACGTGCTCGGCCTGCCCGCGGTCGCGGTGCCCGTGCTCCGGGACGAGCGGGGCCTGAACTGGTCCGTCCAGCTCATCGGCCGGCCCGGCACGTCCGCGCCCCTGCTCGCCCTGGCCGCGCACCTCGAGCTGCTGCTGGCCGGCTGAGCCGGCCGGTCAGGTCGAGGTGTAGTCGCCCAGGGACATGCCGGCGATCACCAGGATCACGAGGAACACGACGGCGAGCAGCAGCAGGGCGAGGGACACGTAGTTCATCACGAGGCCGGCGATCGCCATGCCGCGGCCGTGGGGCTCGCGCTTGAGGCCCAGGTGTCCGAGGACCACGCCCACGATCGGCGGGAGGAGGAACGTGAACCCGCCCACCACGGAGATGATGCCGAGGATCATGGACGCCACCGAGCGGCCGATGCCCTCGGTCTGGCCGGGCTGCAGCGGGGCTCCGAAGCCGTGGCCGGGCGTGCCCTGCCCGTAGCCGTAGGCGGGGACGGTGTTCGCGTCCTGGCCGTAGCCGTACGGCTGCCCGTAGGCGGGGCGGGTCTGCTCCTCCTGCTCGGCGTACGAGGGGGCCCGGTCCCAGGCGGCGCGGTCGGCGTCGCCGGCCGGGGCGTCGGGCCAGCCGGCGGCGGAGGAGCCGGTGCCGGAGGAGCCCGCACCGGCCTCGGACCCGTACCAGCTCGGCCGGGCGGCCTCACGGCGCGGGTCGTGGGAGGCGTGGGGGTCGGTCATGACGGTCCATCCGGTTCGGGGCGTCGCGGTCCGGTGCCGAGTCTAGGCGGTGCCCCCGGACCCGGCCCGCCCCCGCACCCCTGCTCCACGGCCGGCCTCACCCGGGCCGGCCCACCGCCTTGAGGTACCCGGAGAACCCGCCGGGGGTCCGCCCCTCCAGGCGGGACGAGGTGAGCACACGGGTGGTGTCGGTGGCGATCACGCGCACCCGGCGGCCGTCACCGCCGTCGCGCTCCCCCGCCAGGGCCCGCACGGCCTCGGCCAGACCGACGTCCTCGTGCTCGGCCACCGGCGGGAACCCGCCCACGGCCTCGTACAGCGACCACGGCAGTCCCAGGTTGGCCCCGTGCACGTGCGGGTGCCCCTCCTCGTGCCGGTAGCCGCGGAGCCAGGCCTGCCGCAGCGGCCCCTGGTGCACGTCCACCGTGCCCAGCACGAGCACCTCGTCGCGGCCGGCGGCCACGGTCTGCGCCAGCAGCCAGTCGGCGGGGACGCGGCTGTCCGCGTCGGTGGAGGCGAGCCAGAGGCGCTCGGCGGGCACGTCGGGGAACAGCGCGCGGGCCCGGCGGGCGCCCTCGAGGCGGGCCCGCCCGACGCCGGCCTGCCCGGCGGTCGGCTCCCCCAGTTCGAGGACGTGGATGCGCGGGTCGGCGGCGCGGGCCTCGAGGGCGGCGGCCACCGTGGCGTCGTCGCAGCGGTCCGCGGCGACCACGACCGCGGCCGTGCCCTGCGCGTGGTGCTCCTCCCAGCGGTCCAGGGCGGCGGCGAGGGCCGCGAGCGCGGCCGGCAGCCGCTCCTGCTCGTCCTTGGCGGGCACCACGACGACGGCGTGGGTCGCGGCGGCGGCCCGCACGTGGAGGCTGAGCCGGAAGTCGTCCTCCACGAGCTCGGCGCGCAGCCGCCAGCGCGGGTCGGCGGCGACGCGCGCGTGCACGGCATCCCCGTCCAGCGGCCAGCCCTCGATGGGATGGCGCCAGTGGCACAGCAGCAGCTCGCCGCCGGGGGCGAGCGCGGCGTCGGCGTCGTCGATCAGCGCGTCGAGCTCCTCGGGCTGCAGGAAGTAGCCGATCTCGGAGGCGATCACGAGGTCCGCGCCGGCGACGTCGGCCGGCCAGTCCGCGGGCAGCACGGCTCGGCGCACCTCGGCGTGCGGCGCGCCGGCCAGCCGGGCGGCGGCGCGCTCGACGGCGGTGGAGGACGCCTCGAGGCCGACCACGCGGTCCGCGCGCGCGGCCACGTCCGCGGTGAGCACGCCGATGGACGCGCCCGCCTCCACCACGGTCCCGTAGCGGGGCCGGGGCAGGGCGGCGAGGGTGAGCGCCCGCTTGCGGGCCTCGTACGACGAGCTGAGGTAGCGCCACGGGTCCTCCTGGGCCCGGTAGAGCCGGTCGAAGACGGCGGCGGCCCGGTGGGCGTCGGCGTCGTCGGGGCCGGAGACGCGGTGGGCCTCGAACGGGCGCTCGTGGTGGGCGAGCACGGCGGGGCCGAGGATCGCCTCGTCACCGGGCGCGTCGGAGAGGGGCCGGACCTGGGAGGCGTGCGCGTCGAGGGCGGCACGGCGGGCGGCCCGGTCGTCGTCGGTGAGCGGCAGCCGTCGGTAGCGGCGGGCGGGCAGGTCGGCCGGGTCGGCCCAGTGCCAGAACCAGATGGGGAAGGCGTAGAGCGGCAGGTCGCACTCGCCCGCGACCGCGCCGACGGCGCGGCCCACGGCCTCGTGGTCCGCGTGGCCGTCGCCGGGGTCGTGGGAGGCGAGCACGGCGGGGCCGGGGTGGGCGTCGAGGGCCGCGGCGACGGCGTCGCGCACGGCGTCCTCGTGCTCGGCCACGCCGGAGTCGGGCAGGGCTAGGGACGCCCACGTCAGCCGGTCCCGCGCCGGAGAGCCGGGGCCTGCGGAGGCGGGCAGGCCGGCGGCGAGGGCGTCGAGGGCGTGCTCCATCTCGTCCCGGCGCAGCCGGACCAGGTCCTCGGGCGTGTGCGTGGGCGAGTGCGGGTGGGAGGCCTCGCCGGCGGTGGCGACCAGCACGTGCACGCGCGCCCCGTCGCGCAGGGCGGAGCGGATCAGGCCGGTGGCGGCGAGGGTCTCGTCGTCCGGGTGCGCCACGGCCACGAGCAGCAGCGTCTCCGCGTCCCAGACGGGCAGGCGCAGCTCCGGCAGCTCGCCGACGCCGCCCTCGGCCCAGGCCGCCTCGGACGTGCCGTCGTCGGTGTGGGAGAAGCTCACCACGTCCAGCCGCCGTCGGTCTCGCCGGTCAGGAGCGCGGCGCCCAGCCGGGCGTCGTCGCGGTGTCCGTGGTGCTGGCGCAGGTAGACCTGCAGGTCGGCGACGGCGCGGGCGTGCGCGGCGCTGCCGGTGAGCGGGCCGGGGCCGGTGGCCTGCCCGACGACGTCCATCACCTCGGTGCACAGCTGCGCCACGGTGCCGCGGATCCGGTCGGCCTCGACCATGCCGCGGCCGTGGTCCAAGCGGCCGGCGTCCACGTCGTCGGCGGCACGGGCGAGCAGGGCGGCCATCGCATGGAGCAGCCGGTCGACGCGGCCGAGCGCCGCCTGGCCGATCTGGTCCGGGCCCGGTCCGCGGCCCTCGGCCTCGGCGGCCGCGCGGGCGGCGGTGGCGTTCCGCAGGGTGCGGGCGATGCCGACGGCGCCGCCGAACCACACCGCCGCCGCGCCGATGCCGCCCCATGCGAAGCCGGGCCGGCGCAGGTACCACTCGGCGCCGCCGACGGCGCTGCCGGGGACGGCGTCGAAGGCCAGGCCCACCGTGCGGATCGGGGCGAGGCCGAGCGCGGGCCAGGCCGAGTCGGTCTCGGCGACGCCGGGGTGGGACAGGTCCACGAGCACGGCGCGGCGGGTGCCGTCCGCCTCCCGGCCGGTCACGACGGCGGCCGCGCACCGGTCCGCGAGCGAGCACCACGGCTTCTCGCCGTCGAGCAGCCAGGCGGTGTCGGGGCCGTCCGGGACGGGGCGCAGGGCGGGGGTGCGGCCGCCGGACTCGGAGGCGTAGACGCCGAGCAGCCCGGCCGGGGCGGGGACGCCGGCCTGGGACAGGATCGAGAGCGCGTCCAGATGGGGCTCGAGCACGCGGGCGGCCGAGAGGTCCTGCGCGGCGACGGAGGCGAGCAGCTCCCACTGCTCCCGGGTGCGCCCCGCGCCGGTCAGCGGCAGGTCGAGCGGGGCGGCGTCGTCGCCGGACACGGCGCCGGACGCCGCACGGAGCAGCTCGACCATCGCGTCGACGTCCCCGTCGCAGGCCGCGGCGGCCGCGAGGAGGGCCTGCTCGGCCGGGCGGTCCACGGCTCCACCCGGGACGAGACGGACGGGCTCGGGCTGGGCCATGGGTGGGGACCTCCTCGTCGACGGCGCCCGGGCCGGTGCGCCCCGGGGTCGAGGATTCACCGTAGTCAGCACGGGCACGGCGGGGAATGGCCGGTGCGCCGGGGGCGAAGCGGCCCGCTCTTTCTTGACATGTTCCAGAGAACCGGATGGGATCGACTGGCATGGAGACCACGACGCGGGACGAGGACGAGCGCACGCTGCTGCGCGGCGTCGGCCTGCGCGTGACCCGGCCCCGCCTGGCGGTGCTGACCGCCCTCGCCGACCACCCCCACGCGGACGCGTCCACCGTGCTGGCCGCCGTGCGTCGGGCCCTGCCCGGCACCTCGCACCAGGCCGTCTACGACTGCCTCCACGCGCTCACCGAGGCCGGGCTCGTGCGCTCCCTGCAGCCCGCCGGCTCCCCGGCCCGCTACGAGATCTGCACGGGCGACAACCACCACCACCTCGTGTGCCGCGGCTGCGGCACGGTCGTGGACGTGCCGTGCCGCACCGGCTCCGCCCCGTGCCTCGACGCCCCCGAGGGCCACGGCTTCGCGGTCGACGAGGCCGAGGTCTACTACTGGGGGCTGTGCGCCGGCTGCCGGGAGTGACCGCCGGCGTCGCCCCGGTGGGCCGCGCGTCTTCCCCCGTCCGCCCGCCCGTGCCAAGGTGTGGCACATGACCGAGAACACCGCCGCCCTGCCCGCCGCCGAGCGTCCCGGCACCCCCGCCCTGCCGCAGGACCTGATCGACGTCGACGCCCTCCTGGAGGCGTACCACACCGGTCACCCGGACGTGACGGACCCGGCGCAGAAGGTCGTGTTCGGCACCTCCGGCCACCGCGGCTCCGCGTTCACGACCTCGTTCAACGACGACCACATCGCCGCCATCACGCAGGCCGTGGTCGAGTACCGCGCGCACCACGGGATCACGGGGCCGGTCCTCGTCGGCAAGGACACGCACGCCCTGTCCGGGCCCGCGCAGGACACCGCCGTCGAGGTGCTGCTGGGCAACGACGTCGAGGTGCTCGTCGACTCCCGCGGCGGCTACACGCCCACCCCCGCCGTCTCCCACGCGATCCTGCACCTGAACGCCGGGCGCGAGCTGTCGCCGTCGGGCTTCGCGGTGGACGGGGACAACGCCGGCCTCGTGGACGGCCTCGTGATCACCCCCTCGCACAACCCGCCCGCGGACGGCGGCTTCAAGTACAACCCACCCCACGGCGGCCCCGCGGACACCGAGGCGACCACGTGGATCGCCGACCGCGCCAACGAGCTGCTCGCCGCCGGGCTGGCGGGCGTGCACCGGGTGGCGAGCGCCGACGTCGCCGGCCACGCGAAGCTGGGCGGCTTCGACTTCCTGGACCGGTACGTGTCCGATCTGCCGCAGGTGATCGACGTGGAGGCGATCCGCGAGGCGGGCGTGCGCATCGGCGCCGACCCCATGGGCGGGGCGTCCGTGGCGTACTGGGGCGAGATCGCCGACCGCCACGGGCTGGATCTGACCGTGGTGAACCCGGAGGTGGACCCGCGGTTCGGGTTCATGACCCTGGACTGGGACGGCAAGATCCGCATGGACTGCTCGTCGCCGAACGCGATGGCCTCGCTGATCGAGCGGATGACCCCGGACGCGGACGGGCAGGCGCCCTTCGACGTCGCCACCGGCAACGACGCCGACGCGGACCGGCACGGGATCGTCACCCCCGACGGCGGGCTGATGAACCCGAACCACTACCTCGCCGTGGCCATCGACTACCTGTACCGCCACCGCCAGCAGTGGCCCCAGAGCGCGGGCGTGGGCAAGACCCTGGTGAGCTCCTCGATGATCGACCGCGTGGCCGGGGACCTGGGCCGCGAGCTCGTGGAGGTGCCGGTGGGCTTCAAGTGGTTCGTGCCGGGCCTGCTGACGGGCACCGGCGTGTTCGGCGGCGAGGAGTCCGCGGGCGCGTCCTTCGTGCAGTTCGACGGCAGCCCGTGGTCCACCGACAAGGACGGGCTGCTGCTGTGCCTGCTGGCCGCGGAGATCATCGCCGCGACGGGCCAGTCCCCGTCCGAGCGGTACCGCGACCTCGTCGCCCTGCACGGCGACCCGGCGTACGCGCGCATCGACGCCCCCGCGACCGCCGAGCAGAAGGCGAAGCTGAAGACCCTCTCCCCCGACGACGTCCCCGTGACCGAGCTGGCCGGCGAGACCATCCTCGCGACGCTGACCAACGCCCCGGGCAACGACGCCCCGATCGGCGGGCTCAAGGTGGTCACGCAGCACGCGTGGTTCGCGGCGCGGCCCTCCGGCACCGAGGACGTCTACAAGATCTACGCGGAGTCCTTCCGTGGCCCCGAGCACCTGACGCAGGTGCAGGCGGAGGCCCAGAAGCTGGTGGACGCGGTCATCGGCTGAGCCCTCCCCCCCGTCCGCTTTCGTTCGGAAAACGGCGGCGTGTCGCACCGCTTTCGTTCGGGAAACGGCCGGGCGCGTGCGCCGTTTCCCGAACGAAAACGCCGTGGCGCCCGTCGGGGCGACACCAGCGGCCGAGGGACGACGACGGCGCCCCGCCCTGCCGCCGCACAGGGCCGCTCGGTAGCGTGGCCGGCATGAGCACGCAGCCCCCCGGTCTGACCACCGACTCCCCCGCCGACGATCCGGTCCGCGAGCCGTTGCCCACCGAGGCCCTGCCGATCGCGCCGGCCGGGCCCCGACCCGAGGAGCCGCGGGCCGCCGTCGAGCGGCTGCGTGCCGCCGCCCGCTCCCGCGCCGCCCACCCGCGCGCGGTGCGGGTGCGCCAGCTCAAGGGCCTGAAGCGGATGCTGACCGAGCACGCGGACCGGTTCGTCGCGGCGCTCGGCACGGACCTGGGCAAGCCGGCCACCGAGGCGCTGATCACGGAGATCGTCTCGGTGCGCTCCGAGGTGGACCACGCGCTGCTGCACCTGACCGACTGGATGGAGCCGCGGCCCGTGAAGCTGCCGCTGGCCCTGCGGCCCGCGAGCGCGGAGGTCCGGCCGCGGCCCAAGGGTCTCGTGCTGGTCATCGGCGCGTGGAACTACCCGGTGCAGCTCGCGCTCGCCCCGGTCGTGGGTGCGCTGGCGGCCGGCAACACGGTGGTGCTCAGCCCGTCGGAGAAGGCCCCGGCCACGGCGGCGGCGCTGCGGGAGCTGGTGCCGCAGTACCTGGACTCCGCGCTGGTCTCCGTGGTGGCGGGCGGCAAGGAGTGCAACACCGCGCTGCTGGCGGAGCCGTGGGACCACATCCTCTACACCGGCGGGGAGCGCGTGGGCCGGATCGTCTACGAGGCGGCGGCGAAGACCCTCTCCCCCGTGACGCTCGAGCTGGGAGGCAAGTCGCCGGCGGTGGTGACGCCGTCGCGGAACACGGGCGCGATGGCCCGCCGCATCGCATGGGCGAAGTTCACCAACGCGGGCCAGACGTGCGTGGCCCCGGACTACGTGCTGGCCGTCGGCGAGGCCGCGCTGCGCCAGGTGACCGCCGAGATCCCCGCCGCCCTGCGCGAGTTCTACGGCGACGACCCCCGCGCGTCGAAGGACTACGGCCGGCTCATCTCCGCCGAGCACGCGGAGCGGCTGCGGGAGATGCTCCAGACGGACCTCGACGCCGGCGCCGAGCTGCTCGTCGGCGGCGACGTGGATGTGGCAGGACGGTACATGGCGCCGACCGTGGTGACGGGCGTGCGGCCCGACGGCGCGCTCATGCAGGAGGAGCTGTTCGGCCCGATCCTGCCCGTGCTGACCGTGGACACCTTCCAGGACGCCCTGGACTTCATCGCGGAGCGCCCGCACCCGCTGGCCGCCTACCTCTTCACGGACCGGCCGAGCTACCACCGCGCGTTCGACGACCAGGTGCAGGCCGGCGGCCTCGGCTACGACGTCGGCCTGCTGCACGCCGGCATCGCGACGCTGCCGTTCGGCGGGATCGGCGCGTCCGGGATGGGCGTGTACCACGGCATCCACGGGTTCGAGACGTTCTCCCACCTGCGCCCGTCCATCACGAAGTCGGACCAGGTGGACACGCTCAAGACCGCGTACCCGCCGTACGGGCGGATGAAGCGGGCGCTGCTGCCGAAGATGCTCTGAGGGGGCGGGGGTCAGCGATGCGGCCAGAGTCCGCGGCGGGCGTAGACCTCGGCGAGGACGTCGGCGCGGTCGGTCATGATCCCGTCGACACCGAGGTCGAGCAGGCGCTCGATCTCCGCGGGCTCGTCCACGACCCACACGTGCACCGGCAGGCCCGCCGCGTGGCAGCGGCGCACGAAGTCGGCGGTGGCCACGGGCACGCGGCCGTGCCGGACGGGCACCTGCACGCAGTCGACGTCGAGGGCGTACCGGCGCAGCCAGCGGGTCAGTCCCAGCGGGCCGAGCGTCACGAGCGCCGCGATGGCGGCCGCCCCGCCCGACGTCGCCACCCGCTCCGGCCCGTACGCCCGCTCGGGGTGGCCGAGGCGGGCGAGGGCGCGCCGGAAGAGGCGGCGCTGCGAGTCGTGGAACGAGGCGACGAGCACGCGGTCCCAGGCGCCGTGCTCGGCGAGGATGCGGGCCAGGGCCGGGGCCGACGCGCGGTCCTTGAGGTCCACGTTGAGGCGCGCCTCGGGGAGCGCCGTGAGCAGTTCGGTGAAGCGCAGCAGCGGCTCCCCGCCGACCGTGACGTCCGCCAGCCGCTCCCACGTGTGGTCGCGCAGCCGGCCGCGGCCCGTGCTGACGCGGTCCAGGGTCTCGTCGTGGAACACGACGAGCTCGCCGTCCGCCGTGGTGCGCACGTCCAGCTCGAGGTAGGTGAATCCGGCGGCGTGGGCGTCCACGAACGCGGCCAGGGAGTTCTCCCGGTCGACGGCGGCGCCCCGGTGCGCGAACCCCAGCGGGTGGCCGCGACGGGCGGGGACGGAGTCGGTGAGGTAGGCGGGGGCGGGACGGGGCGAGGTCGGACGCACGGGATCACCGTAGCGGGGACGGACGGCCGAGTGCCCGCTGCCGCAGCCGGGAACGCGAGAGGTCGGAATGAGCGTCAGATCCGCCCTCATTCCGACCTCTCGCGTGACCGGAGGGGCCGAAGCGCCCGCCCTCAGTCCTCGACCGGGAGCTCCAGCATGGGCCGGTGCTCGTAGAAGGTCTGCAGCACCACGGTGGTCCGGGTGGACACCGACGCCGTCTGGCGGATCTCCGTCACCAGCGCCTCGAGCTCCCGCGGGGAGCCGACGCGGACGAAGAGCATGTACGCGGCGTCGCCGGCCACGGAGTGGCACGCCTCGATCGCCGCGATGGACTCGAGGAGCTCGGGGGCGTCGTCGGGCTGACGCGGGTCCAGCGGGCTGATCTCGATGAAGGCGGAGAGCGGCTTGCCCACGGCCTCGGGGTCGAGCAACGCGCGGTAGCCCGTGATCACGCCCGTGCTCTCGAGCCGGCGCAGGCGCGCCTGCACCGCGGAGGTCGAGAGGCCGACCCGCTCGGAGAGCTGGGCGAGCGTGGCGCGCGGGTCATGGGAGACGGCGGCCGCGAGCCGCGCGTCGACAGGGTCGTCCATGCGCCGCACGCTATCAGCCGGCCCCGGCCGCCGGGTTGACAGCCCCGTGCCCTCATGGAACCCTTCCGGCAAGTGATCCGCCTCACCGGATATTTTCCGGCGATTCGACCTCAGGAGGGTTCCATGTCCACCACTCTGCAGCCCGCCCGGACCGACGTCGTCGTTCCGGAGACCCCGGCCGACGCGCGCACCGTCGAGACCCACCCGGCCTGGCTCCGCCTCAAGGCCGCCGCCACCGCCCTCCAGCCCCTGCAGGTCAAGGACGGCTCCATCCCGGACCCCGCGGACCACGCCGCCGCGCGTGAGCACGTGGAGACCATCGTCGCCGCCGTCGAGGAGCTCGCCCCGCTCTTCCCGCACGACGCCGCCTACCTCGCCACCCTGCCCCGCGACTTCGCCCGCTGGGCCGACGGCGGCTTCGCCGAGCCCGACTTCCTGGACTCCCTCGTCGCCTTCCAGCCGCAGGACCACCGTGTCGACGGCGTCCGGCACCTCGTGGTCTTCCCGATGTACACGCAGAACGGCTCCCCCGACCGGCACGTGGAGGCCCTCGTCGTCGAGACCATCTGGCCCGAGTTCATCGCCGCACTGGAGGCCGGCGACTACGGCAACCGCCTCTTCCTCTCCCTGCGCCTGATCGACTTCACCCCCGGCTACGACACGAACTCCGCCGTGCTCTTCCCCGAGACCGTGGCCATGCGCGAGATCCCCACCTTCACGTGGGGCGCCATCTTCCAGGACCGCGAGGCCGCCCGCTTCCGCCGGGTCGTCACCGCCGCCGCCGAGGTCACCCAGCTCGAGCTCCCGGCCGAGCTCGCCGAACTGCTCTCCAGCCAGGAGCTCGCCGAGGGCACCTTCGTGATGTGGGACCTCATCCACGACCGCACGCACATGCGCGGCGACCTGCCCTTCGACCCGTTCATGATCAAGCAGCGCATGCCCTTCTTCCTCTACACGCTCGAGGAGATGCGCTGCGACATGACCGCCTTCCGCGAGTGCGTGGCGATCGAGCGCCGCCTCACGGCGCGCGCCGCCGCCGGTGAGCAGCTCACCGCGCTCGAGGAGCAGACCCGCCGCCACGCCGGGCTCGTGCAGCACGCCGTCCTCTTCGACCGCGTCTTCCGCTTCGCCCTCACCGGCTCCCGCGTCCGCAACTACGACGGCCTCGGCGGCCAGCTGCTCTTCGCCTGGCTGCACCGCAAGGACGTGATCCAGTGGCGCGACGTCGAGCTCAGCGTGGACTGGGACCGGCTCGCCGACGCCGTCGTCGAGCTGGGCGACGCCATCGACACGCTCTACTGGGAGTCCATCGACCGCCCCAAGACCGTGCACTGGCTCCAGGCCTACGAGCTCGTCGCCTCCGTGGTCACCCCGCACCCGGCCTCCGTGTGGGCGCAGGGCCTGCCGCGCGAGGTGCTCGCCGGTCCGCCCAAGGGCTACACCGACCTCGTGCTCGACGACGAGTTCCCGCTGTCCATGTTCTTCGAGGCCCTCGAGAAGAAGATGCGCGGCGTCATCGAGTCCACCGCCGGGATCCGCGGCACGGACGCCTGACCCGTGGCCGCCCTGACCGACCGCGCCGTCCTGATCGCGGGCGCCACGAGCGCCTCGGGCCGGGCCGTCACGCGCACGCTCCTCGACGCCGGCGCGCACGTCGTCGCGACCGGGCGCGACGCCGCGAAGCTCGCCCCCCTCGCCGCACTCGGCGCCGAGACCGCGGCCCTGGACCTCACGGACGAGGCCGCCGTCCGCGGCCTCGTCGAGGACCTGCACGCCCGCGGCACCCGGATCGACGGCCTGCTCCACCTGGTGGGCGGCTGGCGCGGCGGCGGGGGCCTCGCCGGCCAGTCCGAGGAGGACTACCGCGCCCTCGAGGCCTCGTTCACGGCGCTGCGGCACGTGAGCCGGGCCCTCGACGACGACCTGCGGGCCTCGTCCGCCGGTCGCCTCGCGATCGTCTCGTCCACGGCGGTGACCCGGCCGCTCGCCGGCGGCGCGAACTACACCGCGGTGAAGGCGGCGAGCGAGGCATGGACCCGCGCGGTGGCCCAGGGCTGGGCCAAGGCCGCCCGGGACGCGGAGGCGCCGCTGCGCTCGGCGGCCGTCGTGTTCCGCGTGAAGTCCCTCGCCGGGCTCGAGGAACGGCTGGCCGAGGAGTGCGCGCGACTGTGGAAGGCTGAGGCGGGCGCGCTGAACGACGCCGTCCTCACGCTCCAGGAGAAGGGAACGTAACTGACATGCAGAGGATCCACGATCCGCAGGAGCGGGGCTTCGCCTCGGACAACTACTCCGGCGTCCACCCGGAGGTGCTCGCGGCGATCGCCGAGGCCAACGGGGGCCACCAGGTCGCCTACGGCGAGGACGTGTACACGGCCCGCCTCCAGGAGGTCGTGGCCCAGCACTTCGGCGAGGACGCCACCGTGTGGCCGATGTTCAACGGCACCGGGGCGAACGTCGTCGGGCTCCAGGCCATGCTGCCCCGCTGGGGCGCGGTGATCTGCGCGGACACCGCGCACATCCACGTGGACGAGGGCGGCGCGCCCGAGAAGTCCGCCGGCATCAAGCTGCTGCCCGTGGCCACCGACGACGGCAAGCTCACCCCCGAGCTGATCGCCGCCGAGGCGTGGGGCTGGGGCGACGAGCACCGTGCCCAGCCCCTGGTCGTCTACCTCACCCAGTCCACCGAGCTCGGCACGGTCTACACCCCGGAGGAGGTCAAGGCCATCACGGACTACGCCCACGAGCACGGGATGCGCGTCTACATGGACGGCGCCCGCATCGCCAATGCCGCGGCCTCCCTGGGCCTGCCGCTGCGCGCCTTCACCACCGACGTCGGCGTGGACGTGCTCTCCCTCGGCGGCACCAAGAACGGGGCGCTGCTGGCCGAGGCCGTCGTCGTGCTCGACCCGGACGCCGCGGACGGCCTCGTGTACCTGCGCAAGAACCAGATGCAGCTGGCCTCGAAGATGCGCTTCATCTCGGCGCAGCTGCTCGCCCTGTTCGACGGCGACCTGTACCTGCGCTCCGCCCGCCACGCCAACGCCATGGCCGCCCGGCTGCGCGCCGGCATCGAGGCGGGGGTCGCCGACGGCTCGCTGGCCGGCGTCGAGTTCACGCAGGCCACGGACGCCAACGCCGTGTTCGCCGTCCTGCCCGAGGGCGTGGCCGACCGGCTGCGCGCCCGCTTCCGGTTCTACGACTGGGACGCGGCGCGCCGCGAGGTGCGCTGGGTGTGCGGCTTCGACACGACCGAGGAGGACGTGGACGCGTTCACGGCGGCGCTGCGCGCCGAACTCGTCCCCGCCGTCTGACGGACGCGCCCGGCCGGGATACCCTTCTACCACCGTGCAGCAGGGTGGGACGCCGCGGCCTTCGACGCGCGTCCGACCGCTCCTCCACCGAAAGGCCACCGTGGACACCAGCGCACCCCGGACGTCCCCGTCGACGCCGCCCGCCTCCGCCGCCCACATCACCCCCGAGGGCGGCTCCCTGCGGCGCACCCTCAAATCCCGGCACCTGACGATGATCGCGATGGGCGGCGCCATCGGCACGGGCCTGTTCGTGGCCTCGGGCAACACCATCGCGACCGCCGGCCCCGGTGGCGCCCTTGCGGCCTACGTGGCCATCGGCTTCATGGTGTTCCTGCTGATGCAGTCGCTCGGCGAGATGTCCACGTACCTGCCGGTCTCCGGCGCGTTCGAGGAGTACTCGACCCGCTTCGTGAGCCCCTCGTTCGGCTTCGCCATCGGCTGGAACTACTGGTACAACTGGGCGATCACGGTGGCCGCCGAGCTCGTCGCGGCGGCCCTGATCATGCGGTACTGGCTCCCGGACGTGCCCTCGTGGATCTGGTCCGCGACCTTCCTCGTGCTGCTCTTCGGCCTCAACGCCCTCTCCACGCGCGCCTACGGCGAGAGCGAGTTCTGGTTCTCGCTCATCAAAGTCGCCACCGTGGTGATCTTCCTGGTGCTCGGCGTCCTGATGATCGTCGGCATCCTCGGCGGCTCCTCCCCCGGCTTCCACAACTGGACGGACGGCGAGGCCCCCTTCGTGGGCGGCGGCGCCGGCATCCTGGCGATCTTCATGGTGGCCGGCTTCTCCTTCCAGGGCACCGAGCTGGTCGGCGTGGCCGCGGGCGAGGCCGAGGACCCGGAGAAGAACGTGCCCAAGGCGATCCGCACCGTGTTCGTGCGCATCCTGCTCTTCTACGTCGGCGCGATCACCGTCGTCGGCTTCCTCATCCCCTACACCAGCCCCCACCTGCTGGGCAGCGACGTCGAGGACATCTCGATCTCCCCGTTCACGCTCGTCTTCGAGAACGCGGGCGTGCTCGCCGCCGCCTCCGTGATGAACGCCGTGATCCTCACGGCCATCCTCTCCGCGGGCAACTCGGGCCTGTACGCCTCCACCCGCATGCTCTGGGCCCTGGCCGACTCCGGCAAGGCCCCGCGCTTCCTGGCGAAGGTGAACCGGCGCGGCGTGCCCATGAACGCCCTCTACGCCACCACCGTGGTGGGCGCGGCGTGCTTCCTGACCACGTTCATCGGGGACGGCGCCGCCTACGTGTGGCTCGTCTCCGCCTCCGGCCTGGCCGGGTTCATCGTGTGGATGGGCATCGCCTGGAGCCACTACCGGTTCCGGCGGGCCTACGTCGCGCAGGGCCACGACCCGAAGGACCTGCCCTACCGCGCGTTCCTGTTCCCCCTGGGCCCGATCGTCGCGCTGGTCATGTGCGCCGTCGTGATCCTCGGGCAGAACTACCAGGCGTTCATGGGCGACGTGGACCTCGTGGCCGTGGCCACCGCCTACATCGGCCTGCCCCTGTTCCTCGCGCTGTGGCTCGGCCACAAGCTCGTCACCGGCTCGAAGCCGGTCCGCTACGAGGACGCCGACCTCACCCGCGTCCTGGACTGAGTCCCCCACCTCGGAGGTCGCCGTGCCCGCCCCCTCCTCCCACGCTCCCGCCGCCACCCACACCGCCCGGGGCCGCCTGGTCTGGGTGGACGTCGCGCGCGGCCTGGCCCTGGTCGCGATGATGGTCGCCCACACGGCGCCCGCCGGCGGCCCGGGTGGGGTGCTCCACCTCTCCGAGCACCTCACCGCGCCCCTGTTCGCGGCGCTCGTGGGCGTGGGCGCGCGCCTCGAGGCGGAGTGGCTGGGCCGTGGCCGGGCCGTGCCCCGCGCGCTTGTGCGGGCGGCCGCCCTGTGCGGGGCGGCGTGGCTGACCGGGCTCTTCGGGGCGGCCGTCGTGAACGTGCTGGCGCACCTGGCTGTGCTCACGGTGCTCATGGCACTGCTGGCCGCCCTCCCCCTCGCCGCGCACCTCGTGCTCGCCGTCCTGGCCGGCGGAGGCGGCCTCCTGCTCGCCGCCACACCGACGGCCGACGTCGTCGACCGGCTCCTCCCCGCCGCGCAGGCGCTCGGGCTGAGCCGCGCGACGCTGACCCCGTGGGTCTCCGCGTTCCTCACGGACGGCCCGTACCGTCTCCCCCTGTTCCTCGCGTGGGCGCTGCTGGGGGCGGTGCTGGTCGCCACCGTCCACGGCACGACGACGGCGGCCCCGGCCCGGCGCGCACGGCTCACGGGGCTCGCCTGGGCGGCCGGGGGGATCGCGCTGGCCGGCGTCGTGCTCGCCCTGTCCCGGACGCAGACCGGCGCCGCCCCCGTGCCCTACACGGCGACCCCCGCGGAGGCCCTGCTGGACACGGGCCTCGTGCTGACCGTGCTCGGCGGGTGCGCGGCCCTGGCGCCGCGGTGGGCCGGGCTGCTGGCCGTGCCCGGCGCGATGACGCTGTCCGTGTACGTGGCGCACCTGTGGTACCTCGGCTGGGTGCGGGGGCTCGGACCCGGGCCGTGGCGCAGCGCCACGGGCACGGACGACACGTGGTTCAACCTGGCCGTGCTGGTGGCCGGCGCGCTGCTGCTGCCGCTGCTGTGGCGGGCCGTCGTGCGTATCGGCCCGTTCCGCGCGGGGCCGCTGGAGGGCGTCGTCCGCCTGCTGACGGCCCCGTTCGACCGCGCGCGCTGACCGACGTCCACCCCAGCGGGTAGCCTCGAGAGCGTGAGCGAGCGAACCACCTACCTGCTGATCGACGGCGAGAACATCGACGCCACCCTCGGCACGTCCATCCTGCAGCGGCGCCCCCAGCCCGACGAGCGGCCACGCTGGAAGCGCCTGCTCGGCTACCTCGAGGACCGCTGGGACCAGCCGGTCAAGGGCCTGTTCTTCCTCGCCATCGACGGTGAGATCCCCATCCCGTTCGTCCAGGCGCTCACCGCCCTCGGCTTCCAGCCGATCATGCTGCGGGGCGAGGGCAAGGTCGTGGACATCGGCATCCAGCGCACCGCGGAGGCGCTGCTGGGCCGGGAGGACGACGTCGTCCTCGTCAGCCACGACGCCGACTTCGCCCCCCAGCTCACCGACCTCGCGGCCACGCCGGGCCGACGCACCGGGATCATGGGCTTCGAGGAGTTCCTCTCCCACGAGCTGCGCCGCATCCCCGGGGTCGAGTTCTTCGACCTGGAGCACGCGGTGGGCGCGTTCGACTCGTCCCTGCCGCGCCTGCGCGTGATCGACGTCGAGGCGTTCGACCCGTACGAGTTCCTCTGACCCGCCGGGGGTGGCCCGCGGCTCAGTCCGTGGGCAGCTCCAGCAGGCGTTCGACGGTGGCGGCCACCCCGTCGTCGTCGCACGCCCCGACCACGCCGTCCGCCGCGGCCAGCAGCGACGGATGGCCCGAGGCCACGGCCAGGCCGAGACCAGCCCACTGGAGCATCTCCAGGTCGTTGGGCATGTCCCCGAACGCGACGACGTCGACCGGCGCGACCCCCCGGCTCGCGGCGAACTCGGCGAGGGTCGCGGCCTTGTGCACGCCCGGGGCGGACATCTCCACGAGCGCGATGCCGGGCGCGGAGTGCGTGGCACTCACGAGCTCGTCCAGCTCGGCGCGGGCCGCGGCGAGGAAGGCGTCCGGGGCCAGGGTGTCCGAGCGGGCCAGCAGCTTCACCACGCCCAGCCGACCCGGCAGCGCGGCCTCGAGCGTGGCCGCCGCGTGGACCTCGGCCCGGAACTCGGCGCGCTCGGAGAACGCGTGCTCCCAGAAGAAGCCCTCGAGGGTCTCGGCGCCGAAGGACACGGTGCGGTCCAGGGCGCGCAGCCGGTCCGTGGCTGTCCACACGGCCTCGACGGGCATGGGGTGGGCGATCAGGACGTCGTCCGTGGCGGTGTCCACGAGGACGGCGCCGTTGGAGCAGATCACCGGGCCGACGGGGCCGAGCTGCGCGCTCAGCGGGCCGAGCCAGCGGAGGGGACGGCCGGTCACGAACACCACCTCGACGCCGGCGTCGTGGGCGTCCCGCAGCGCCGCGATGGTGCGCGGGCTCAGGCGCCCCGACCGCGTGTGCCGGTACCCGATGATGGTGCCGTCCAGGTCCGTCGCGATCATCCGCGGACGGCGCGAGGGCAGGGGCAGGGCGGGCATGCGCTCAGTCTAGGCCGGGGCCGTGCGGCGGGCCGGGGTGTCCTCCGCGGGCGAGCGGGGGCACGATGGGGGCGTGGACACCGCACAGCAGACCACCGCACAGGACACCGCCCCGGACCCCGCGTCGACGACGCCCCGCACGGTCACCGTCACCGGCGCCGCCGGCAACATCGGCTACGCGCTGCTCTTCCGCATCGCCGCCGGCGGGATGCTCGGCCCGGACACCCCGGTCCGGCTGCGCCTGCTCGAGATCCCGGCCGCCCTGGGCGCCGCGGAGGGCACCGCCATGGAGCTCGCCGACGCGGCCTTCCCGCTGCTGGCCGACGTGGAGGTCACGGACGACCCGGCCCGCGCCTTCGACGGGGTCCAGCACGCGCTGCTCGTCGGCGCGCGGCCGCGCACGAAGGGCATGGAGCGCGGCGACCTGCTCGAGGCGAACGGCGGGATCTTCGGGCCTCAGGGCCGGGCGATCAACGACCACGCGGCGCAGGACGTGCGGGTCGTCGTCGTCGGGAACCCGGCCAACACCAACGCGCTGATCGCCGCCGCCCACGCCCCGGACGTGCCGGCCGCGCGCTTCACGGCGCTGACCCGGCTGGACCACAACCGGGCCGTGGCGCAGTTGGCCGCGCGGGCCGGCGTCGCGGTGACGGACGTGTCCGGCGTGACGATCTGGGGCAACCACTCCGCCACCCAGTTCCCGGACCTCACCCACGCCCGCGTGCGGGTGGACGGGACGTGGCGGCCGGCGCTCGAGGTGGTGGATCCGGCGTGGGCGGGCGAGGAGTTCGTGCCGCGCGTGGCGAAGCGGGGCGCGGAGATCATCGAGGTGCGCGGGGCGAGCTCGGCGGCGTCGGCGGCGTCCGCGGCGATCGATCACCTGCGCGACTGGACCCTCGGCACCGGTGTGGACGCGGACGGTGCGCCGCGCCGGACGTCGGCCGCGGTGGTCTCGGACGGCTCCTACGGGGTGCCGGAGGGGCTGATCAGCTCGTTCCCCGTGACCTCCGACGGCGGCACCGCGTGGCGGATCGTGCCGGGGCTGGAGCCGGACGAGTCCGTGCTGCCGGGTGAGGGCGGGCGGCTGGCCGCGACCGTCGCCGAGCTGGAGGCCGAGCGCGACGCCGTGCGAGGGCTGGGCCTGCTCTGAGGCGGCCGGGATCGTCTGCGTCTCTGACCCTTCTGGGGGCGTCCCCGCCCGCCGGAAGGGTCGGATGCGCAACAGATTCGTGCGAGGACGGGAGGGCGTGGGGTCAGTCCGCCAGCTCGGCCCGCGTGGGCGGGTCCGCCCCCGGGCGGGAGGCCGTGATCGCCGACGCGCGGGAGGCGTAGATCAGCACCGACTCGACGTCGGCCGGGTCCATCGCGTGCAGGCGGCCGCGGTTCGCGGCGCCGAGCAGGGAGCGGTCGTCGAGGGCGGCGAGCAGGGCGGCGGTGAACGAGTCACCGGCGCCCACGGTGTCCGCGACGTCCACGGGCACGATCGGGCGCTCCACCACGCCGTGCGCGGTGACGGCCACGATGTCCTCGGCGCCGCGGGTCATCACCACGAACGCCGGGCCCATCTGCTGCCACGCCTGCAGCGACTCGCGCAGCGGGCGGTCCGGGTACAGCCACGCGATGTCCTCGTCCGAGGCGTGCACCACGTCCGCCAGCCGCACGGACTCCTCCGCGCGGGCGCGGGCGAACGCCCGGTCCGGCACGATCGTGGGCCGCACGTTGGGGTCGTAGCTGATGGTCGTGACCGCCGAGATCCGCTCGAGCAGGGCCATCACCTCGGCGTCGCCGGGGGCGAGCATGGTGGCGATGGAGCCGGCATGCATGTGGTGCAGCGGGCCGCCGGCGGCGTCGTCGAAGTCCCGGGCGAGCGCGGCGGCGGGCGGCAGCGTCCAGTCCAGCTCGAACTCGTAGCTGGCGGCGCCCGTGGGGTCCAGGCGGGCGGTGGCCACGGAGGTGGCGGCGGCATCCGGCTCGAGCAGGCAGCGCACGCCGTTCTCCCGCAGATGCGAGGCGATCATGTCCCCGTGCGCATCGCGGCCGAGGCGGCCGGCGAACAGGACGGGCCGCTCCAGCCGGCTCAGGCCCACGGCCACGTTCAGGGGGCTGCCCCCGACGTGCACGCGGGGGGTCGCGGTGTCCGAGACCACGACGTCGACGAGCGCCTCTCCGATCACACCACAGTACTGAGCCACGCGCCCCACGGTACCCTAATCACCGGCGCAGAACCGGGGCTGTGCGCAGGCTTCCAGGCCCCCGAGAAACGCCCGACACCCCCATCCCCGACCCCTCGGCAGGCGGCCATGTCCCCCACCCCCACCCGGCCCTCACGCGGCCCCGGCTGGCGCCTCCACGGCGACGGCCGGACCATCACCCCGGGCACCGTCGTCGCCCCGGACGAGCGGCTGAGCTGGCCGCGGACCGTGGGCATCGGCGTGCAGCACGTGATGGCCATGTTCGGCGCCACCGTGCTCGTGCCCGCCCTGACCGGCATGCCCGCGACGACGGCGCTGCTCTTCTCCGGCCTCGGCACCCTGCTCTTCCTGGTCATCACGGGCAACCGCCTGCCCTCGTACCTGGGCAGCTCGTTCGCGTTCATCGCACCGCTGACGGCCGCCGCCACGATCGGCGGCACGGGGGCCGCGCTCGGCGGCATCCTCGTGACGGGCCTGCTGCTCACGGTGATCGGCGTGATCGTGCACCGCGCCGGCACCGGCTGGATCCACGCGCTCATGCCGCCGGCGGTGATGGGCACGATCGTGGCCCTGATCGGCCTCAACCTCGCCGGCGCCACGACGACGGCCATGCAGGAGGTGCCGGTCACCACGTTCGGCACGGCCCTGGCGGTGGTGCTCACGGCCGTGACGTTCCGGGGGCTCCTGGGCCGCCTGTCCATCCTCGTGGGCATCGTGGTGGGCTACGTGCTGGCCCTCGCGCAGGGCCAGGTGGACTTCGCCGCCGTCGGGGAGGCCGCCTGGATCGGGCTGCCGCCCTTCCACGGCCCGGAGCTGCGCTGGGACCTGCTGCCCCTGTTCCTGCCCGTCGTGCTCGTGCTGGTCGCGGAGAACATCGGCCATGTCAGGACCGTCGGGCTGATGACCAAGCGCGACCTGGACCCGCTCACCGGCCGTGCCCTGATCGCGGACGGCCTGTCCACCGTGCTCTCCGGCGCGGGCGGCGGCGTCGGCACCACCACGTATGCGGAGAACATCGGCGTGATGGCCAGCTCGCGCGTCTACTCGACGGCGGCGTACTGGGTGGCCGGCCTGACCGCGATCGCCCTCGCGTTCCTGCCGAAGTTCGGGGCCGCCGTCGCCACCATCCCGGCCGGGGTGGCCGGCGGCGCGGGCATCATCCTCTACGGGATGATCGGCATGATGGGCGTGCGCATCTGGGTGCAGAACCGCGTGGACTTCTCCAACACCGTGAACCTCATGACGGCGGGTGCGGGCCTGATCATCGCGATCGCCGACCCCCAGCTCGTGGTCGGCGGGCTCGTGTTCGGCGGCATCACGCTCGGCACGGTCGCCGCCCTGGTGGTGTACCACCTCATGACGGCGATCGCCCGCGCCCGCGGCACCGAGCCGGTGCCCGAGGACGAGGAGGAGTTCGAGGCCTCGGAGGCCGGCCGGCTCGGCTGACCCCGATCCCGCGCCACGCGCACTTTCGGTCGTGAGATAGGGCCAATCTCACGACCGAAAGCGCTGAGAACCCCCCTTTCACGTTCGAAAACGCGGGGTGGGCGGACTGGGGCGGGGCCGGGCGGGGCTGGGGGGCGGGTCCCGTCAGCCGGCCGCGACCTCCTCGTCGGCGAGGGCGAGGACCTGGTCGAGCACGTCGAGGCCGAAGCGCAGGTCCTCGTCCGAGATGTTCAGCGGCGGGCACAGGTGGAACCGGTTCTCGGCCATGAACAGCAGCAGCCCGCGGTCCTTGGCCTCGGCCATCATCCGCCCCATCACGGGCGCGACCTGACCGAGCGGGGCCAGCCGCTCCCGGGTCTGCCGGTCCTTCACCAGCTCGACGGCCCAGAACGCGCCGGCGCCGCGCACGTCGCCCACGCTCGGGTGGGCCGCGGCGATCTCGGCCAGGCGCGGCCCGATGACCTCCTCGCCGATGCGCTTCGCGTGGGCGACCATGCCCTCCTCCTCCATCGCGGTGATCGCGGCGACGGCGGCCGCGCACGCGAGGGGGTGGCCCGAGTAGGTCAGGCCGCCGGGGTAGGGCGTGGTCGCGAAGCTCTCGTAGACGTCGTCGCTCATGGCGACGCCGCCCAACGGCACATACCCGGAGTTGACCCCCTTGGCGAACGTGACGATGTCCGGGGTGACGCCCGTCAGCTGGTGGCCGAACCACTCGCCCACGCGGCCGAAGCCGACCATGACCTCGTCGATGATCAGCAGGATCCCGTGCTCACGGCACAGCTCCTTGACGCCGGCCATGTAGCCGGGCGGCGGCAGGAAGATGCCCGCGGTGCCGGGGACGGCCTCGAGGATCACGGCGGCCACGGTGGAGGGGCCCTCGAGCTCGATCACGTCGCGCAGGTGGGCCAGCGCGCGCTCGGCCTCCTGCTCGTCGCTCTCCGAGCCGAACGCGGAGCGGTACGTGTACGCGGGCTGGAAGTGCACGACGCCGTCGGACGCCGAGTCCGAGCCCACGCGCCGCAGGGAGCCGGTCAGGTTCGCCGTCAGGCGCGTGGCGCCGTGGTACGAGAGGTACGCGGAGAGCACCTTGTGCCGGCCCGTGTGCAGGCGTGCCATCCGCACCGCGTGCTCGTTGGCCTCCGCGCCCGCGTTCGTGAAGAACACGTGGTTGATGGACTCCGGCAGCCGCTCCGTGATCAGCCGGGCCGCCTCGGACCGGGCGTCGTTGACGTGCTGCGGGGCCACGGTGGCGAGCGTCTCGGCCTGCTCCCGGATCGCGGCCACGATCTTCGGGTGGCGGTGGCCGACGTTCGTGAAGACGAGCTGCCCGCTGAAGTCGACCATGGGCCGACCCTCGCCGTCCCACACCCACGACCCCTCGGCGTCGAGGATGGTCATGGGTGTGAGGTCGCGCTGCGCGCTCCACGAGTGGAACACGTGCGCGCGGTCGAGCTCGTGGGCGCGGCGGCCGCGCTCGATGGCCTCGTCGCTGATCCGGGGGTCCCGGCGGCCGACGTGCTGCTGATGCTCGGACATGCGCCCTCCTTGAGTGTGATGCGGCTCATTCCGAGCATAGGCGCGCCCGCCCTCAGCGCGAGCTGGCGCCCCGCCGCCCGCGCGCCACCCCCACGAACGCCTGCACGAGCTCCGAGTCGGCCGCCTTGAGCCAGGCCAGGGCGACGTCCCAGCCGGGGTGGCGGGCGTCGTCGTCGCCCTGACCCGCGGGATCCGCCCCATCGACGACGGCGGCGCCCGCCTCGGCCTGGGCCCGCGCCTGCTCGTCCGCGAGCGCGGACCGCGTGGCGGCGGCCTCGCGGTCGGCGCGGGACAGGCCCACGGTGTCGTCGAGGGTGGAGGCCAGCGGCAGCACGATCACGTCCTTGCGGCCGAACATGCGGGCCACGGACATCGGCAGCACGACGTGGCCGGCGCCGGACGCGGCGATCTCCAGGGCCATCCGCTCGCCCGCGCCGGGCAGCTCGGCGGCGTCCATCGGCTCCGCGCTGGGGGCCGGGGCGAAGCGGGCGGGATCCAGCTCCTCGTCCGGGTCGAGCTCGGCGGGCGGCACCGGGCCGTCCGCGTCCACGTCCCACGCGGCGAGCAGGTGGTCCCTGCCCACGCACACCACCGGCAGCTCGGAGTAGACGCCCACGAGGTGCACGTGCCGCGGGTCGACGTCGCCGGCGCGCAGGAACTCCTCGGCGGACACGTCGCGCCGGCGCCGCACGTAGCCCAGCTGCGGCAGGAAGTGGCGGGGCTGACCG
The DNA here is from genome assembly GCF_052220525.1 of Micrococcus sp. TCR-5. Taxonomy (NCBI): domain Bacteria; kingdom Bacillati; phylum Actinomycetota; class Actinomycetes; order Micrococcales; family Micrococcaceae; genus Micrococcus; species Micrococcus sp. TCR-5. Next base: position 80,772 of record NZ_JBQPDO010000005.1, read on the forward strand.
GCGTCGTCGTGGGCGAGGTGGGCCAGCTGGGCCGCGTCGTCGTGGTTGACGAGCTGCACCGTGCGCTGGCGCGTGGTGAACCGCTCCACCCACGTGGACGGCGTGGCCCCGGGGATGGTGGCCAGGAAGAGGGTCTCGGGCGGGACGGGCAGGTCGGCCGGCGGCGCGGGCGCGGGACGACGCCGGCCCTCGCCCCCGGCACGGCCCGCGGGCTTCACGCCCTTGGCCACGCCGCGCCCGCCGGAGCGGGTGGACCGGGCGGGGCCGCCCCTGCTCGCGCGGGACTTCCCGCCCCGGCCGCCACGGGAGCCGCTCAGCGGACCTTCTCCTTCAGGAAGGAGACGGCGCGGTCCCAGGCGAGGGCCGCGGCCTCGGGCCGGTGGTTGCCCTGGGGGTTCTCGTCGTTGTGGAAGGCGTGCGGGGCGTCGTAGTAGAAGTACTCGACGTCGGCCCCGGACTCCTCACGGATCTGCTGCTCCTGCTGCCGCGCGTCCTCGACGGGGAAGGAGTCGTCCTGCTCGGCGTAGTGGCCCTGGACGGCGGCGGTGACGCCGGAGAAGTCGCCGGGCACGCCCTGGCCCACGCCGTAGAACGGCACGGCGGCGGAGACCTTGTCCCCCTGCTGGGCCGCGAGGGCGAGCACGAAGCCGCCGCCCATGCAGAAGCCGATCGCCCCCACGGTCTGCGAGGTCACCTCGTCCCGGGCGAGCAGCCAGTCGACGGCGCCGGCCAGCTGGCGGGCGCCCTCCTCGGCGGGCAGGTTCTGCATCATCTCGCCGGCCTCGTCGCCGTCGTGGGCGATCCAGCCGCCGTAGAGGTCCGGGGCGAGCGCGACGAAGCCGAGGTCGGCGAGGCGGTCGCACACGTCCTTGATGTGGTCCACCAGACCCCACCACTCCTGGATCACGATCACGCCGGGGCCCTTCCCGGCGGCGGGCAGCGCGAGGTAGCCGTGGCCCGTCCGGTCGCCGTCCTGGCCGGCGTCCTTGGTGGGCAGGTCGAACGTGACGTTCTGGTGCGGGGTCTTCGAAGCCATCATGGGCCCCACCCTACGAGGAGACCGGGCCCCTCATCGAGGGACCCGGTCTCGACGCGCGAGGTCGACTCAGGCTCAGGCCTGGGCGTCGGCCTCGGGCAGCACGAAGGCGGCGCCGATCTCGAGCTTCACCTTGTCCGATACCAGGAGGCCGCCGGCCTCGGTGGCCGCGTTCCAGGTCAGGCCGAAGTCCTTGCGGGAGATCTCGCCCGTGGCCTCGAAGCCCACGCGGGTCACGCCGAAGGGATCCTTGTCCTGGCCGCCGAACTCGGCCTCGAGCTCCACGGTCTGGGTGACGCCGTGCAGCGTCAGCTCGCCGACCAGGGTGAACTCCTCGGGCTCGCCGCGGACCTCGGTGGAGCGGAAGGTCATGGTGGGGAACTGCTCCACGTCGAAGAAATCGGCGGAGCGCAGGTGGGCGTCGCGGCCCTCGTTCTTGGTGCTGATGGAAGCGACGTCGACGGTCACCTCGACGGAGGACTGGGTGAACTCCTCGGCGATGACGAGCTGGCCCTCCACGGCGTGGAAGGTGCCGCGGACCTTGGAGATGCCGGCGTGGCGGACGACGAAGTCGACGTCCGAGTGCGCGGGGTCCAGGTTCCAGGTTCCGGGGGTGATGGCGTGCATGGGGTGCCCCTTCTCAGCGGGTCTGTCTGGTGCGTCCGGGGTGGGTCGTCGCGGGGGGCGATGGCTCCGTGGCCTCCGAACTTGTTTCAAATTCAAACATCATCCGGGCGGTCCGTCCACGCTCGATCGTCAAAATTCGAAATAGAGACGGACGTCACGGGCCGGGGGCACATCAGGGACGAGTCCGCCCACGACGACGGCCCGGAACCTCCGGGGGTTCCGGGCCGCCGGCCCGCGGTCGGGCAGCGGGGCCGCGCTCGGGCGGCCGGACGGGGTCAGGCGGCGGGGCCGCCCCCCGTCACGGGTAGAGGCCGCGGGTGCGGTGGGCCTCGGCCACGCGCTGGACAGCGGTCAGGGTGGCGGCCTCCCGCAGGCTCACGCGGCGACTCTCGGAGGTGGCCAGCACGGCCTGCCACGCAGCGACCATGCGCCGCTTCAGGCGCTCGTCCACCTCCTCGCGGCTCCACCAGTAGGCCTGGTTCGCCTGGACCCACTCGAAGTAGGAGACGATCACGCCGCCGGCGTTGGCCAGGATGTCCGGGACGACCAGGACGCCCTTCTCGGAGAGGATGCGGTCGGCCTCGCCCGTGGTGGGGCCATTGGCGCCCTCCACCACCAGCCGGGCGCGCACGCGCGGGGCGTTCTCCTCGGTCAGCACGGACTGCACGGCGGCCGGGACCACGAGGTCCACGTCCATCTCGAGCAGCTCGTCCGCGTCCATGGGCGCGGTGCCGGGGGTGTCCTTCACGGAGCCGGTGTCCCAGAGCTGCCTCTGCAGGGCGTCGTAGTGCAGGCCCTCGTCGCGCACGGCGCCGTACTGGTCGGACACGGCCACGACCTTCACGCCGGCCGCCTCGAGCAGCTCGACCGTGCCGGCGCCGACCTTGCCGAAGCCCTGGACCGCGGCCGTCGCCCGCGACGGCTCGATGCCGAGGTGCTCGAGCGCGGCGAGCGCCACGTGGACCACGCCCGCCGAGGTGGCGGAGGCGCGGCCCAGCGAGCCGCCGAGCGAGACGGGCTTGCCGGTGACCACGCCGAGCGTGGTGTGGCCGACGTTCACCGAGTAGGTGTCCATCATCCAGGCCATGGTCTGCTCGTTCGTGCCCACGTCCGGGGCGGGGATGTCCACCTCGGGGCCGATGATCGGCTGGATCTCGGAGGTGTAGCGACGGGTGACGCGCTCGAGCTCGGCCTTCGAGTACTGGCGCGGGTCGATGGTCACCCCGCCCTTGGCGCCGCCGTAGGGCACGTCCAGCAGGGCGCACTTCCAGGTCATCCACATGGCCAGTGCGCGGACCTCGTCCAGGTCCACGTCCAGGCTGAAGCGCACGCCGCCCTTGGCCGGGCCGCGGGAGAAGTTGTGCTGCACGCGGTAGCCGCGGAGCACCTCGGTGGAGCCGTCGTCGCGGCGCAGGGGGATGGAGACGGCCATCTCGCGGCGGGGGGCGGCGAGCATCTGGTGCAGGCCCTCGTCGTAGCCGAGCGTCTTCACGGCGGCGGAGAGCTGGGCCAGGGCGTTGTCGAGCGGGGAGGACGGGGCCGTCACGGCCTCGTCCTCGGCGGGGATCCTCGTCATTGAGCGTCCTCGTGGTCCGGTGGGAAGGGATGTGTCGCGGCCCGACCGACGCGCGGAGGGCCGCGCCCCATTGCGCGGCCGACGCCGTCCGGACCGCGATGAACGCTACGCGCTCCCCCCGCACCCGTCACCCCTTCTGAGCCGAGATCCACGCCCACCCGGGTGACGTCGGACACGGTGGCGTGTACTGTGCTGTGGACGCGCCGCACACCCGCGGCGCCCTTCGGCGTCGAACCGACGCCGCTCGCTCAGGGCCCACCTGGTCCGTCCCCCGGCCGTCCGCCGCGCGAGGCACCCCGCCCGCGACGTCGGCCCGACGCCCCAGCCCCGTGAAGGAGCCCCTCATGACCGTGACCCTGCCCGCCGCGATCACCCCCTCCCCCGCGTTCCAGCCCGTGCCCGGCCAGCGCATCGACCCGGAGCTCGCCCGCTCCTGGCTGCTGGTCAACGCCGCCCAGCCCGAACGGTTCCAGCCCGCCGAGGACTCGGCCGCGGACATCGTCATCCTCGACATCGAGGACGCCGTGGCCCCCAAGGACAAGGACCAGGCCCGCGGGGACGCCGTCGCCTGGCTGACCTCCGGGCACACCGGCTGGGTGCGGCTCAACGGCTACGGCTCGCGGTGGTGGGAGCAGGACGTCGAGGCGCTCGCCGCGGCCCTGCCCGCGCACCTGGGCGGGCCGGTCTCCGAGGGCGGCCTGGCCGGCGTCGTGCTGGCGATGGTGGAGTCCACGGACCACGTGAACGAGACCGCCCGACGGCTGCCCGGCGTGCCCGTCGTGGCGCTCGTGGAGACGGCGCGCGGGCTGCAGCGGATCGACTCGATCGCCGCCGCGAAGGGCACGTTCCGGCTGGCCTTCGGGATCGGCGACTTCCGCCGCGACACCGGCCTGGGCGAGTCGCCGATGGCGCTGGCGTACACGCGGTCCCAGTTCACGATCGCGGCGCGGGCCACGGGGCTGCCGGGCGCGATCGACGGGCCGACCGTGGGCTCCACCGGCGTGAAGCTCGCCGAGGCGACGGCGGTGACCGCGGAGTTCGGCATGACCGGCAAGCTGTGCCTCGCGCCGGAGCAGTGCGCGGCCGTGAACGAGGGGCTCAGCCCGTCCCAGGAGGAGCTGGCGTGGGCCCACGAGTTCCTTGCGGACTTCGAGGCCGACGGCGGCGAGATCCGCAACGGCTCCGACCTGCCCCGCAAGGCGCGTGCGGAGAAGATCCTCGGGCTGGCCACCGCGTTCGGGGTGCACTCCACGCGGTACCCGGACCAGGACAACGCGATCACAGCGCCGTCGGACACGTACCACTACTGAGCGGGGCCGCCGCCCACCAGAAACGCGGGTTGAGTTGTCATGGGTGCGGAGGCCGCACACCGGTGACAACTCAACCCGCGTTGCCTTCGGGGGTGCGGATCCCGCCTCCGCTCACACGTCCTGACGCGTCCGGCGCACGACGGCGGCCCGCACCGAGAACGCCAGCACGATCGCCAGGATCCCGTAGATCACCCACGTGATGGGGGTGGAGACGAGCACGGCCGGGTCGCCGACCGAGCTGAGCAGGGCGTCTCGCAGGCTGGTCTCCGCGAGCGGGCCGAGCACCATGCCGATCATCAGCGGCGCCAGCGGGTAGCCGTACCGCCGCATCAGGAAGCCCAGCACGCCGATCCCCAGGAGCATCAGCAGGTCGAACACCGCGCCCGTGGTGGCGTAGATGCCCAGCCCGCAGAACAGCGTGATCCCCGCATAGAGGTAGTGCTTCGGGATGAGCAGGAGCTTGGCCCACAGCTGCGCGAACGGCAGGTTGATCGCCAGCAGCACGATCATCGCGATGAAGAAGCTCGCCAGCAGCGCCCACACGAGGTCCGGGCTGCGGTCGAACAGCAGGGGGCCGGGCTGCAGCCCGTACTGGCGGAACGCCGCCAGCATGATGGCCGCCGTCGCGGAGACGGGCAGGCCGAGCGTGAGCAGGGCACCCATCGCCATGCCGGTGGTCGAGTTGCCCGCGGCCTCCGGGGCCGCCAGCCCGCGGATCGCGCCGCGGCCGAACTGTGGATGCGCCCGGCGCCGGTCCAGGCGCCGCTCGGCCGAGTACGCCAGGAACGTCGGCACCTCGGAGCCGCCCACCGGCACGATGCCGAACGGCAGGCCGATCGCCGTGCCGCGCAGCCACGCCGGGGCGGCCTCGCGGAACTCGGCGCCCGAGAGCCACGGCCGGCCGGTGCGACGGATGCGCAGGTCCTCGTGCTCGCGGCGCACCCGGGAGGCCACGTGGAACACCTCGCCGAGCGCGAGGATCGCCACCGTGACGGTCACGAGCGGGATGCCGTCGAACAGCTGCGGGGAGCCCATCGTGAAGCGCTCGGTGCCGGTCACCGCGTCGATCCCGACGACGGCGATGCCCAGTCCCAGCACCAGGGAGGCCAGGCCGCGCAGCACCGAGTCGGCGACCACCGAGGAGGTGGCCACGAACGCGAAGAGCGCGAGCGCGAAGTACTCCGCGGGCCCGAAGCTCGTGGAGAACTCCGCCAGGACGGGGGCGAGGAACACGACGCACACCGAGGCCACCATGCCGCCGATGAAGGCGCCGAGCGCCGCCGTCGCCAGGGCCTGGGCCGCCCGGCCGTCCTGGGCCATGCGGTGGCCCTCGAACGTGGAGGCGATGGCCGAGGCCTGGCCGGGGGTGTTCATGAGGATGGCCATGGTGGAGTCGCCGAAGAGGCCGCCGAAGTACACGCCGGAGAACATGATGAACGCGGCGGTGGGCTCGAGGGCGAAGGTCATGGGCAGCAGCAGGGCCACGGCCATCGAGGAGCCCAGTCCGGGCATCACGCCGACCGCGGTGCCGAGCAGACAGCCCAGCACCACCCAGAGCAGGTTCATGGGGGTGAGGGCTCCGGCGAAGCCCTCCATGAGGAGTCCGAGGGTCTCCATGTCAGAAGCCACCTCCCAGGATGCCCGAGGGCAGGGTCAGGCCCAGGGCCACCGCGAAGCCGAGGTAGGCCAGCGAGGAGACGAACAGGGCGACGAGGATGTCGAACACGGGGTGCGGGGCGCCGAACGCGCGGGTGACGCACCAGAACAGCAGCGCCCCGGCGAGGATCCACCCCAGCCAGGGCAGCAGGACGGCGAACGCGAGGAAGCCGAGGAAGCACCAGGCCAGCGCGCCGAAGTCCGAGTGGAACAGGGTCAGCGGGCCGGCCGCCTGGCCGACCTCGCCGTCCGCGTCGGCCTGACCCTCGGGGGCCTGGCGCACGCGCACGACCTCCACTGCGAGCGCGGCGGCGATCACGAGGCCCGCGACCGCGAGGATCAGCGGGAAGAAGTCCGGGCCGGGGAAGTCGGCGCCGTCGGTGTCCATGGCCAGGGATCCCAGCAGCAGGTAGAGGCTGAACGCGGCCAGCACGGCCGGCATGACGAGCGCGGAGAGCCCGGCGGCGCGTCCCCAGCGGGAGGGGGCGTCGGCGGCGGGGGGGACGGTGGATGCGTGGCTCACTTGATCTCCTCCGTCAGCGTGCCGATGCGCTCCTTCTCGGCGGCGATGAACTCCTCGAGTTCGGCGCCGGAGAGGGGCACGGGGTTCCAGTAGTTGCGCTGCACCGCTTCCTTCCACTCGGGGGTGTCGACCGCCTCGGCGATGAGGGCCTCGAGCTCGGTGCGCTCCTCCGCGGAGACGCCCGGGGGCACGAACAGGGCGCGCCAGTTGGTGAGCGTGACGTCGTAGCCCTGGGAGCTCAGGGTCGGGATCTCCTCGACGCCGGCCAGCGGCTCGGCCGCCACCACGCCGAGGGCGCGCAGTCGGCCGGCCTCGACCTGCGGGTAGATGTCCGCGAAGCCGCCGGCGGAGGCCTGGGCGGTGCCGTTGAGCAGGGCCTGGATGGCCTCACCGCCGCCGTCGGACGGGATGTAGGTGGTGTCCGCGACCGGCACGTCGGCCGTGCGGGCGATGTCCGCCATGACGAGCTGGTCGAAGGAGCCGCCGCCGGTCCACGCCACGTGGGCGGGATCGGCGCGCCAGGCGGTCACCAGGTCGTCCATGCTCTGGTACGGCGAGTCCGCCGGGACCACCACGAGGCTGTACTCCTCGACGACGCGGCTGACCGCGGTGACCTGGGAGAGCTCGGGGCCGGTGCCACGGGCCGCGTGGGCGGCGATCTGGCCGGTGCCGCCCACCATGAGGTTGTTCGCGTCCTCGAGCGTGGTCAGCTGACCGAGGGCGATGTTGCCGCCGGCGCCGGGGATGTTGACCACCTGGACGTTGTTCACGAGCCCGTTGACGCGCATGGTCTGCTGCAGCTCGCGCTGGAACGAGTCCCAGCCGCCGCCGGCGGCCGCGGGGGCGATGAGGGTCAGGTTGGTGCGGATGTCGTTCCCTCCCGAAGCCGAGCGGATGGAGAAGGCGGAGGCCGCGAGCACGGTGAGCACCGCGATCACGCTGAAGACGATCCGGCCGATCCCCGTGCGTCGGCGCGGGGGGCCGTCGGGGGAGGTGGAGGGCATGGCGGTTCCTAACAGAGACACCCCGCCGCCAGGGAGTGGCGCCGGGGACAGGTGCGAGTGGTGGAGGTCACGGTAACAGCGCGGCGGGGCCGCGCGCGCTCTGCGTCCGCAGAGTGACCGACGACAACCGGTCCGGGTGGTGACGGGGGCCGCGTCCATGACGCACAGTGGTCCCCATGACGATCATCAGCACCGGAACCAGCACCCCCGAGAGCGCCGCGGCCTGGCGGGCCGCTCTGGCCGAGGCAGCCCTGCGCGGAGAGGACGTGGTCTGGTTCTCCCTCGACGGGACCGAGCCGGACGAGGCGGAGGCGCGCGAGGCCGGCGTCGTCGCGTCCGTGGCGCACGCCCAGGAGCGCGGCCGGGACGCCGTCGGCGACCTGCTCGAGCACGCCGAGCGCGTGGGCGCGAGCCGGATCGTGGTGGGCGTGAAGCACCGCTCCCCCGTGGGCAAGCTGCTGCTGGGATCGGCCGCGCAGCAGATCATCCTCGAGGCGCGCGTCCCGGTGGTGTGCGTCAAGCCGTGAGGGCCGGCGTCGGGCGCGCGGCCCCGCACCCGGCCCACCCCGCGGCGTTTGGGGGCGGTTTCGGGCGGTATTCGGCGTGGATACCGCCCGAAACCGCCCTCAAACGGTGAGTGGGGACCAGCCCGGGAACGCCGAAGGCCCCGGAACCGTGTGGTTCCGGGGCCTTCGTCCTCGGTGCGCGAGGGGGGACTTGAACCCCCACGTCCTTGCGAACACTGGCACCTGAAGCCAGCGCGTCTACCAATTCCGCCACTCGCGCGAGCGGCTTCCTGCTCTCAGCCCCGGACATCCGGCGACCGTCACAGGCAGCGAGGAATACTCTAACCCCCGCTCGCCCGGGCGCGCAAATCGGCCCCGACGCCCGCCCCCGCGTCCCCACCACCCCCGCGGCTCGCCCCCTCCGGCACCTCTCCCACCCGCGTTCCACCCGGCAGGATCCCGCTGTTCTCGGCGGTCTCCCAGCCCGGCCCGTAGTATCGGGACGGACAACTGTGGAAAGGGGCCCCGTCGTGGGACTTCTGGACAACCTCGAACGCGGCCTCGAGCGGGTCGTGCGCTCGGCCTTCTCGGCCGGCGGTCCGCGGGCGGTCAAGCCGGTGGAGATCGCCTCGGCCCTGCGGCAGGCGATGGACGACGAGTCTCTCGCCCTGTCGGAGGGCCACACGGTCGCGCCCAACAGCTACGTGGTCCACTTCTCCCCCGCCGACTTCGAACGCGCCCGCTCGTGGGGGTCCACCCTCGCCAGCGAGCTGTGCGATGAGGTCATCCGCCACGCCGACTCCCAGGGCTATGCGCTGCCCGGCACGGTCCGGGTCGCCTTCCACCCGGACGCGGACGTGCGCGCCGGGGACCTGCGCGTGGTCACCCGCCTGGACGACGGCTCGCTCACCGCCCCGGCCCCCCACGACGACGGCGCCTCGCCCGCCACCGCCCACGGCCCGGGAGCCTCCGCCGCGGCGCCGGACCGACTGGTCGAGGACCTGCCGGCGGCCGCGCCCCGTGAGCCCTCCCCCGCCCCGCGCGTCGGACCCCGTCCGGCGCCCCGCCGGGCCGCCGCCCCGGCCGCGCCCGCCGCCCCCTCCCACGCCGACCAGCCGACCGTCGTGATGGGCCGCCCCGTGACCGAGCCCGCCGGCCCGGCCCTCGAGCTGGACGGCCGCATGCTCCCCCTGGACGGGGACGACCTGATCCTCGGCCGCTCGGCCGAGCGTGCCGACCTCGTGATCCCGGACTCCTCGGTGTCCCGCGAGCACCTGCGCCTGCTCACCGTCGGCTCCACGGTCACGCTCCTGGACCTGGGCAGCCGCAACGGCGTGCTCGTCAACGGCCGCCGCGTGGACGGCTCCGTCACCCTGCGCGACGGGGACGTGGTGACCGTCGGCCAGACCGAGCTGCTGTTCTTCGGCGGGACGGGGGGCCGCGCATGAGCGAGCTCGCCGTCGCCGTGCTCCGCATGGGCCTGCTGCTGGCCCTGTGGGTGCTGATCATCTCCATCGTCATGGCGCAGGGCCGCGACCTCGTGGTCGGCCGGCGCAACAAGACGCGCCTCCAGCAGGCCCAGCGCGACGCCGGCCTGGTCACCGCGGCGCCCGCGGCCGGGGTCGCCGGGGCGGGCTCGTCCGCGGTCGACCGACCCGCGCCCGCGTCGACGCCGGCCCCCGCCGCGTCCGCGCCGACGACGCCGGCCCCGCGGCTGTCCCGGACCCTGCGGGTGGTCGAGGGCCCGAAGGCCGGGCAGACCATCGCCCTGGAGGGCCGTCCCCTGCTGATGGGCCGCGCCCAGGACGCCGACCTGGTGCTCGTGGACGACTACGCCTCCGGCCGCCACGCCCGGCTGTTCCCGCAGGGCACCCGCTGGTTCCTCGAGGACCTCGGCTCCACGAACGGCACCTACGTGAACGGCGCCCCCGTCACCCGCGCGCTGCCCGTGGGCCCCGGCACGGCCATCCGCATCGGCAAGACCGTCATGGAGCTCGAGGCCTGACCCATGACCCTCGTCCTCCGCTACGCCGCCCGCTCCGACGTCGGCCGCGTCCGTGCCAAGAACGACGACTCCGCCTACGTGGGCCGTCATCTGGCCGTGCTCGCGGACGGCATGGGCGGGCACGTGGGCGGCGACGTGGCAAGCGCGTCCACGGTGCTGGATCTGGCCCCGCTGGATGCGGTGGGCTACGAGGACCCGGCCACGGTGCTGCCGGACGAGATCCAGAACGCCAACCTGATCCTCAACGAGCTGGTGCACGCCAACCCCAAGCTCGCCGGCATGGGCACCACGTGCACCGCCGGCCTGCTCGCGGGGACCACGCTGCACATCGCGCACATCGGCGACTCCCGTGCCTACCGGCTCGCGGACGGCGAGTTCTCCCAGGTCACCACGGACCACACGTTCGTGCAGAAGCTCGTGGACGAGGGGCGCCTCGAGGCCGGGGAGGCCCCGTTCCACCCGAACAAGAACGTGCTCATGCGCGTGCTCGGCGACGTGGACGCCTCCCCCGAGCTGGACGTGTTCGAGGTGCCCGTCGCCCCCGGAGAACGGTGGCTGTTCTGCTCGGACGGCCTCACGGACGTGGTCCCCCCCGAGAAGATCCACGAGGTGCTGCGGGACTCGGAGGCTCTCAACCAGGCCGTCGACACCCTCGTGGACCTCACCCTCAAGGGCGGCGCCCCGGACAACGTCACCGTGGTGGCGTTCGAGATCGCGGAGGGCACGGCGGAGGAGCTGGCCCCCGTCCCGGACGTCCACCTGTCCGAGCAGGCCCTCGCCGCCGCCCACCCGCCCGAGGTCGGCCCGGTCTCCGGCCTGCTGCTGCGCGAGGACCTGGACGCACGGCCTCACCTGCTCGTCGGCGCGGCCTCCAACGCCGTGAAGACCGATCGCATCCCCGTGGTCACCCGCAGCTCCACGCGCCGCCGTGCCGCCGCCCTGCTCGGCGAGACGCCCGTGCCGGAGAACCGTCCCCGGCGCACCGCGGCCGTCCTCACGGACGGGCCGGATCCCGCCGCCGCCCCGCGCCCGGACGCCTCCGTCCCGCCCGCCGCGCAGAGCGGCACCGCTGCCGCCGCCGGCTCCTCCTCCGCCGCCACACCGGCCGCCACCGCTGCCGACCACCCGTCCGACGAGGCCGCCGAGCCGATGACCACGGCCCCCACCCCGGCCCCGGCGACCGCCGGGCCCGCCGGCGGCCCCGAGGACGGGGCCGCGCGTCGGCGGCGTGGAAAGGACGACCGCCCGGTGCAGTACCGCCGCGGCTGGTTCATCCCCGTGTTCACCACGCTGCTCGCCCTCACCCTCGCGGCCGTGGCCGTGTGGGGCTACCTGTGGACCCAGACGCAGTACTACGTGGGGGCCAACGACGGCCGGATCGCCGTGTTCAAGGGCGTCTCCCAGCGGCTGGGCCCGCTCGAGCTGTCCCACGTGGACCGCCAGACCGACCTCCCGGTGGACGCGCTGCCCGCGTACGCACGCGACCGCGTGAACGCCGGCATGCCCGCCCGGGACGTGGACCACGCGGAGCAGATCGTCGCCGAGCTGCGCGACTCGCTGCACCCGAACGCCCCCGCCCCCGCCGGTGAGCCCTCCGAGCGGGCCCGGCCGAGCACGACGCCGTCGTCGTCCTCCGCCCGCCCCTCGGACGCGTCCGGCTCCACCGCGCCGACGAGCCCGGCGTCGTCCCCGAGCGCGACGGGAGGTGAGGCCCCGTGACCGAGGTGATCTCCCCCGCACGCCCGCGCCGGAACATCGAACTGGTCCTGCTGCTGGCCGCCCTGGCCATCGCCCTGGGGGCGGACCTGCTGGGCATGATCGGCACGGACGCCCCGCTGGACTCCACCGCCTGGGTGCCGCTGGGCGTCTTCGGCGCCGCCACCCTCGTGCTGCACGTGGTCCTGCGGCTGCGGGCCCCCTACGCGGACCCGTTCATGCTGCCGATCACCGCCCTGCTCAACGGGCTGGGCCTGGCCATGATCCACCGGCTGAGCCAGGACGCCGCGATGGCCAACCCCACCTCGCAGCTCGTGTGGTCCGTCCTGGCCGTCCTGGTGGCCTCCGCCCTGGTGTTCCTGGTGCGCGACCACCGGGTGCTGCGGCGCTGGCCCTACCTGTTCCTCGCCGCGTCCGGCGTGCTGCTGCTCCTGCCGCTCGTGCCCGGGCTGGGCCTGAGCATGTACGGGGCGCGGATCTGGATCGACGTCGGATTCGGCACCTTCCAGCCCGGCGAGATCGCCAAGATCACGCTGGCCATCTTCTTCGCCGGCTACCTCTCCGCGAACCGCGACCTGATCCTGCTGGCCGGCCGCCGTGTGGGCCCGGTGACCTTCCCCCGAGCCCGGGACCTCGGCCCGTTGCTGGCCGGCTGGCTCCTGGCGCTCGGCGTGCTCGTGTTCCAGCGCGACCTGGGCTCGGCCCTGCTGTTCTTCGGCATGTTCATGGCGATGCTCTACATCGCCACGTCCCGCGCCTCCTGGATCCTCCTCGGCCTGGGCCTGATCGCCTTCGGCGCGGCGCTGGCGTTCCTGTTCATGCCGCACGTGACCGCCAGGTTCGAGATCTGGCTGAGGGCCTTCGACCCCGAGATCTACCATCGCGACTTCGGCGGCTCCTACCAGGTGGTCCAGGGCCTGTTCGCGATGGCCTCAGGCGGGCTGATGGGCACCGGCCTGGGCGCGGGCAACCCCACCCAGGTGCCGCTGTCCTTCTCGGACATGATCCTCACGGCCATCGGCGAGGAGCTCGGCTTCGTGGGCCTGGCCGCCGTGCTCGTCCTGTACCTCCTGCTCGTCACCCGCATGATGCGCGCCGCCCTCGGCGTGCGCGACGCGTTCGGCAAGGTGCTCGCCTCCGGCCTGGCCTTCACCATGGCGTGGCAGGTGTTCGTGGTGATGGGCGGCGTGACCCTCGTGCTGCCGCTCACCGGCCTCACGACGCCGTTCCTCGCCGCCGGCGGCTCGTCGCTGCTGGCCAACTGGATCATCGTGGGGCTCGTGCTGCGCATCTCGAACGCCGCCCGCCGTCCCGTGGTCGTGGACGGGATGGTCAACGCGTCCGGGCCCGGCGCCGGCCACCTCGACCCCGGCACGGCGCTCCCGGCGGCGGCCGTGCCCCCGGGAGGAGGTGAGGAGCGGTGAACGAGGCGATCCGACGCACGTGGACCGTCATGGCGGCCATGATCCTGGTGCTCGCGCTGGCCGCGTCCGTCATCCAGGTGCTGGCCGCGGACCAGCTCAAGACGCACGCCCTGAACTCGCGGCAGATGTTCCTGGAGTTCGGCGCCCCGCGCGGGCCGATCCTCGTGGACGGCGAGCCGATCGCCGAGTCCGTCCCCTCCGACGACGCGTACCACTACCAGCGCGTCTACCACGAGCCCGAGCTGTACGCCCCGCTCACAGGCTTCTATTCGCTCACCTACGGCACCGACGGGCTGGAGGCGGCCATGAACGAGCAGCTCTCCGGCACCCCCACGTCCCAGTTCGTGGACCGCGCCATGGAGATCATCACGGGTGCCACGCCTGAGGGCGACCAGGTGGAGCTGACGATCGACCCCGAGCTGCAGCGCCTGGCGTACGACGCGCTCCCGGACGGCGTGCGCGCCTCCGCCGTGGTCACGGACCCGACGACAGGCGAGATCCTGGCCATGGTGTCGAAGCCGAGCTTCGACTCCAACGCGCTCTCCTCGCACAGCCCGGCCGAGGCGCAGGCGGCCATGGCCGCGATCGACCAGATCCCCGGTGCCAGCGCGTACCGCAACCGCGCCGCGGAGCAGCTCGTGTCCCCCGGCTCCACGTTCAAGCTGATCGACGCGGTGGCCATGCTCGAGTCCGGTGACTACACCCCGGACGGGACGGTGGACATCCCCGCCGCGTGGACGCTGCCCGGCACGACCACGGAGCTGCCCAATTACGACGGCTCACCGTGCAACACCGTGGGGCGTCAGACCCTCACGTGGGCGCTGGCGCAGTCCTGCAACACGCCGTTCGCCATGGCCGCCGTCGAGCTGGGCCAGGACCGGATCCGGGAGGTCGCCGAGCGGTTCGGCTTCAACGACTCCTTCGACTACCCGCTGCCCGTGACCGGCTCCGTGTTCCCCTCCGACCTGGACGACGCCGCGCTGGCGCAGTCCTCGATCGGCCAGCGGGACGTGCAGGCCACCGCGCTGCAGATGGCTATGGTGGCCGCCGGCATCGCGAACGACGGCGTGGTCATGGAGCCGCAGCTGATCAAGGCGGTCCGCCGTTCGGACCTCACCACGGTGCAGGAGTTCAGCCCCCGTGAGCGCGGCCGGGCCACGACCCCCGAGGTGGCCGGGCAGGTCTCGGACATGATGGTCTCGGCGGTGGAGGACGGCATCCTGGGATCCGTGCAGTCGGACACGGTGCGGATCGCGGCGAAGTCGGGCACGGCCGAGGTCGGGGACACGGGCAACGTGCACTCCTGGATCACCGGCTTCGACGCGAGCGAGAACCCCCGGGCGGCCGTGACGATCGTGGTGGAGGACGAGCCGCCGGGGGTTGGACATCAGACAGTCGTCAGTGGCATGAAGGCAATCATGGAAGCGGTGGTCACGGAATGAGGCCGACATCGGGCATCACCCTCGGCGGCAGGTACCAGTTGACCGATCGCATCGCGATCGGCGGCATGGGTGAGGTGTGGAAGGCGCGGGACAAGGTCCTGGGCCGGATCACCGCCGTGAAGATCCTCAAGGAGGAGTACACAGGTGACCCCAACTTCCTGCGCCGCTTCCGGGCGGAGGCCCAGCACACGGCGCTGCTGAACCACCCCGGCGTCGCCAACGTCTACGACTACGGCGAGGAGAAGGGCTCCGCCTACCTCGTCATGGAGCTCGTGCCGGGCCAGCCGCTGTCCTCCATCCTCGAGAAGGAGAAGGTGCTCTCCCCCGAGCGGACCCTGCGGATCATCGCGCAGACGGCGGCCGCGCTCTCGGCGGCCCACGCCCAGGGGCTCGTGCACCGCGACGTCAAGCCCGGCAACCTCATGATCACGCCCACCGGCCGGGTGAAGGTGACGGACTTCGGCATCGCGCGCCTGGCGGACCAGGTCCCGCTCACGGCCACCGGCCAGGTGATGGGCACCGCCCAGTACCTCGCGCCCGAGCAGGCCACGGGGCAGCAAGCCACCGGCTCCTCCGACCTCTACTCGCTGGGCATCATCGGCTACGAGGCCCTCGCCGGGCATCGCCCGTTCACGGGCGAGTCCCAGATCGCGATCGCCCTCGCCCAGGTCAACGACACCCCGCCGCCCCTGCCGGACACCGTCCCGGCCCCGGTGCGCGCCCTGATCATGTGCATGCTCTCGAAGGACCCCAAGGAGCGGCCCTCGGACGCGACCGCGCTCTCGGAGGCCGCCGACGCGCTGCGTCGCAAGGACACCCGCGGCGCGGTGGAGGCCGTGCCCGGCCTGGCCGCCTTCCTCGAGGAGCAGGGCGTGGCCGACCCCTCGGGCGCCGAGACCGCCCCCCTGGACTACGACGGCATGCGCACCACCCATCCCCGCGCCGAGGGCACCCGGACGGACGGCTTCCCCGCCACCGCGGCGCTGCCGGTGACCGCGGCCCAGCCCCGCACCGACGACGACGCCCGCGGCCCCGGCGCCGCCGGTGCGGCGGCCGTGGGCGCGGCCGGTGTGGCCGGCGCCGCCGCGAGCGCGAGCACGCGCGACCACGAGATCGCCGCCGTGCGTGATCAGCAGACCCGCCCGGGCGACGTCGTGGACCCGGGCCCGCCCGCCGGGGGCGGCTCCGCACCCGCCCGCCGGCGACGCGCCAACCGCTGGCCGCTGTGGGCGCTGCTCGGGCTCGTGGTGTTCGCCCTGCTGGGGGCCCTGCTGTGGCCGCTGCTCACGGGTGGCCGCGGCGTCGGCGGCTCGGCGCCGGCGACCTCGCAGGAGGAGTCGTCCGTGCACGTGGACCCGGAGGCGTACAAGGGTCGCCCCGTGAGCGAGGTGCGCACCGAGCTCGAGGGCCTCGGCCTGGCGGTGCGCGAGGAGGACCGCGACGCGCAGAGCCCGCAGGGCACCGTCGAGGAGATCAACCCCGTGGGGGCGCTGCGGCGCGGTGAGACCGTCACGCTGGCCGTCTCCACCGGGGAGGGCGTCATCCCGGAGGGCCTCGTGGGCCAGCCCGTGGAGAGCGCGATCCAGACGCTGCGCGACCGCGGCTTCACCGTGGACCGGGTGGACGACCCGTCCGCCGACGGCGCCGACGGCGAGGTGGTGCGCGTGGTGCCCGGCGAGGGCGAGCGACACCGCTATGACACGCACGTGCAGCTGATCGTGGCCACCGGCGGGTCCGACGCCGCGCCGACCCGCGAGGCGTCCCAGCCCGCCTCGGAGCCGGAGCCCAGCGCGTCGGAGGAGCCGAGCACCGGGCCGAGCCCGTCGGCCTCGGACGAGCCCAGCCCGTCCCCCACCGCCGAATCCCCGACGGCCACCGCCGACCCGGAGCCCATGCCGGAGCCGACCGAGGAGCCGACGACACCCACGGGGGATCCGACGACGGAGTCCTCCGGCGAGTCCACGGCGCCGACGGGCCAGCCCACCACCGACCCGTCCGCTGACGCGCGCGGCGCGGAGGCCTCCTCCGCCGACGCGCGTGGCGCGCAGGCCTCGTCCGCCGACGCCACGCCCTCCGCTTGAGCGGCGGGCGGGACGGGCACGCGGACGTGTCTGTGGATGAGCAGAGGATCCTGAACGGGCGGTACCGGATCGGTGAGCTGATCGGGCGCGGCGGCATGGCGGACGTCTTCCGCGGCGAGGACCTGCGGCTGCACCGCCCGGTGGCGGTCAAGCTGATGCGCCGGGACCTGGCGCGCGATCCGCACTTCCAGGCGCGCTTCCGCAAGGAGGCACGCTCGGCGGCCTCCCTGAACCACCCCTCGATCGTCTCCGTGTACGACACGGGCGAGGTCTCCCTCGAGGACGGCCTCCATCCGGTGGACTGCCCGTTCCTGGTGATGGAGCTCGTCTCCGGCCGGACGCTGCGGGAGATCCTGCACGCCGAGGGCGCCGTGGGCACGGACCGTGCCGTGGCCTGGACCCGGGGCGTGCTGGAAGCGCTCGAGCACGCGCACGAGGAGGGCATCGTCCACCGCGATGTGAAGCCCGCGAACGTCATGGTCACGGAGACGGGCGCCGTGAAGGTGATGGACTTCGGGATCGCCCATGCGCTGGCCGACACCTCCGCCACCACGTCGCAGACCCAGGCCGTGGTGGGCACGGCCCTCTACCTGGCCCCGGAGCAGGCGACGGGCCGCACCGTGGACGGCCGCGCCGACCTCTACGCGGCCGGCTGCCTGCTGTTCGAGCTGCTCACGGGCCGACCCCCCTTCACGGGTGACACGCCGCTGGCCGTGGCCTACCAGCACGTGCGCGAGGAGCCGCCGGCACCCTCCGACGTCGACCCCGACCTGCCGCCCGCGTTCGACCCCGTGGTGCTGCGCGCCCTGCGCAAGGATCCGGAGGACCGGTTCCCCACGGGCGCCGCGTTCCTCGCGGCCCTCGAGGAGGCCGCCGCGGATCCGCACGCCGGCCCCGGCCGTCACACCCCGCCGCTCGATGCCGTCCCTCCCGCCCTCGTCGGCGCGGTGCTGGGCGCCGCGGCCGCGGAGCACGGGGCCGATGTGCCGACGGCCGCGGTCCCGCTGACCCGGCCGACGCCCTCCGTCCCGGCCGAGCCGGACGCCGCACAGCCCCAGGCGGCGAACCATGCCGTGGCGGGTGCGGGACTGCTCGGCGCCGCCTCCGCCGCGCAGCTTGCCGCCGCCGCCGCCATGGACGGCCCCCGCCCGGTGACGGTCGGCCAGCCGGTGATGCCCGGTGCGGTCGCGACGCCCCGGCCCGAACCGCAAGGGGACACGCCGGCGCCAGCGACGGCCACGCACCGTCGCGTCCGCCGGCGCCTCCGCCGGCGCACGCTCCTGGCGGCCGGCGCGGTCCTGATCGCGCTGGCCCTGGTCCTGGCGCCGTGGCTCGCGGCGGCTCTGCCCACCACCGCGGAGGTGCCCGCGGTGGTGGGGCTGCAGCAGGACGAGGCGGTCGCGGCGCTCGAGGACGCAGGTCTGGTGGCCGTCGTCTCGTCCGCGTACATGGCCGACGCCCCGGACGGGACCGTCACCCAGAGCGACCCGCCGACGGGCACGGAGGTGCCCCGCGGGGCCGAGGTGCGGATCCGGGTGTCCCGCGGCGAGGAGGGCATCGCGCTGTCCGACTCCCTGCACGGGCTGTCCGAGGACGCGGCCCGCCGCGAGCTGGAACGGCTGGGCCTGCGTGTCTCCTCCGTGCAGTACCAGGACGACGGCCGACTCGAACGCGGGCTGCTCGCCCGCACCGACCCCGCGATGGGCACGCACGTGCCGCCCGGCTCCTCCGTGGTGCTGCACCTGTCCAGCGGCATGGTCGACGTGCCGGATGTGGTGGGGATGAGCGCTCCGGACGCGCGGCGTCAGCTGGCGCTGAGCGCCCCCGAGCTGCGCGTGCGGATCCAGGACGAGGACGGCGCGACCACGGACACCGGAACGGTCGTGGCCCAGGATCCGCCCGCCGGCGTCCGCGTGGACAACCGTTCCTCCCTGACCCTGACGGCGTCCTCATGGATCGCGCCCACGGCCGAGCCCTCCGAGCCGGCGCCGCCGTCCAGCGAGGCGCCCGAGCCCACGCCGTCGGCGTCCGCGTCACCGAGCCCCCCGCCGTCGGAGAGCCCCGAGCCCTCCGCGAGCGCGGAACCCTCGCCCTCGCCGTCCGCCTCGGCCACGCCCAGCCCCGAGCCGACGACGACCGCGACGCCGTCACCGACGCAGAGCCCGGCGCCGACGTCGGCGGCCCCGTCGACCTCGTCGGAGCCGACCGGGCAGTCGCCGAGCACCTCGTCCACCGCGACGCCGGTGGACCCGCTGCCGACGCTGACGCCGGAGCCCGAGCCCTCGATCGATCCGCCGCCGTCCACCTGAGCGGACGGGGCGCCGTCGGACCCGCGAACCGGGCCCCGGGGCCGGTCAGTCCTGGCGGACGAGGGGCGAGAGCCGGCCGCCGCGCTCGGCGGCCCCGGAGAGCCCCACGGACTCGAGCCAGTTGCCGAGCATCCGGTAGCCGCCCTCGGTGAGCACGGACTCGGGGTGGAACTGCACGCCCCACAGGGGCGCGGTGCGGTGGGCCAGTCCCATCACGACGCCGTCCTCGGTCTCGGCGGTGATCTCCAGGACCGCCTCGTCCACGGTGGGCCGCACGGCGGCCAGCGAGTGGTAGCGGGTGGCGGTGAACGGCGAGGGGACGCCCTCGAACATGGGGTGCTCGCCGCGGCGGACCAGAGACGTCTTGCCGTGCATGAGGGATTCCGCGTGCGTCACGGTGGCGCCGAACGCCTCCGCGATGGCCTGGTGCCCCAGGCACACCCCGAAGAGCGGACGGCCGCCGTCGGCGGCGGAGCGGATGAGGTCGAGGGAGACACCGGCGTCGGCGGGCGCGCCCGGCCCGGGCGAGATGAGCACCGCCGTGTGCTCGGCCGCGAGCTCGAGGGCGCGGGCGGGGGTGACCTCGTCGTTGCGGATCACGGTGGTGCGGGCCCCGAGCTGCTCGAGGTAGCCCACCAGGGTGTAGACGAAGCTGTCGTAGTTGTCGACGACGAGGACGGAGACCTCGGGGCTCTGCACGGGGGCGCTCTTTCCTCCCCGCCGCGTGGGAGCGGGGTGCATAGACTGGCCGGGCACGTCGCTGACCCCGGTCCTGGGCAGGTCAGCAGGATACCGTCCCCGCCCCGGTCCCCGCCGGTGGGGGCGCCCACCACCCCCCACCCGAGGAGAAGACCCGTGGCAGCACCCGCCGGCAAGCGCAAGGACTCGGCCCGTCGGAAGCGCGAGGAGCTCGAGGCCGCGCGCCGCAGCCGCTCCGCCGTGCGGACGGACCTCGGGGACGTGGACCCGGGTCCGAAGCCCCTCTCCCCCGGGTACAAGGCCGTGATGTTCGGCCTGCTGATCCTCGGCCTGCTCTGGATCATCGTCTACTACCTGACCCAGGGCCTCTTCCCGATCGTGCAGATCGGCGGCTGGAACATCCTCGTGGGCTTCGGCATCGCGCTCGTCGGGTTCCTCATGATGTCCCGCTGGAGCGAATGACAC
This sequence comes from Micrococcus sp. TCR-5, assembly GCF_052220525.1. Classification (NCBI taxonomy): domain Bacteria; kingdom Bacillati; phylum Actinomycetota; class Actinomycetes; order Micrococcales; family Micrococcaceae; genus Micrococcus; species Micrococcus sp. TCR-5. The sequence continues at coordinate 101,151 of NZ_JBQPDO010000005.1, forward strand.
GCGTGTAGTTCTCCACAGCGGTGGACAACCCTGTGGATGGCCGATCCGCACGATCCCGCCCGGAGACGAGTTGTCCCCGGAGTTGTCCACAGGTGTGGACACCCCTGTGGGAAGAAGTGCACACCCGCCTGTGGAGAACTCCGGGGACGGTCGGGGACGACGGCCTAGCCGAGCAGGCCTGCCACCGTGACCCGGGCGGCGCCGAGCACCGTGAGCGCCGCCAGCGCCGCCGCCACGACCACGAGGCCGGCCGCCTGGGCGCCCACGGACGGCACGCGCGCGCGGCCGGGCCGCAGCCCGCCGGCCAGGGAGAACACGACGGCGACGACGGCGCCCGTCAGCAGCCCGCCCACGTGCACCTGCCAGGCCACCCCGGGCAGCAGGAACGAGAACACGAGGTTCAGGCCGATCAGCACGGCGATCGAGCGCACCTGCCCGCCCCGCACCCGGGTGAGCAGGAACAGGGCCGCGAACATGCCGTACACGGCGCCGGACGCCCCGACGACGGGCTGCAGCGGGTCCGAGACCCACAGTGCGAACACCGCGCCGCCCACGGCGGAGAGCACGTAGAGGGCGAGGAACCGCCACCAGCCCAGCGCGGGCTCGAGCACGCGCCCGATCACCCACAGCGCGAGCATGTTCAGCAGCAGGTGCGTGGGGCCGGAGACGTCGTGCACGAGCGCGTAGGAGGCCATCCGCCACGGCTCCATGCCGTACGGGGACGTGTAGAGCCCGGCGTACCAGAGCGCCTCGGTCACACCGGACGCCTGATCCCGGGTCATCCACTGCGCCGTATAGACCACCGTCGTGACCGCCAGCAGGATCCAAGTGACGGGCGAGGCGGTGAAGCCCGTCCGCCGTCGGGCCGGGACCGTCGCGGCGGCGCCGGCGGCGGGGGACGGCGTCGGAGCGGGGCCGGCCACGACGCCGGACGCACAGTCCACGCAGACCGGTCCGGCCGCGGAGCCGGGACGCTGGCAGTCGAGGCACGCGGGGCGCCGGCAGACGGCGCAGCGCACATACGCGGCACGGCCCGGATGCCGCGGGCACACCGGGGGTGTGCCGTCCGCGGAGTCCGGGCCGTGCGGGTCAGAGGGGGTGGTGCTCACCGAGGGGCTGCTCAGGCCTCGTCGATGTCGATGGACTCGATGACGACGTCCTCGAGCGGGCGGTCACGGGGATCGGTGGCGACGGCGTTGAGCTCGTCCACGACCTTCTGGGAGGCCTCGTCCTTCACCTCGCCGAAGATGGTGTGCTTGCCGTTGAGCCAGCCGGTGGGCACGGAGGTGATGAAGAACTGCGAGCCGTTGGTGCCGGGGCCGGCGTTGGCCATGGCCAGCAGGTAGGGACGGTCGAACTGCAGCTCGGGGTGGATCTCGTCGCCGAACTGGTAGCCGGGGCCGCCGATGCCCATGCCGAGCGGGTCGCCGCCCTGGATCATGAAGTCCTTGATGATGCGGTGGAACACGGTGCCGGAGTACAGCGGGGCGCCGTTGTTCTTCTCACCGGTCTGCGGGTGGGTCCACTCCTGCTCGCCGGTGGCGAGGCCCACGAAGTTCTTCACGGTCTTCGGGGCGTGGTTGCCGAACAGCTCGACGACGATGTCGCCGTGGTTCGTGTGGATGGTCGCGGTGTGCGTCTTGTTCGCCATGGGCCCCATTGTTCCATCCGCGGCGGCGGGCCGTCCGGATCCCGCCGTCCGGGGTCGGGATCTTCCGCGATCGGCGTACGCACTCCCGGCGTGCCGGGACCCGTGCCACGGCGGGGGTCGGCCACTAGGCTGGGCCTCGAGGACCACCGCGTTCAACGACCATCCAGAACTCACGGGAGGCATCACATGGCCCGCAAGACCCTGCACGACGAGATCCAGCACGACGGCGGCGCGAACGCGTTCGTCGCACGCCAGGCGGAGAACCTGCGCCACTGGGCCGCCCCGAAGGTGGAGTCCACCCGCGCCTGGAGCGAGGTGGCCGCGGCCTACGGGCTGATCGGCGGCTCCGCCGCGGCCGAGGAGGGCCGCCGCAAGGCCCAGGACGCCAAGAAGGAGTACGGCCCCGTGGTCGAGCGCGGGGCGCGGAAGGCCGGTGAGGCCGTCGCGCACCAGTACGGGCTGCTGGCCCCCGCCGTCGCCAAGGGCGTGGACACCGTCCAGGACTTCCTCGAGCACCTGCAGGCCCAGGCGCAGGACGCCGGCCACGAGGTGCAGCAGCAGTTCGCCGCGGCGCGCAAGGACGCCGAGAAGGCCGCGAAGAAGGGCCGCCGTCGTGGGGGCCGCAAGGCCACGCAGGTGCGCCGGGACGGCCGCCAGGCCGCCAAGGGCCTGCGCAAGGACGCGAAGAGGGCCGCCAAGGGCGCCCGCAAGGACGCGCAGCGGTCCGCCGCCCTGTTCAGCGACCGCGCCGGCCAGGCCAAGGACGCCGCCGCCGCGGGCGGCCTGACCCTCGCCGGCCTCCTCGCCACGGGTCTGTCCGCGCTGCAGGAGCAGGGCGGGAAGGTGGCCCCGCAGGTGCAGGCCCGCCTGGCCGACGCCGGCGACTACGCCCAGCGCCGCAAGGAGGAGGTCCTCCCCGTGGCCGCCGCCCGCCTGGCCGACGGCGCCGCGCACGCCCGCAAGACCGCCCACGACGTCGAGGTCCCGGACGCCCTGGAGCAGGCCCTGATCAAGCTCACCGGGGACAAGGCGATCGTGCAGCGCCTGCGCCAGGGCGCCGAGCAGTACGCCGGCGCCGCCGAGAAGGACCTGAACCGTGCCGCCGGTCGCCGGGCCTCCCGCTCGGGCGGCCGCGCCTGGATCGTCGCGGGCATGGCGGCCGCCGCCGCCGGCGCCGGCTTCGCCCTGTGGCGCCTGACCAAGCCGGTGCAGGATCCGTGGACCGCCCCGGTGCCGGGCCCGATCACCGCGAACATCCCGGTGGTGGAGGCCAACAACCCCTACGCCCAGCAGCAGAAGGTCGTGGCCGAGGCCGGCTCGGCCGCGGCGGGTCAGGGCGTGCGGGTGGACACCGCCACGCCGGACCCGGTGGCCGCCGCCAACGCGAAGGTGCTGGGCGTCCAGCCCGGGCAGCAGCGCTGACCCGCTCCCCCGCGCTCTGAGCGCGCCGCGGACGGCGACCGGCCCGCGCATCCTCGGCAGGACCGAGGGGGCGCGGGCCGGCGCGCGTCCGGGCGCAGGTCGGGGCGGGAGCCGGTGGGCCGCCGTCGAACGGGGCGCGGGCCTTGTCCACCGCCGGGAGCGCGCGGGAGGCTGGGAGCGCCCGGGATCCCGACGCCGGGCGGAGGAGTGATCTGCATGAGCACGACCCTGACCCTCTTCGGCCACTCGGCCGTCCGCCTCGAGAAGGCCGGTCGGCGCCTCGCGTTCGACCCCGGCGCGTTCAGCGACGCGGCGGTGCTGGACGGCGCGGATGCCGTCCTCGTGACGCACGGCCACCCGGACCACGTGGTCCCCGAGCAGCTGGCCAGGGCCGTGGCCGGCACGGAGGCGCACGTGTGGGCGCCACGGGATCTGACGGGGCCGCTAGCGGAGGCGGGGCTCGACGCCGGGCACGTGCACACGGCCGTGCCCGGGGAGACGTTCGAGGCCGCCGGCTTCCGGGTGGAGGTGCTCGGCGGGGAGCACGCGGTGATCCACGCCGAGGTGCCGCGCCCGGTCAACGTGTCCTACCTCGTGGACGGGGCCGTGCTGCACCCGGGCGACTCGTTCACGGTGCCGGACGCCGACGTCGAGGTGCTCCTGCTGCCCGCCGCGGCGCCGTGGCTGCGCATCGCGGACGTGGTGGACCAGATGCGGGCCATCGCGGCGACGCACACCCGCCCCATCCACGACGGCATCCTCAGCGAGGACGGCAAGGGCGTGGTGGATCGGGTGCTCTCGGGTCTCGCCGAGGGCGTGACCGACTACCGGCGCCTGGCCCCCGGGGAGCTCTGGACGTTCTGAGGCACGGGGAGGCAGCGGCCGCCCCGGGGCCGGTCACCAGCTGAGGGTGATCTCCAGCTCGGCGTCGCCGCCGTCCTCGACCTCGAGCTCCACCTCGAGGCCCACGCGGTCCGGGACGGTGACGACGACGTCGCGGCCGCCGTGCTCGACCCGCACCTCGTTCTGCCGGGAGAGCTGGTCGGCGAGGTCGCGTAGGCGTGCGGCGGCCTGCTCACGGCTGAGGGTCTGCTGCTGCTCGTGCTCGAAGAGGTCCTTGCCCATGGCACCGACGGTAGCCGGTGGGCGGGGTGCGCGCGACGGACGGGCCCCGGCGCGGCCGCGCCGGGGCCCGTGCGGGTCAGCGGGACGCGGCCGGGGCGAGGGCGGGATCGTCGTCGCGGTGGATCTCGAAGCCGGGTGCCCGGTAGGTGGGCTCCCGGCGCTTGAGGGCGCGGATGACGAGCAGGGTCACCGGCACGATGAGGATCTCCACGAGAGTCTTGTACGCGAAGCCGGTCACCGTGTAGTTCGCCAGTTCCAGCAGCGAGATGGTGCCGGCGTAGGCGATGGTGCAGAAGATCAGGGTGTCGAAGAACTGGCCGACCACGGTCGAGAGGATGAGCCGGAACGCCACGTGCCGTTCCCTCATGCGCTCCTTGAGGCGGACCACGATGGACGCGTTGAGCAGGGAGCCCACGAGGAACGCGACGAAGCCGGCCACGGTGATCCGCAGCATGGGCGCGAGGGCCTGGTCCCACACCTCGAAGCCCTCGACGGGCGTGGTCCAGGAGACCACTGTGTAGGTGAGGGCGGCGAGCACGAGCATCGCGAAGCCGAGGACGATGGCGCGGCGGGCCCGGCGCCAGCCGTACACCTCGGCGAGGATGTCGCCGACGATGTACGCGAACGGGAACAGGAAGGCGCCGCCGTCGAAGATGAGGGGGCCGCCGTCGTAGAAGAGGTCCGAGATGACCGGGACGGTGGGGCCGTAGAAGAGCTTGGCCGCGGTGACGCCGGAGAGGATCAGGAGGGCGATGAAGACGCCCACGAAGATGTCGTAGTAGCTCGCGGGCACCCGGGCGTAGGCCGGAGTGCCCTGCCCAGAGGCGGGTCGGTCGGGGGACGGGGTGTCGATGGTGGTGTTCACCGGACCATCCAACACCACGCACGACGACGGCGGGCACGGTGGGCGGGTCCGGCGGCGGGGGTTCGGGGCAGGCCATCCCCGTCCCTCCGTGGGCAGAAACGCCCTCTCTTCTGCCCACGGGGCCCGAAGTCCTGCGGTTTGTGCCCCAGGAGCCCCCGGGTCGCCGGTTTCTGCCCACGGTGCCGGCGCCGGCGGCCACCCTGGGCATACGAAAGGGCCCGGGAGTCTCACGACTCCCGGGCCCTTCTTCGGTGGAGGCAAGGGGACTCGAACCCCTAACCCCCTGCTTGCAAAGCAGGTGCGCTACCAATTGCGCCATGCCCCCGTGAGGACCGGTCAGTCCTCCGGTGCCGGCTCGACGCCGTCGGCGTCCTCCGGCAGGTCGTCCGTGGCCGTGGCCCAGACGTCCTTCCCCGCACTGTTCTCCCGCCAGAGACGCGCCCCATAGGCGGCTGCCGCGGCGCTGACCACGAGGGCCACGCGTGCCAGTCGACCCATGGGAAGACCTCCGGAGACGAACGGAGCCCCAGCGGACCGGGGCTCTGTGTGGTGGGAGTGGGCGTACCAAGACTTGAACTTGGGACCTCTTCGTTATCAGCGAAGCGCTCTAACCGCCTGAGCTATACGCCCTCACCGTCGCTCACGGCTGACGCCGTTCACAACAGGAGATGACTGTACAGGAACGCCGACGCCCCGCGCAAATCCGCGCGGGGCGTCGTCGAGGGTCTGCTCAGTCGTCCGTCAGCGTGACGCCGAGGCCGCCCACGAGGCTCGCGCAGAGGTTGTAGAGCAGCGCGGCCACGGTGGCCAGGGCGGTCAGCAGGATGACGTTGACCACGGCCAGCACGGTGGCCAGCGAGGTCACGGTGCTCAGCGGGGCCAGGGACGCCACGGTGTAGCGCCCGGCCTCGGAGCCGAGCACGGTGCCGATCACGTCGTTGACCCTGTCGAAGATCCCGAGGACGTCGGACAGCGAGTACAGCGCCACCGCCGCCACCACCGTGAGGATGCCCAGCGCCACCGAGAGCAGGAACGCCAGCTTCAGCACGGACCACGGGTCCACCCGGGTCAGCACCAGGCGGGCGCGGCGCACCTTGGCCTTCGGGACGGCGCGGACCAGGTCCTCCTGCGAGGACCCGCTGGCCTTGCGCACCGGGCGGCCGGACCGCGGCTCGGCGGCCTTCCCGGTGCTCCGTCCCTGGCCGGGACGCGACGACGCGGACGTGCTCACTGCTCTCCTCCGTCTGCACCCTCACCGGCGTCCTGCGTCAGGGCGTCCTCCGGTGCGGCTACGGGGTCGGTCGGGTCGATGTCTGCGTCCAAGGGTACATCCGGCCCCGCCTCGGCCTCGGCGTCCGCCTTCGCCTCCATCTCCTGCTCGTTGTTCAGGGTGACGGCGACGATCCGGTCCCGCTTGTCCGGCTTGGCGAAGATCACGCCCATCGTGTCGCGGCCCTTGGCCGGCACACCGGCGACGGCGGAGCGCACCACCTTGCCCGAGGCCATCACCACGAGGACCTCCTGGTCCTCGCGCACCACGAGACCGCCGGCGAGCTCGCCGCGGTCGTCCACGAGCTTGGCGACCTTGATGCCGAGGCCGCCGCGGTTCTGCGGGCGGTACTCGTCCACGTGGGTGCGCTTGGCGAAGCCGCCGTCCGTGACGGTGAAGACGTAGCCGTCCTCCTCCACCACGTCCATCGTCAGCAGGGAGTCGTCGTCGCGGAACTTCATGCCGGTCACGCCCGAGGTCGCACGGCCCATGGGACGCAGCGCCTCGTCCGTGGCGGTGAACCGCAGGGACTGGCCCTTGTGCGAGATCAGGATGAGGTCGTCGTCGGGCGAGACCACGCGGGCCGAGACCAGCTCGTCCCCCTCGCGCAGCTTGATGGCGATCAGGCCGGCGGTGCGGTTCGTGTCGTAGTCCAGCAGCGGCGTCTTCTTCACGAGGCCGCCGCGCGTGGCGAGCACGAGGTACGGGGCTCGGCCGTAGTCCACGAGCGGCTGGATCTGGGCGATCCGCTCGTCCGGCTGGAACGCGAGCAGGTTGGCCACGTGCTGGCCCTTCGCGTCGCGGCCGGCCTCGAGCAGCTCGTACGTCTTGATGCGGTACACGCGGCCGAAGTTCGTGAAGAACAGCAGCCAGTGGTGCGTGGACACGGTGAGGAAGTGCTCGACGACGTCGTCGCCGCGCAGCGTCGCCCCCCGCACGCCCTTGCCGCCGCGCGCCTGGGACCGGTACTGGTCGATCCGGGTGCGCTTGACGTAGCCGCCGCGGGTGATGGAGACGACCATCTCCTCCTCGGGGATCAGGTCCTCGATGGACATGTCCCCGTCGAAGCCGGCGATGATCTCGGTGCGGCGGTCGTCGCCGTGCTTGGCCACGATCTCGGCGAGCTCCTCGGAGATGACCTCGCGCTGACGCTGCGGGGACTCCAGGATCCGGTTGTACTCGGCGATCTTCGCCATGAGGTCGTCGTACTCGTCCTGGATCTTCTGGGACTCCAGGGCGGCGAGCTGGCGCAGCTGCATCTGCAGGATGGCCTGGGCCTGGACGTCGTCGATGTCCAGGAGCTCCTTGAGAGCCTCGCGGGCCACCTCCGCCGAGGCCGAACGGCGGATGGTCGCGATGACCTCGTCCAGCATGTCCAGGGCCTTGAGCAGGCCGCGCAGGATGTGCGCGCGCTCCTCGGCCTTGCGCTTGCGGAACGCGGTGCGACGCACGATCACGTCGATCTGGTGCTTCACCCAGTGGTGCACGAAGCCGTCCAGGGACAGGGTGCGCGGCACGCCGTCCACGAGCGCGAGCATGTTGGCCGAGAAGTTCGACTGCAGCTCGGTGTGCTTGTAGAGGTTGTTCAGCACCACCTTGGCGACGGCGTCGCGCTTGAGCACGATCACCAGGCGCTGGCCGGTGCGGCCGGAGGTCTCGTCGCGCATGTCCGCGATGCCGTTGATCTTGCCGTCCCGCACCATCTCCGCGATCTTCGCGGCGAGGTTGTCCGGGTTGGTCATGTAGGGCAGCTCGGTGACCACGAGGCACGTGCGGCCCTGGATCTCCTCCACGTTGACCACGGCGCGCATGGTGATGGGGCCGCGGCCGGTCCGGTAGACCTCCTCGATGCCCTTGCGGCCCAGGACCTGGGCGCCCGTGGGGAAGTCGGGGCCGTGCACGCGGGCCAGGAGCGCCTCGAGCAGCTCCTCGCGGGTGGCCTCGGGGTGCTCGAGATACCACTGCACGCCCGCGGCCACCTCGCGCATGTTGTGCGGCGGGATGTTCGTGGCCATGCCGACGGCGATGCCCGAGGAGCCGTTGACCAGCAGGTTCGGATACCGGGCGGGCAGGACGACGGGCTCCTGCTGCTTGCCGTCGTAGTTGTCCTGCATGTCGACGGTGTCCTCGTCGATGTCCCGGACCATCTCCATGGCCAGCGGGGCCATCTTGGTCTCGGTGTAGCGCTGGGCGGCCGCGCCGTCGTTGCCCGGGGAGCCGAAGTTGCCCTGGCCGAGCGCCAGCGGGTAGCGCTGGACCCAGTCCTGGATGAGGCGCACGAGGGCGTCGTAGATCGCGGTGTCGCCGTGCGGGTGGTAGTTGCCCATCACGTCGCCCACCACGCGGGCGGACTTGTTGAACGCACGGTCCGGGCGGTAGCCGCCGTCGTACATCGCGTAGAGCACGCGACGGTGCACGGGCTTGAGGCCGTCGCGCACGTCCGGCAGCGCGCGGCCGACGATCACGGCCATCGCGTAGTCCAGGTACGAGCGCTTCATCTCCGACTCGAGGTCGACGGGCTCGACCTTGTCGGCGGCGCCCTCGGGGAGCACGTAGTGCTCGACCTCGATGTCCAGGCCGGTCTGGCCGGTCTGCGGGGTCGGGGCGCCCTCGACGGGCTCGTCCGGGGTCTGGGGGGTGGTCTCGTCGCTCACGCGGGTCCTCTCGTGCTCCCCGCGACGGCGGGGAGGATGGTCGGCTCAGGCAGGTCTGCGGGTCCGGCTCAGACGTCCAGGAAGCGGATGTCCTTGGCGTTCTGCTGGATGAAGGTGCGGCGGGACTCCACGTCCTCGCCCATGAGCATGGAGAAGACGGCGTCCGCGGCGGCGGCGTCCTCCATGGTCACCTGCAGCAGGGTGCGGTGCTCCGGGTCCATGGTGGTGTCCCACAGCTCCTGGTAGTTCATCTCGCCCAGGCCCTTGTAGCGCTGCACCCCGTTGTCCTTGGGGTAGCGCCAGCCCTTGGCCAGGCCGGCCTCGACGGCGGCGTCGCGCTCCTCGTCCGAGAACACGTAGTCGTGCGGGGCGTTGGACCACTTGATGCGGTACAGCGGCGGCTGCGCGAGGAACACGTGGCCGGCCTCGATGAGCGGGCGCATGTACCGGAACAGGACGGTCAGCAGCAGCGTGGTGATGTGCTGGCCGTCCACGTCCGCATCCGCCATGAGCACGATCTTGTGGTACCGCAGCTTGGAGATGTCGAACTCCTCGCCGATGTTGGTGCCGAACGCCGTGATCATCGACTGGATCTCGGCGTTGCCGAGGGCCTTGTCCAGGCGGGCGCGCTCCACGTTCAGGATCTTGCCGCGCAGCGGCAGGATGGCCTGCGTCTCCGGGTTGCGGCCCTGCTTGGCCGAGCCGCCGGCGGAGTCGCCCTCCACGATGTACACCTCGCAGCGCTCGGGGTCCTTCGAGGAGCAGTCGGCCAGCTTGCCGGGCATGCCGAAGGACTCCAGCGGGGACTTGCGGCGCGCGTTGTCCCGGGCCTTGCGGGCGGCCAGGCGGGCGTGCGAGGCCATGATGGCCTTGCGGATGATCTCCTTGGCCGGGCCCGGATTGCGCTCGAACCAGTCGCCGAGGTGGTCCGTGACCGCCTTGGACACGAACCCGCGGGCCTCGGAGTTGCCGAGCTTGGTCTTGGTCTGGCCCTCGAACTGCGGCTCGGAGAGCTTCACGGAGATCACGGCGGTCAGGCCCTCGCGGATGTCCTCGCCCGTGAGGTTGTCCTCCTTGGGCTTGAGGATCTCCTTCTCCCGCGCGTAGCGGTTGACCAGGGAGGTCAGCGCGGCGCGGAAGCCCTCCTCGTGGGTGCCGCCCTCGTGGGTGTTGATCGTGTTCGCGTAGGTGTGCACGGACTCCGAGTAGGCGGAGGTCCACTGCATGGCCACCTCGACGGCCATGGAGCGACCGTCCGAGACGTCCTCGGCCTCGAAGGCGATGACGTCGTCGTGGACGTACTCGACCTTCTTGGCGGAGTTGAGGTGCTGGACGTAGTCGAGCAGGCCGTTCTCGTACAGGTAGGTGACGGAGCGGCGCTGGGGCTCCTGCTCCGCCTCCTCCGCCAGGCCGTTCTCCGCGACGTCCTCACCGGCGGCGCCCTCGCCCGCGATCTCGTCGTCGACGACCTCGTTGGACTCCTGGACGCGCTCGTCCGTGAGGGTGATGCGCAGGCCCCTGTTGAGGAAGGCCATCTGCTGGAAGCGGGCACGCAGGGTCTCGTAGTCGAACTCGATCGAGTCGAAGATCTCCGGGTCCGGGTAGAACGTCTGCACGGTGCCCGTGGCGTCCGTGGCCTCCCCCTTCACCAGCTCGCCCTGGGGCACGCCGCCGTCCGCGAAGGACATGCGCCACACGTGCCCCTGACGGCGGACCTCGGTGTCCACGCGGCGGGAGAGCGCGTTGACCACGGAGATGCCCACGCCGTGCAGGCCGCCCGAGACGGCGTAGCCGCCGCCGCCGAACTTGCCGCCGGCGTGCAGGATCGTCATGACGACCTCGACGGTCGGCCTCCCCTCGGTGGGGTGCAGGTCCACGGGGATGCCGCGGCCGTCGTCCGCCACGCGCACGCCGCCGTCGGCCTGCAGCGTGACGTCGATGCCGGTGGCGTAGCCGGCCAGCGCCTCGTCCACGGAGTTGTCCACGACCTCGTACACGAGGTGATGCAGGCCCCGCGGGCCGGTGGAGCCGATGTACATGCCGGGGCGCTTGCGGACGGCCTCGAGACCCTCGAGCACGGTGATGGCGCTGGCGCCGTACTCACCGGGCACCTTCCGGTCCTTCACGGGGGTCTCGGGCTGCCCGACGGCGTCCGGCACGGCCTCCGGGTTCGGCGCGGCCGACGCGGCGGTCGGCTCCTCCGCGGGGTTCTCGGGCATGGCGTCAACCACGGGTGGCTCACTTCCTCGGACGTCGGCGGCTGGGTCGACCCGCGCGCAGGCGCGCGACGCCGCCCGGACATAACCGGCACGCGACACGCTCCCGCAGATCCACGGGGGTGGGGGACGGACGACAACCGGCCCCCTTTCACTGGTCCCAGTGTACCGCCTGACACCCCGAGGGCCCGCATCGACGGGGGTCCGCCACGGGAGAACACCCGCTCAGCGGCCAGGGACACGGCTCAGGACGTGCGCAGGAGACCGCCCATGCCTCCCGGGCCGTCCCCGACCCTGTGAGCGCGCCAGAGCGGCGCCCATGGCCTCGCCGCGTCCGGGACGCCGTCGTGCGCCGCGGGGGGCCGCCCCGGACTCAGCCGTAGGTGTCGCGCGGCCCGCGGCCGCCGCGCACGGTGCGCGGCCCCTTGCGCCAGCTCGGGGCCTGCGGCCCCGCCACCTCGATGCGGGTCACGACGCCGGGCCCGAGCGCCTCGTCGAAGCGCTGCAGGAGCACGGGGCTCATCAGGCGCAGCTGCGTGGCCCACGCGGTGGAGCTCGTCCGGACCCGCACCACGGAGTCCTCGAAGCTCTCCGGGCGGCAGTGCAGCGCGATCTCCGGCCCCACCAGCTCGGCCCAGCGGGTGAGCACGGAGCCGACCGCCACGGGGGTGGACCAGCCGCGGTCGCGGATGAGCCGGCCGAACACGGTGGACACCGTGGCCGGGTCCCGGTCCGCACCCCCGAACGGGCGCCGACGGTCCTGCCGCTCCCGGCCGGCCGACGGCGTGCCCGCCATGGCCCCGGCCAGGCCCGCGCCCGTCCCCCGCGCCCGCAGCGGCGCCTCGCCCCGCTCCCGGGCGGCCTCGCGGACCCGACGCAGCTGCACGAGCGCCAGGTCCGGCCGGTCCGGCTCGAACGGGGCGGGGGTCTCAGCCATCGGCGCCGCCCTCGCGCCGGGGCTCGCGGATGTCGCCCTCCACGGGGGCCGCGGCGGCCACGGCCTCGGAGCCCTCCGCGTCCTGGCGGATGAGCACGCGGTGGGCCGTGAGCTCCTCGGGGACGTCCTCGAGCGCGGCGGCCGTGACGATCACCTGCTCGGCCCGGTGCACGAGCGCGGCGAGGCGGCGGCGACGGGCGGCGTCGAGCTCCGCGAACACGTCGTCCAGGATCAGGACGGGGCGGGCGTCGGGGTCCGGGTCGTCGGCCACGAGCACGTCGTAGGCCGCCATGCGCAGGGCCAGCGCCAGCGACCACGTCTCCCCGTGGGAGGCGTAGCCGCGCGCGGGCGCCGGGCCCAGGAAGAGGGCGAGCTCGTCCCGGTGGGGGCCCACCAGGGTGAGCGCCCGCGCCCGCTCCTCCTCCCGCTGGGTCTCGAGCGTCCGGCGCATGTCCACGGCCAGGTCCGCCACGGCCGGGACCTCCGCGTGGGTGCCGCGGGCCAGCGGGACGGTGGACTCGTAGGCGTAGGCCGCCGCCTTGGAGCCGTTGGTCAGCGCCGCGTACATCTCCTGGAGGGGGCGGGCCAGCAGGCGCAGCACGTGCAGGCGGCCGTGGAGCAGGCGGGCGCCGGCGGCGCAGAGGTGCTCGTCCCAGACGGCGAGGGTCGCGTCCTCCTCGGGGCCCCAGCGGCGAGAGCCGCGGCTCGACTTGAGCAGGGCGTTGCGCTGGCGCAGCACGCGTTCGTAGTCGGCGGCGGCCTCGCCGAGGGCCGGACGCAGCTGCACCATGAGCTGGTCGAGGAGACGACGGCGGCCACCGGGCTCCCCCGTCACGAGGCTCAGGTCCTCCGGGGCGAAGACCACGGTGCGCAGGATCCCGAGGCCCTCCTTCGCCCGCACGGGGGCGCCGCGGTTGATGGCCACCCGGTTGGACCGGCCCGGCAGGATCTCCAGCTCGAGGGCGACGGCGCGCGACCCGCGGTGCACGCGTCCGGCGATCCGGGCCCGGTCCCGGCCGAAGCGCACGAGCTGAGCGTCCGAGCTGACCCGGTGGGACTGCTGGGCGCCGAGGTAGCCGATCGCCTCCACGAGGTTGGTCTTGCCCACCCCGTTGGCCCCGAGCAGCACCGTGGACCCCGGCGTCAGCTCCAGGTCGGCCCAGCGGTAGGACCGGAAGTCCGCGACGGTGAGGTGGGACAGGTACACGGGAGCGTCCAGCCCCCTGCGTCAGGCGATGCGCACCGGCATCACGAGGTAGCGGTAGTCGGAGACGACGCCGTCCTCCTGGTTCACGCCGGTGAGCAGGGCGGGCTTGGGCGCGGACGTGAACGCGAAGCGCACCTGCGGCTGGTCCACCACGGCCAGGCCCTCGGAGAGGTAGGACGGGTTGAACGCCACGGTGATGTCCTCGCCCTCGAGCGTGCACGGCACGGACTCGTTGGCGCTCGCGTCGTCGCCGGTGCCGGCGTCCAGGGTGACCTGGCCGTCCGTGAACACCATGCGCAGGGCGGTGTTGCGCTCGGCGACGAGGGCCACGCGGCGGGACGCCTCGACCAGGGCGGCGGTGTCCACCACGGCCTGGATGGGGCTGGACTCGGGGAAGAGCGAGCGGATCTTGGGGTACTCGCCGTCCACGAGCACGGAGGTGGTGCGGCGGCCGCCGGAGGCGAAGCCCACGAGGTCGGCGGTCTGGCCGAGCAGGATCTCCAGGTCGCCGCCGGAGCCGAGGGACTTGGCGACCTCGGTGAGCGTGCGCGCCTTGATGAGCAGCGACGTCGAGAGGGACGGGTCCGCCGGGGTCCAGCGGATCTCCTTCATGGCCAGCCGGTAGCGGTCCGTGGCCAGGAAGGTCATGGTGTCGCCCTCGATCTCCACCTTCACGGCGGTGAGGATCGGCAGGGTGTCGTCCTTGGAAGCGGCGACGGTGACCTGGGCGACGGCGTGGGCGAACGCGGCGCCGTCCACGGTGCCCGCGGGGGCCGGCAGCTCGGGCAGGGCCGGGTAGTCGCCCACGGGCATCGTGGCCAGGGCGAAGCGGGAGGAGCGGCAGGTGACGAGCACCTTGCCGCCGTCGAGCTCCACCGTGACCTGGGCCTGCGGCAGGGAGCGGACGATGTCGTTCAGCAGGCGGCCGGAGACGAGCACCTGGCCCGCGGTCTCGACGTCGGCCTCGATCTCCAGGCGCGCGGAGGTCTCGTAGTCGAAGCTCGCGATGGACACGACGCCGGCCTCGGCCGTGATCAGCAGGCCCGAGAGCACCGGCACCGGCGGGCGCGGGGACAGGGAGCGTGCGGCCCAGGAGACGGCGTCGGTGAGGATGTCGCGTTCGACGGTGAACTTCACGAGCTGCACTGCCTCTCTGGGGGTGATGACGGGGGTTGCGGGCCCGGGGGGAACGGCGACACGCGGGCCTCAGCATAGGCGGTCCGCGCGGCGGGTGTCAGGTCGCCGACGAATGACAGCGGTGTAATTCCAAGGATCTCGGGCGCACGGGGGCACGGGCGCAGCCCGGGCCCTCGAGGCGCTCAGCTCGGTGAGGGGCGGCGGAGATGATGTTGCTTGGCGGGATCTCTCCAGGGGGATCAGAAGGAGTGGTAGCGGGTGTGGATCCTGTGGAGAACGCCGTTCTGCCGCGTCACCATGCAGATTCGGCTGGGGGAACCGTGTGGACGCCCGCTCGTTCGGGGTGTGCATCCGGTGTGGACGAGCCCCGGAGGCCCTCCCCCGCTCTGCACAGGCCCGACCGGAGTTGTCCAGACTCGTCCCCGGATCCACCCCCCAGTTGTCCACATTCCTGTCCACAGGGCACGTCCACACCCGTCGAAACCCGCGAGATCATGCGGTTTTCGGCTGTGGAGACCTGTGGATACATGTGGGCAACCGAATGACATCCGTGTGATTCACCAGCCTGTGCGCCGTCGTCGTCCCCAGGGGTGTGGACGCGGCGTGAGCGGCCTGATTCCGCCATCCACAGGGGCGGAGGTTGTCCACAGCACCGGGGGTTCTCCACAGAGTTGTCCACACCGGTGGACAATGTGGAAGAAGACTCGAGTCCCGGTCGAAGGTTCGAACCGGGACTCGAGGGGGCAGTGGGTGGCTCAGGCGCCGCGCTGTTTCCGCTTGATCTCGTTGGTGAGCTCGGTGACCTGGTTGTAGATCGTCCGCCGCTCGGCCATCAGCTCGCGGATCTTGCGGTCCGCGTGGATGACGGTGGTGTGGTCGCGGCCGCCCAGGACCTGACCGATCTTGGGCAGCGACATCTCGGTCAGCTCGCGCAGCAGGTACATGGCGATCTGCCGCGCCGTCACCAGCGTGCGGGTGCGGGACTTGCTGGTCAGCTCCTCGAGGGTGAGATTGAAGTACTCCCCCGTGGCGTGCAGGATCAGCTCCGGCGTGATCTCGTGCGCCGTCTCGTCCGTGATCAGGTCCTTGAGCACATGCTCGGCCAGCTCGATGTCCACGGTCTGCCGGTTGAGCGAGGCGAACGCGGTCACGCGGATCAGCGCGCCCTCGAGCTCGCGGATGTTCGTGGAGATGCGCGAGGCGATGTACTCCAGCGCCTCCGGCGGGGCCACGAGACCCTCAGCCTCCGCCTTCTTCCGGAGGATCGCGATGCGCGTCTCGAGGTCCGGCGGCTGGATGTCCGTGATCAGCCCCCACTCGAAGCGGGAGCGCAGCCGGTCCTCGAACCCGGAGAGCTGCTTGGGCGGCAGGTCCGAGGTGATGACCACCTGCTTGTTGTTGTTGTAGAGCGTGTTGAAGGTGTGGAAGAACTCCTCGACCGTCGCCTCCTTGTCCGCCAGGAACTGGATGTCGTCGATCAGCAGGATGTCCACGTTGCGGTAGACCTGCTTGAACGAGGCGCCCTCGTCGTGGCGGATGGAGTTGATGAAGTCGTTGGTGAACTCCTCCGAGTTCACGTACCGCACCCGCAGGCCCGGGTAGAGGCGACGGGCGTAGTGCCCGATCGCGTGCAGCAGGTGCGTCTTGCCCAGGCCGGACTCGCCGTAGATGAACAGCGGGTTGTACGCCTTCGCCGGCGCCTCGGCCACCGCGTTCGCGGCGGCGTGCGCGAACCGGTTGGACGAGCCGATCACGAACGTCTCGAAGTGGTAGCGGTCGTTGAGGCGGCTGGTCTCCGCGGACGTCGACGGCGGCGCGGGGGTCGGCTTGCCGTTCCCGCTCGGGGCCGCGGTCGCAGCGGGCGCGACGTCGGCCGGCGGCTCGATGCGGAAGCCCGGCAGCTCCTCGGCGACGGCGCGGCGGGAGGTGGCGGCGGTCGCAGCCGGGGGCAGCTCGACGTCCGGCACCGCGGCGGCGGCCGGTCCGCCCGCGAGGGAGGAGCGGCGGGCCTCGGACGAGGGGGTCCGCGGCGGCTGCAGGTTCGCGTCGATCGAGATGGCCAGCAGGATCTCCTCGCGGAACTCCTTGGTCAGTGCGTCCGTGAGGGCGTCGGCCACCTGGGTGCCCTGGAGCGTCTCGCGGGTGGTCTCGTTCGGCACGGCCAGCAGGAGCGTGTTGCCGATGAGGCCCTGCGGCTGGGCCAGGTAGACGAAGCCCATGAGGCGGGCGCTGACCCGCGCGTCGTCCTCGAGGGAGCCCACGACGGAGCGCCACGAGCTGAGCACGGCCTGGTCTGCCACCACGGAGGCTTCCTTTCCTGGGGCAGACGTCCCCGAGGACGGGGGCGGCTGCGCGAGACGGACGACGGTGCTCGGAGTCTAACGGTTGTCCACAGGGTTGTGCACAGACGGTGGACAACCCCTATCATCCTGTGGACGACCGCCCCGGGCGCCCACGGGCGTCCGGGATCCGCGCGCACCCGTTTGACCCCTGCGTACCCCGGCCACTAGAGTTGTCTGGTCCCCCGGGTGTCGGTTGATCGTGCCCGCCGGGGATTTCATGTCAGAGCCTCACCGGTCCTTCCCCCTGGTCCACCTGCTCAGGTCGACGGTCGAAGGCACACAACACGTCGTGGAGAGATCACAGTGACCAAGCGCACGTTCCAGCCCAACAACCGCCGTCGTGCCCGCAAGCACGGCTTCCGTGCCCGCATGCGCACCCGCGCCGGCCGCGCCATCCTGTCCGCTCGCCGCGGCAAGAACCGCGCCGAGCTGTCCGCCTGAGGACCTCGGTCCAGGGACGGCGCGCCCCGTGCTGCCCCGTGACCGTCGCGTCCGCACGCCCGCGGAGTTCCGTCACCTCGGTCGCACCGGCACCCGCGCGGGTCGGCGCACCGTCGTGGTGAGCGTCGCCACGGACCCCGATCAGACCCGGTCCACGTCGCCGAGCGCCCCTCGGCCGCGGGCCGGGTTCGTCGTGTCCAAGGCCGTGGGGAACGCGGTGACCCGCAACCGGGTGAAGCGGCGGCTGCGCGCCGTCGTCGCGGATCAGATGCGCCTGCCCCCGCTGCGCGACCTGCCGGTGCTGGTGCAGGTCCGCGCGCTGCCGGCCGCCGCCGAGGCGGACTACGCGCTGCTGCGCCGCGAGACCGTCGGCGCGCTCGGCAAGGCCCTGAAGCCGCACCTGCCCGCCGCCTCGGAGCACGCGTAGATGACCGTCACGCCCTCGCCCTTCGTCGTGCTCGAGCCCTCCCGTGAGTGGGGGCCGCTGCGCGCGCTGCCGTCCGCCCTGCTGGCGGGCCTGCTCACGGTCTATCGGGCCGTGGTCTCCCCGCTGTACGGACCCGTGTGCCGGTTCTTCCCCAGCTGCTCCGCCTACGGGCTGGAGGCCGTGCACGTGCACGGCGCGGTGAAGGGGTCGTGGCTCGCCGCGCGGCGCATCGGCCGGTGCCATCCCTGGAACGACGGCGGCGTGGACCCGGTCCCGCCCGGGCACCGACGCTGGCCGCCGGGCCGGCAGCCGCGCATCCTCGCCCTGAACCACCCTCCCATCCCACCTGATCTCCCGCAGGAGGATTGACCCCCATGTTCGAAGCCATCCTCTCCCCGTTCCGCTGGCTGATGTCCTGGCTGCTCGGGGCGTTCCACAGCATCCTGGAGTTTGCGGGCCTGCCCGCGGACTCCGGCTGGACGTGGGCCCTGTCCATCCTCCTGCTGGTGGTGCTCATCCGCACCCTGCTGATCCCGCTGTTCGTCAAGCAGATCAAGGCGCAGCGCGCCATGCAGGCCATCCAGCCCGAGCTGCAGAAGCTGCAGGCCAAGTACAAGGGCAAGAAGGACCAGCTCTCCCGCCAGGCCATGGCCATGGAGCAGCAGGCGCTCATGAAGGAGCACAAGGCGAACCCGTTCGCCGCCTGCCTGCCGCTGCTGATCCAGATGCCGTTCTTCTTCGCGCTGTACCAGGTGCTGATCGGCGCCCGCGGCGCGGCCGAGCGCGGCGAAGCCATGGACGCCCTGTCCGCGGACCAGATCCGCTCCTTCGAGGGCTCCACGATCTTCGGCGCCCGCATGTCGGACACCTTCATGAACTCGCTCGGCGCGCCGGGCAGCACGCCCGTGATCGTCACGGCGATCGTGCTGATCCTGCTGATGTCGGGCTCGATGTTCTTCATGCAGAAGATGCTCATGACGAAGAACATGACGCAGCAGGCCCTCTCCGGGCCCATGATGCAGACGCAGCAGGTCATGCTCTACGCCATGCCCCTGATCTTCGGCATCGGCGGCATCAACTTCCCCATCGGCGTGCTCCTGTACTGGACCTACTCCAACTTCTGGGCCGTCGGCCAGCAGTGGTGGATCATCCGCAACAACCCGACCCCGGGCTCCCTCGCCGAGAAGGAGCTCAACGAGCGCCGCGCCGCCAAGGGCCTGCCCCCCGTGGGCCAGAAGGTGTCGAACGCCGAGGCCACGCCCTCGTCCGCGCACACCCAGGCGGGCCGCGGCGGTGCCGTGCTGAACGGTGAGGTCGTCCGCCAGTCGGGTCAGCGCGTCCAGCCCCAGCGCAAGAACCGCAGGAGGAAGTGAGCATGTCCGCCGAGAACGTGACCCCGGCCCCCGAGGCCGAGGACGCCGTCGTCGAGACCCCCGCGGGCCAGGGCTCTCGCGTCGCGGAGCAGGACGATGCCGCCGTCTCGGAGGCGGTGCGCCGCCTCGAGCAGGAGGGCGACGTCGCCGCGGACTACGTCGAGGAGCTGCTCGACATCGCGGACCTGGACGGGGACATCGACATCGAGGTCCGCGACGGGCGCACGTACGTGTCCGTCGTCTCCGAGGACCACGACGAGCGCCTGGACGGCCTCGTCGGCCCCGACGGCCGCACCCTGGAGGCCCTGCAGGAGCTCGTCCGGCTGGCCGTGCTCGCCGCCACGGGGCACCGCTCCCGGCTGATCCTGGACGTCTGCGGGCACCGGGAACGCCGAAACGTCGCCCTGCGCACCGCCGCCCAGGCGGCCGTCGAGCGCGTCCGCGTCGGCGAGGGTCCCGTGCACCTCGAGCCCATGGGCGCGTACGAGCGCAAGATCGTCCACGACGTCGTCGCGGACGCCGGCCTGACCTCGGAGTCGGAGGGCGAGGGCGCCCGCCGCCACGTGGTCATCTCCGCCGATGACTGAGCGGGGCTCGGCCTACGAGCGGCGCCCCGGGCTGGATCCGCCGGACCGGGGCGACCGCCCCGCGCCCGTGGGGCAGCCGGCGCCGCCGCTGACCGACGCGCTGCGGCCGGCCGCCGTCGAGCTGTTCGGCGAGGCCCTCCCCCGGGCCAAGGCATACGTGGCCCACCTGGCGGACACCGGCATCGAGTGGGGCCTGATCGGCCCGCGCGAGGCACCCCGTCTCTGGGAGCGCCACGTCCTGAACTGCGCCGTGGTCGAGGAGCTCCTCCCGCAGGGCGCGCTCGTGGCCGACGTCGGCTCCGGCGCGGGCCTGCCCGGCCTGTGCCTCGCGCTCGCGCGCCCCGACTGCCAGTTCCTGCTCATCGAGCCGCTCGAGCGGCGCGTGGAGTGGCTGGACAGGGTGGTCGCCGACCTCGGCCTGGAGAACGTGGACGTGATCCGCGGCCGCGCCGAGCAGGTCTCCGGGAACCTCGACGTCGACGTCGTGACCGCCCGCGCCGTGTCCGCGCTGAAGACCCTCGTGCCGCTGACCATGCCGATGCTGCAGGGCGCCGGGGAGCTGCTGGCCATCAAGGGCCGCTCCGCGGCCGACGAGATCGCCGCCGCCCGCAAGGTCCTGCGCAAGTATGGTGGTGCCGAGCCCGAGATCCTCACGGTGGGCGAGGGCCTGCTGCCCGAGACCACCACCGTCGTGCGCGTCAGCGCGCGTCCCCGCTGACCCCTCCCCCACCGGGACGGGACGGGCCGGGCGGCAGCAGATCCGCACACCCGCGACCCAGGAGGTAGAGCCGCATGGCGCAGGAGCAGGAGAGCCGGGGTGGGGCCTGGAGGGCCCTGCGCCAGAAGTGGACCGGCCGGACCGCCGAGAAGGGCGGCGCCGACGCCGAGGAGCCCGCGCGGCTCCAGCGTCGCCGTCTGACGCGCCCCGACCGCACCCGCGTGTTCACGACGTCCAACCAGAAGGGCGGCGTCGGCAAGACGACGACGACGGTCAACCTGGCCGCGGCCCTCGCCCGCGCGGGCATGCGGGTGATGGTGGTGGACATCGACCCGCAGGGCAATGCGTCCACCGCGCTGAACATCCCCCACACCGGAGACGTGGCCTCCGTGTACGACGTGCTCCTGGGCGAGATGGAGATCCAGGACGTCGTGCAGGACGCCCCGGACGTGGACGGCCTGCAGGTGGTGCCCGCGACGATCGACCTGGCCGGTGCCGAGATCGAGCTGGTCTCGCTGGTGGCCCGCGAACAGCGACTGTCGCGGGCGCTCGAGGCGTACACCGCCTGGCGCGAGGAGGACGGCCAGGAGCGGCTGGACTACGTGTTCATCGACTGCCCGCCGTCCCTGGGCCTGCTGACGGTCAACGCGTTCGTGGCGGCCGAGGAGGTGCTCATCCCGATCCAGGCCGAGTACTACGCCCTCGAGGGCCTCTCCCAGCTGCTCAAGAACGTGCAGATGATCCAGAAGCACCTGAACCCGCGTCTCCAGGTGAGCACCATCCTGCTGACGATGTTCGACGCGCGGACCAACCTCGCCGTGCAGGTGGCGGAGGAGGTCCGGACGCACTTCCCGGAGCAGCTGCTGAACACCGCGATCCCCCGCAACGTCCGCATCTCCGAGGCACCCAGCTATCAGCAGACGGTGCTGACCTACGACCCGGCCTCGGCGGGCGCCGTGGCGTATCGGGAGGCGGCCGCGGAGATCGCCGGCCGCGGTGCCCCGGCCGTGAAGGGCTGACGCCCAGGCGGTCCGCTGCGGTGATCGCCGGGTGGTGCCGCTGACGACGACGTAAGCCCGCCGGAGGGAGCAGTCCCCCGGCGGGTTTCGTCGTGAGTGAGTGCGGCCCGGAAGATGGGGGGTGAAAAGACAAGCGGAAACGCTGGGCATATCGGAAGTTCGTGTTTCACGTGCAACGACCTTCTCCGAGGGTGCGCGCGTGGTGCCGCCGCGGCGGGACGATGGGGAGGGGTGCCCGTGGTGGACTGCTTCCGTCTGACACGCTCCCCTCTCCTTCGCTGGGCCGGCCCCTCCGCCGCCGGCCAGGCGCACCTGTCGCGAGGCCTGGGTGCAGCCGCGGGCGGCGACGCACGAACTCACGGGGCGAACGGCATGGCGGCGGGGCGGAGACGGCGGCTGTGAGGGCCGGCGGTGCACGCTGCGTTGAAGTGCTCCGCGAGGGCTGCGCGACGCGTGGGGAACGTCCACGCCGCCGGGCGCGGCCGTGCAGGGTATGGTCCGTCCCTCCTCCTTCACCCGGGTGCGCTGCAGCCTCGAGGATGCAGCCAGCGAGCAGGCCGGGTGCTGTGACTGGGTGCCCCCTCCCCCCACGTCAGACCTCCTCGCCGTCGGTGACGTGCAGGGAATCGGGGGCCAGAGCGGAGCACGAGTCAGAGTGCCGTCGCGGGGGTGCGCGGCCGGTCTGTCAGTCGGCGTGTCCGAGAGGGCACGTGAGCGGCGAGGTGGTCTCCTGTGATTCGTCTGAGTTGGAGGGGCCGATTGGGGGCGCCTGAAGGTCAGTTCGGCTGTGCATTCCTGTGTGCGGAGAAAGAGAGCCTCCAGTGAGGAAGCGCGGTCGTGTGCCCCCAATATTTACAGAGACAAGTGGTTGAGCTGGCCAACAAGCGTCTTGACGTGGTCACCAGCGAACGTCGATGTTGATATGTGGACAACATCTGTGGACAGTGTACGTCTAGGGTGTGCGGCCGTAGATGCCTCTGCGGTGCTGATGAGCCCTGCTCAGTCTCCTGTTGCGTCTGACGACTGGGCACGGGGACGGCGTGTGAATGGTGACTGCGGTGGAGGCCCCCCGGGAAGCCCGCGGCGGCTCCGTGCGGGATGGGGCGGGCCGTGTGGTTCTGTCTTGCAGCGACGTGGGAACCAGGGCGTCGAGTAATCGGCCGGTCGCCGGGGGTTTCACGTGAAACACGGTGGTTCCGCGCTCACCTAGCGTCGATCCCTGACCGCAGCTGTACGCGGATGGAGGCATTGAGGACCCAGTTTCCCCACGAGGCGGTCCTGAAACTTTGATGGGCGGCCTCAGCTGACAGGACGGATGGAGTCAGTGGGTGGGGTGGAGCGCCGGCCGCGTCACTGTACTGCCGCCCGTGACATCGGCGACCACATCGAGCAGTACTGTCAACGGCGGAAGTGGATGCTCGCTGCCCCGACATGCGACCCGCGACCCGACGTTCCCTCCCAGCCGTTTCACGTGAAACTGAACGACCGGTGATCGGGGCTCACTAGATCGAGCCAGTACCATCAGCGACGCGGCAAGTCTGAACCTCTCAAGATATAGAGGACCCTGCGCACGCCGGCCTCGGGGTGCGACCCGCTGGTGGGCGAGCTTCCATGGATGAGCGCACGGTCGAATCTTCGAACGATACGTTTCACGTGAAACGAGCTTCGGGTGAAAGCGCCGTGCCGCGAGGTCACAATCCCAGGCGATCCAGGGAGCACACGATCCGTGCCGGGAGCGAGCTGACCGAGAATGGCGCAGGAATGTGGCACTGACTTGCGGGTGAGCGAGCACGTGGCCCACCCGAACTCATGTCGTACTTGGATGACAGACTCGTCCGTGTTTCACGTGAAACGCGGATGGTGAAGCAGCGTTCAATTCGTGAGCTGCGCGGGTGTGAGGAAGCACTGACGGCGAAGCGACGAGCAGGCCGAGCTCATCCGTTCGGCGATTCGAGTGTTCACATCACACCGCGGGGAAGTCGGACGAGTGCTTCGCTGCTGGTCCGCCATTGCGCGTCCGATGAAGCACATCATCATGCGGGTAGCCAGCGATCTGAGTACCGTCCGCACGGAGGGCTGATCGGCCCGGGAGTACATGAAAAACAAACTGAACAACCGTGATTCTGATACCGCCCGCCCGTCGTCGCGGGCTCGCGTTTCATGTGAAACGAGTGAACCTCGAGAGGGAACACGAGGAGGTCTTGAGGATTGCAGCGGCACCCTTCCGAAGCGCCCCCACTCGGAGTGTTCCACGTGAAACACTCACGCTCGCGGCAGGTGCTGTCCGCGCGCCCGCATCCTGCCATCCGGGCCCAATGCGGACGTCTCACCCCAGAACCGAGGCCCGAACCTCGCCGCGCCCCTTGCACGTGTCAGCCCCTCGCGCGCCCCCCGGCGGTCAGGGCCAGAGCACCTTGAGAAGTGTCTTCCCGCCGCCCGGGACCATCGAGACCAGGCCGCTCACCTACACTGATCGCAGACCCACTCACTGCAGGAGGACCCGTTGAAGACGAGCCGTCGAGGAGGCCTGGGGCGAGGCCTCGGCGCCCTGATCCAGAGCACTGTAGAAGCCCCGGAAGAGAACGCCGAGGCCTCCTCCCCGAGGGACTCTGCGGTGCCGGTGAAGAGCGGCCCGAAGGCTGCCGCGGCAGCGGAGGCAACCACGACATCGACGCGGAGCACCGCGACGACCGAGACGCCAGGGGAGTCCAACGAGCCCGCCCCGTCGGCCTCGCAGCGGAAGACCGCGGGCCGAACGACACAGGCCGGGAAATCAACGGCTGCGACTGGCCGGAACGCCACGTCCGCCACGAAGGCAGGGCCCACCTCGTCGAAGCGTGCCTCGCGACCCGCGCAGCGTCCCGTCGACGTGTTCTTCTCCGCAGACTCCGAGGATGCACCCGCGGCGCGGCCGACCAAGGGGCGTCCGGCCATGCCGACGGTGAAGGCGCCCAGCAAGCGTGCCACCTCCGCGACGTCGTCGAGGAAGGAACCGGCGGACTCGACCGCGGACCCCGTCGCGACCGAGGGGACCGTGTCCGCGGACATCGCGGTCCTGCGGGAGATCCCGGTGGGGGACATCCACCCCAACCCGCGGCAGCCGCGTGAGGTGTTCGACGAGGACCACATGGCGGAACTGGTCACCTCGATCCGCGAGGTCGGCATCCTGCAGCCGATCGTCGTGCGCGAGGTGGACGGCCCCACCCCCTATGAGCTGATCATGGGCGAGCGCCGGTGGCGCGCCACCCAGAAGGCCGGCCTGGACACCATCCCGGCGATCGTCCGCCAGACCCCGGACCAGGACCTCCTGCGGGACGCCCTGCTGGAGAACCTGCACCGCTCCCAGCTGAACCCGCTCGAAGAGGCCGCCGCCTACCAGCAGCTCATGGAGGACTTCGCCTGCACGCAGGAGGAGCTCTCCCAGCGCATCGGCCGCTCCCGTCCGCAGATCTCCAACACGCTGCGGCTGCTCAAGCTGCCGCCCCTCGTGCAGCGTCGCGTGGCCGCCGGCACGCTCTCGGCCGGCCATGCGCGTGCGCTGCTCGGTCTCACGGACCCGTCGGACATGGAGCGTCTGGCGCAGCGGATCCAGTCGGAGGGCTTGTCCGTCCGGGCCACGGAGGAGGCTGTCGCGCAACTGCAGGGCGGGCTCCGGCCGGGCCGCACGCCGCGGCGCAGCACGGACGACGCCCGCCACGAGCGCCTGGACCACTACGCCACCGCGCTCACCAGCCGCCTGGACACCGCCGTGAAGATCACCCTCGGCGCGCGCAAGGGTCGCATCGCCATCGACTTCACCACCGTGGAGGACCTGAACCGCATCATGGACCTCATCCAGGGCGGTCAGGACGGCAAGGGGAAGGGCAAGAAGTCCTGATCCGGACTTCCCGCGGACGGCGTCCACGGGCACCCGCCGCTGGTCCTGAAGATCGACGCACGACGGCCCCGTCACCCTCTCGGGTGACGGGGCCGTCGTGGTGAGTGGGGGAGGGGCTCAGCCGAGCAGGGCCGAGAACTCCTTCTCCAGCGCGGCCTTGGGCTTGGCGCCCACGGACTCGACGACCTTCTCGCCGTTCTGGAAGCCCACGACGAGCGGGATGGAGGTGACGCCGTAGCGCGCGGCGATGGCCGGGTTCTCATCCACGTTGAGCTTGGCGATCACGGCCTTGCCCTCGTGCTCCACGGCCATGTCCTCCAGGACGGGCCCGAGCATGCGGCACGGGCCGCACCACTCGGCCCAGAAGTCCACGAGGACGGGCAGCTCGGACTGGAGGACCTTCTGGTCGAAGTCGGCGTCGGTGACGGTGATGGTGCTCATGGCAGCCTCCGGGGGATTGTTCTGTGTCTGACGAGGGTGGACAGGGGTGTTATCGACATGACTCATGACGCTCTGTCAGGGGTCATGAGTCAGTGGCTCATGCCGGAACCGCGTCCGACTCCGGGCCGGCCGGCGCGGCCTCCTCCACGTCGGCCACGGTCGCGAGGTAGTGCTCCACGTCCTGGGCGGCCACGCAGCCCGAGCCGGCGGCGGTGATGGCCTGGCGGTAGGTGTGGTCCGTGACGTCGCCGGCGGCGAAGACGCCCGGCTGGGAGGTCCGCGAGGACGGATGGTCGATGCGGATGGTGCCGTGCTCCGTGAGCTCCACCTGGCCCTGCACCAGGTCCGTGCGCGGGTCCTGGCCGATGGCCACGAACAGGCCGGTCACGTCCAGCGTGGACGCCTCGCCGGTGCGGGTGTCCCGCAGGCGGAGGGTGTTGACCTTGTCGTCACCCGTCACCTCCGTGACCTCGGTGTTCCAGCGGAACTCGATCTTCTCGTTCTCCATGGCACGGTGGGCCATCACCTTGGAGGCGCGCAGCTCGTCCTTGCGGACCAGCACGGTCACCTTGGACGCGAACTTCGTGAGGAACAGGGCCTCCTCCATGGCGGAGTCGCCGCCGCCCACGACCGCGATCTCCTGCTCGCGGAAGAAGAAGCCGTCGCACGTGGCGCACCAGCTGACGCCGTGGCCGGAGAGGCGCTCCTCGCCGGGAACGCCGAGCTTCCGGTAGGCGGAGCCGGTCGTGAGGATGACCGCGTGGGTGCGCAGCTGGGTGCCGTCGCCGAGCGTGAGCACCTTGGGGTTCGACGTCAGGTCGGCCTGCACGACGTCGTCGTAGACCACCTCCGTGTTGAACCGGCGGGCCTGGGCCTCGAGGTTCGCCATCAGCTCGGGCCCCTGCACACCCTCCGGGAAGCCCGGGAAGTTCTCCACCTCGGTGGTGTTCATCAGCTCGCCGCCCGCGGTCACCGCCCCGGCCACGAGGACGGGGGAGAGGTCGGCGCGGGCGGTGTAGATCGCCGCGGTGTATCCGGCGGGGCCGGATCCGACGATCACGACGTTGTGGACGCTCTGGTCCTGGGCGGTGGGGGCCACGGGTTCCTCCAGTGGATCGGGGTGGTGGACGCTCCTCCAGGACAACGGCGGAGCCACGGGCGGGTATTCCGCGGTGTCGGGCCGCGGTGCAGCGACGTCCGGCGACGGCGGCCGGAAGGTCCGGCGCGCCGTCGCCTGGGCGCGGGGTCAGCGGACGGCGATCTCGCCGAGGCGCAGGCCGAACGGGAGGTCCGACGTCGTGCCCTCCAGCTGGGGCAGCGAGGTGAGGCTGACGATCACGTACTCGGCCTCGGCCTCGGTGCCCTCGAACGGCACGGGGATGGAGACGGTGTCCTGGTCGAAGGTGCCGTTGCCGATCTCCTGGGCGTTCGCGCCCTCGGGGGAGTCGGCGATGTACGCGAACCAGGCGCCACCGGTGGCCCCCGTGCTCTGCAGGGTCACCTCGTTCACCTCGGTGCGCTCCTCGAGCTGGACCACGAGGTTCATGCTCTCCACATAGCCGCCGAAGTTCGGCCGTGCGTAGGCGAAGGTGCGCCACACGGTGGTGGGGTCGCCGTCGATGAGGTTGCTCAGGTCCGCGTCGTGCTCGGCCTCGTGCTCCGGCAGGTCCGGCACCGAGCGCAGGGCCTGGACGGGCTGCGGGGCGGCCGCGGCGCTCTCGCTGGTCGGGGTGGGGGAGGGGCTGGTGCTCTCCGACGGCGACGGGGTGTCCGATGCGGACTCGGACGACCCGGACCCGGACGACGCGGCCGCGGCCTGCGGGGTCGGCCCGCCGCGCAGGTTCTGGGCCAGCAGCACCCCGCCCACGACGAGTGCGGCGAGCAGGCCGACCACGAGGACCAGAGCCAGCGGACCGCCGCCGCGCGTGCGGCCGTGGCCGTCGCCCGGGTCGGCCACCGTGGCGCCGTCACCACTCCCGGTGGTGGCCGGGGCGGCCAGGACATCCGGAGCCGCGGCGGCGGCCGTCGAACCGGCAGCCGCGGCACCCGCCGCCGTTGCGGCCCCGGCCGCGGCAGCCACCGGCGCGGCCGTGCTGCGGGACTCCTCGTGGACGGGCGGCGCGGACTCGGCCACGATCGCTCGGCGGGGGACGGGGCGCTGACGCCGCACCGGGATCGCCTCGGTGTCCGGGGCGACCGGCTCCGGCGCGTCGGTCTTCTCGGCCGCCACGGGCTCGACGGGCTCGGTGGGCGGCGTGGCCCCGTCGGCATCGGCGTCGGTGGTCTGCGCGGCGGCGGCCCCCGCCGCGACAGCCGGGAGTGCGGCGGTGCCCGCCTGGGCCTCGCGCTTCTCAGCTTCGCGCTCCGCGGCCTCGCGTTCCTGGGCCGCGCGCTTCTCAGCCTCGCGCCGCTCGGCCTCCCGGGCGCGCTCCTCCTCGGCACGACGGCGGGCCTCGGTCCGGCGCTCGAGCTCGCGGCGCTCGGCCTCCTCCCGCTCCGCGGCCAGCCGGGCCTGCTCGGCCTCCCGCTCGCGCGCGGCCCGCTCCTCCGCCTCCTGCTCCGCCTGGCGACGGGCGCGCTCGGCCTCGGCGCGGCGCTCCTCCTCGGCACGCTCCTCCGCCTCCCGGTGCTCGCGTTCTGCGCGTTCGGCGGCTTCCTTGCGCTCCCGCTCGGCCCGCTCCGCGGCCTCCCGTTCGGCGCGTGCCTTCTCCTCGGCCTCCTTGCGCTCCCGCTCGGCCCGCTCGGCGGCCTCCCGCTCGGCCCGCTCGCGCTCCTCCTGCTGCTTCCGGGTGGCGGCGTCCGCCGCGGCCAGGGCCGACGCCCCGGCGGCCGCCTTCGCCGCGGTGCCGTCGGAGGGACGGACCCGCTCGGCGAGGCGCTCGGAGAGGCGGTTCAGGAACCCGGGACGACGCTGGGCCTCGTCCTCGTCCGCGCGGAGCCGGCGGTCGAGGTCGGTGTAGTACGCCTCGTCGTCGTCGTAGGCGTGGGGGTCTCCGGTCCGCGACTCGCCGAACAGCTCGGAGCCGAGGCTGTCCGTCTGGAACGGCTCCACGTACAGCTCCTGCGGGTACGCCAGACCCAGCAGGACGTCCGGGTCGGGGTCCCCGCCGGCGATCAGGTACGTGCGGCCCTCGGACAGCCCCAGGTCGAGCACCTGCACGTCGTCGGTGCGCTCGCCCGTGGCCAGCTCCCGCGCGGACGAGGCCACCTGCGTGGCGTTCTCACGTGAGGCCACGAGCACGGTGACGCGGCGGTTGAGCACCTGGTCCGTGCCCAGGAACACCATGTCCTGGTCCGCGGACGTCACCACGTGCTGGGTGATGCGATAGCGGCCGCCCAGGACGGCGCCGACGGCGATGGGCTGGGGCACGGGCTCTTCTCCTGACGACGGGGTCGGAATCCGATGATACGTGGCGTGGCCGTCGCGGCCAGAGATCAGCCGACGCGCAGCAGACGACCCAGCGCCGGCACGCGGGCGACGAGCGGCCGGAGGGCGTCGTCCAGCTCGGGGAACCGCATGGCCCGCAGCACCACCAGGTACACCGGACCCATCGCCACGGCCGCCACCGCGCACGTGAGCAGCGCCGTCCCGATGGAGTTCCACGCGAACCCGCCGGTGTACCCGCCCAGCAGCCACACGACGACGACGCCCGCGGCCGCCGCGGCCAGCGCGGCCAGGCCCGTCTGGACGTGGGCACGCAGCACGGACGCGAGGCCGTAGTCCCCGAACCGGCGCACGGTGAGCACATGGGTCAGGACGAACTGGTACACGTACGAGACGGACGAGGCGAACGCGACCCACAGGGCCATGGACCACAGCGGCAGCAGCATCGCGCCCGCCCAGGAGAGCAACAGCATCAGGAGCGAGCCGCTGACCTGGACCACCATCGGCACCTTGGCGTCCTCGGCGGCGTAGAACACGCGCAGCAGATAGAAGGAGCCCGAGCGGAACGGAATGGACAGCGCCAGCGCGAGCAGGACCGAGCCCACCGCGATGCCGGCCACCATCGCCGTCTCGGCCGTCGAGCCGAAGACGCGGCCCAGGGGGCCCGCCAGGACCACCACGCCGGCGAGGCAGAACATCAGCGGCACGGTGAACGCGCGCAGACCCTGCGCCGTCGTGCGCCGGACCGCGGACATGTCCTGGCGGCCCATGGCGCGGGCCAGCCGGTTGAAGAGCACGGTGGCCAGGGAGAGCACGAACACCGAATGGGGCAGCACGGCCATCAGCATCGCCATGTTGTACGCGGCCACACCGGGGATGGCCGCCTGCGCCATCTCGGCGCTCCAGGTCTCGGTGCCTGGGATGCGCAGCTCACCGCGGTCGCGGGCCTCCGTGGCGGAGGTGACGTACCGCTGGCACAGCAGGAGCACCACGTTCGTGGCGACCATCGTGACCAGGGTGTACCCGGCGATCCGGCCGGTGTCCCGCAGGCCGATGCCCTTCCATCCGAACCGCGGGCGCAGACCCAGGCCGAGCCCGCGCAGCGGCAGGAAGAGGATCACCGCCTGCAGCGCGACACCCAGGGTGTGGCCGCCGGCCAGCACGACCGTCTGCGCGGTCGTCCACCCGGCGAGGTCGTCCCCGGCCCGGTACGCCCCGAACATGCCCAGGTACAGCACGATCGCACCGATCGCGACGACGTTGTTCAGCACCGGCGCCCACATGTAGGCACCGAAGCGCCCGTTGGCGTTGAGCACCTGCCCCACCAGCGCGTACATGCCGTAGAAGAACACCTGGGGCAGACACCACAGGGCGAACACGGTGGCCATCTCGAGCTTCTCCGGCGACCAGCCGCGGGTCAGGGCCGTCATGAGCGGGGCCGCCGCCAGCATGACCACCACCGTGCCGGCGAGCATCACGAGCGTGCCGAGCGTCATCAGGCGGGAGGTGTAGTCCGCGCCCCGGTCGGCGTCGCGGGCGTGCTTGATCAGCTGCGGCACGAGCACGACGTTGAACACGCCGCCCACCAGGAGCAGGTAGATCACGTTCGGCAGGGAGTTGGCGATCTCGAAGATGTCGGCCATGTCCGCGGACAGGCCGATCGCCACCGTCACCAGCGTCGCACGGACGAGGCCCAGCACGCGGGAGAGGAGCGTGCCGGAGGCCATGATCGCGGTGGACCGGCCGGCGCGGCGCTCGCCCTCGGGGGTCTCGTCCGCGGGGTCCACGGCGGCCGGATCCGTGGCGGGGGCGGGGTCCGTCGTCGTCGGCTCCTCGTCGGCGACGCCGGCGTGGGCGGGGTCCTGCGCTGGGCGCGGGGCGGGTCTGCTGCTCAAGGGTCACCCAATCGTGGTCGGAAGGCCCCGTGCCGGGGGCGGTGGATCAGGGGCGGGGGCTCCGGGCGCCGCCCGGGGGGAAGTGCTGGTCGACCACCTGGCGGGCCAGGTCGACGATCCGGCGCTCGTTGGCGAAGGAGAGGCGGCGCGCGACGTCCTCAAGGCGCACCCACGCGACGTCCACGGCCTCGTGGTCCGGGTCGTTCTCCGTGGTCAGCTCGCCGCCCGTGGCGCGCAGCAGGAAGTGGTGCACGGTCTTGTGGACGCGGTGCCGGGCGACCGTGAACCAGTAGTCGATCGCGCCGAGCGGCTCGAGGATGTGGCCGGCGATCCCGGTCTCCTCCTCCACCTCGCGCACGGCCGCCTGCCGGTGGTCCTCCTCGCCCTCGGGATGGCCCTTGGGCAGGCACCACTCGAGCCGGCCACCGCGGTTGTAGCGGGCGATCACGGCCACCTCGAGGCCGCCGTCGTGCTCGCGGACGATGACGCCGCCGGCGGAGACCTCCTCCACCGTGGGCAGGGAGGCGGCAGCGGCGGAACGGGGTCCCGCGGGGGCCGGGGTGACGGGGCGCAGAGGCGGCTGCGGCCGGCGACGCCACGCCCCCAGCGCGGAGGGCAGGGGGGCGCCCCGGTGCGCGGAGGGATCGGGGCGGGTCATGCCGTCAACTCTAGCCCGGCCCGCGCGGGCCCGTGCCGGGACCGTCTGGCACCCTTGTAGGCATCATGGATCTGACCACCGCCACCCACGCGCTGCCCCCCGGCTTCCCCGCGGACGCCACCCTGCCCGCCGTCGTCGTGGAGCTGGGGCGGAGGTTCGAGGCCGCCGGCCACGAGCTCTCCCTGGTGGGCGGCCCGGTCCGCGACCTCTTCCTGGGGCGGCCGTCGCTGGACCTGGACTTCACCACGGACGCCGACCCGGACGCGTCCGAGGCCGTCGGCGCCGGCTGGGCGGACGCCACGTGGGACGTGGGGCGGCGGTTCGGGACCATCGGCTTCCGCAAGGCCGGCTGGCAGCTCGAGGTCACCACCTATCGGGCCGAGCAGTACGACCCGGCCAGCCGCAAGCCGCAGGTGGCCTTCGGCGACAGCCTCGAGGACGACCTGCTGCGCCGCGACTTCACCGTCAACGCCATGGCCCTGCGCCTGCCCGCCCTCGAGCTCGTGGACCCCTTCGGCGGCATGCAGGACCTGCACGCCGGCGTGCTGCGCACCCCCGGCACCCCCGAGGACTCCTTCTCCGACGATCCGCTGCGCATGATGCGCGCCGCCCGGTTCGCCTCCCAGCTCGGCTTCGCCGTGGCCCCCGAGGTGGAGCAGGCCATGACCGCGATGGCCGAGCGGATCACGATCATCTCCGCCGAACGCGTCCGCGAGGAGCTCGTCAAGCTCGTGTGCGGTGCGCACCCGCGCGCCGGCCTCGACCTGCTCGTGCGCACCGGCCTGGCCGACCACGTCCTGCCCGAGCTGCCCGCCCTGCAGCTCGA
This sequence comes from Micrococcus sp. TCR-5, assembly GCF_052220525.1. Classification (NCBI taxonomy): domain Bacteria; kingdom Bacillati; phylum Actinomycetota; class Actinomycetes; order Micrococcales; family Micrococcaceae; genus Micrococcus; species Micrococcus sp. TCR-5. Next base: position 133,624 of record NZ_JBQPDO010000005.1, read on the forward strand.
GTCGGACGAGCACCACCGCCACAAGGACGTCTACGCCCACTCCCTGACCGTGCTGGAGCAGGCCATGGAGCTGGAGGGCGAGTACGCGCCGTCGACCCCCGACCCCGTGCTGCGCCTGGCGGCGCTGCTGCACGACGTCGGCAAGCCGGCCACGCGTCGCTTCGAGAAGGGCGGGGCCGTCACCTTCCGGCACCACGAGACCGTGGGCGCCAAGCTCGTCCGCAAGCGGCTGCGCGCCCTGAAGTTCGACAACGACACGATCAAGGCGGTGGCCCGTCTGGTGGAGCTGCACATGCGGTTCTACGGCTACGGCGACGCCGGCTGGACCGACTCCGCCGTCCGCCGGTACGCCCACGACGCCGGCGACCTGCTGCCCCGCCTGCACGCGCTGACCCGCTCGGACGTGACCACCCGCAACCGGCGCAAGGCCGAGCGGCTGGCCCACGCGTACGACGACCTCGAGCGGCGCATCGCCGAGATCGCCGAGGCCGAGGAGCTCGCGGCTGTGCGGCCGGACCTGGACGGGCAGCAGATCATGGCGCTGCTGGGGATCCGCCCGGGCCCGGTGGTGGGCCGGGCGTACACCCACCTGCTCGAGTGGCGCCTGGACGAGGGGCCGCATGAGCCGGCCGAGGCCGAGGCGGAGCTGCGGCGCTGGTGGGCCGAGCAGCCGGAGGCCCAGCAGGACTGAGGCGGCGCGGCGGATCTTCCACCCGTCGTCGGGCCGGGACCACACTGGCCGCATGGCTGAGAAGAAGACCGAGAAGAACGGCGCCCCCATGGGCCCCGGCACCTCCAGCATCAAGGACCCCGAGGTCTACGAGGCGCTGCGCCGCGAGGGCGCGAGCGAGGAGAAGGCCGCGCGGATCGCCAACGCGTCCGCCCGAGACGGCCGGGACGAGGTCGCCGAGCGCGGCGGCGAGGCCGGCTCCTACGAGGACTGGACCAAGGACGAGCTCGCGAAGCGGGCCCGCGAACTCGACATCGAGGGCCGCTCCACCATGACCAAGGACGAGCTCATCGAGGCGCTGCGCGACCACTGACCGGCGCCCGCACCCCCGCTTCCGGGGGCGGAAATCGGTGCTTTGGGAGTGGAATACCACCGGAAACCGCCCCCAACGCGGTGGGGCGGGTGGGGGATAGCCGGAGGCTTTGGCCCATCCAGGTCGGGATGGAATGATCGACCGCTGTGAGTTCCGACCAGCGCACCGCGCCCGTGCCCCGCCATGCCCTGTCGCCCCAGGACGGCGTGCCCGCCGTCAAGGTCGGCACGCGGGTCAGTCGCGGCCCCGGACGGGTCACCGCCCTCGACGGGCTGCGGGGGATCGCGGTGCTCGCCGTGCTCGTCTTCCACGCCTGGCCCACCTTCCTGCGCGGCGGGTTCGTGGGCGTGGACATGTTCTTCGTGCTCTCCGGCTTCCTCATCACCACCGGCCTGGTCCGTGGTGTGGACGCGGGCCGGGGCGTGGCGCTGGGCACCTTCTGGATGAAGCGCGTCCGACGCCTCATCCCGGCCATGCTGATGGCGCTCGTGGGCACCACCGCGCTCGCGTGGCTGGCGGTGGACGAGTTCCCCGCGGGCCTGGGCCGCCAATGGTTCGGCGCCCTGACCTACACCAGCAACTGGGTGATGATCCTCGAGGGCGGGGACTACTTCAACCGCGCCTCGCCGCCACTGTTCGAGCACCTGTGGTCCCTGGCGATCGAGGAGCAGTTCTACATCCTCTGGCCCCTGCTCCTCTGGGGGCTGCTCCTGCTCACCTGGCCGCCGCGCAGCACGGTGAACTCGGGGCGGGTGGCGGACCGACGCCGCATCCTCGCGGTCGCGGTCGCGGCCGTGGCCTCCGCGGCGTGGATGGCCTGGGGCTCGTGGCACGGGTTCGAGCAGGCCCGCCTCTACTTCGGCACGGACACCCACGCCTTCGGCCTGCTGTTCGGCGCGTGCGTGGCGATCGGTCTGGCCCACGTGCCCCGGCCCGAGCACGGCGGCCCCGAGCCGCGGACCTCGGCCACGCGGGTGGCCGTCGCGTGGGGCGCCGTCGCGGTGCTCGCGGCGGGCTTCGCCCTGGTCGACGGCGGCCACGCGAGCACGTACCGCGGGGTGCTGGCGGGCCTGTCCGCCGTCGTCGCGTTCATCGTCTGGCACGTCGTGCAGGGCGACCGGCGCGACTCGCTCTCGCGCGTGCTGGGCAACAGGTTCCTGCGCTGGTGGGGGCGCCGCTCCTACGCCGCGTACCTGTGGCACTGGCCGCTGCTCGTGATCATGCGCGTGATGGTGCCCGTGGACGCCCCCGGGTGGGTCGAGCCCGTGGCCGCCGGCGCGATCCTGCTGCTGACCGCCCTGATCGCCGACCTGAGCACCCGGCTGATCGAGGAGCCCATCCTCCACGAGGGGTTCAGGGGTGCCTTCGGTCGCTGGGGCGCAGCCGCTCGGCGGGCGTTCACGGGCGGGGCCGGGCCGATCGGCCGGCTCGCGGCCGCCGCCACGGCGCTGGGGCTCGTGGCCGTCCCCGCGGCGGCCGTGGCCGCCGTGGTGCACTCGCCCGCGCAGACCCAGCTCGAGCAGGACATCGCCCAGGCGGAGGAGTCCCTCAAGGCCGCCCAGGCGGCCCAGCAGGCGGCCCGCGAGTCCCGGGCGGCGGAGCAGTCGAAGCGGGCCGAGGCATCGGCCTCGGCCTCGCCCGGCTCGGCCGCCCCCGGGGACGCGGAGGGCTCCGCCGGTGCGACGTCCTCGCCCGGGTCGTCCGCCGAGCCGTCCGGGCTCGGGCTCGGCGACCCGGCTGTCGCGCGCCCCACGTACTCCAAGGAGCAGCTCACCGCGGCCCTGCCGCCGTCCGAGCTCGGCCCGGACGTCACCCTGATCGGCGACTCCGTCTCGCTCTCGGCCGCGCCCACGCTCCTGGAGCAGCTGCCGGGGATGCTGCTCGAGGCGGAGGTGGGCTACCAGATCTGGGACGCCGCGGACGAGATCGAGAAGCTCAAGGCGGACGGCCAGCTGAGCGACGTCGTCGTGGTGGCCCTGGGCGCCAACGGCACCACCCACCGGGGCGACTGGGAGAAGATCCTGGCGGCCGTCGGCGAGGACCGGCTGCTCGTGCTCGTGGTGCCGCACGGCCCGATGGACTGGATCGCGGACGTGCAGGTGCAGATGGAGGCGCAGGCCACGGCCCACCCGGACCGGATCGTCCTGGCGGACTGGGACGCCGCGGCGAAGCAGCACGTCACGGACTTCTCCGCCGACGGCGTGCACCCCCGCGCCGACGGCCAGGCCATATACGCCCAGCTCGTCCGGCTCACCATCGAGGACCGGCTCGGCACGCGGCGCTGAGCGCGGTGGCCGGGGCGGCACGCGCCCCCACGACGACGCCGGCCCGTCACCTCCACGGGGAAGGTGACGGGCCGGCGTCGTGCGCGGTCCGCGGGGACCGGGCTCGTCAGCGCTCGATGTCGCCGCGGATGAAGGCCTCCACGAGCTCGTGCGCCGCGTCGTCGTTGTGCTGCACGGGCGGGGACTTCATGAAGTAGGACGAGGCCGAGAGGATCGGCCCGCCGATGCCGCGGTCCAGGGCGATCTTCGCGGCGCGCACGGCGTCGATGATCACGCCGGCCGAGTTGGGGGAGTCCCACACCTCGAGCTTGTACTCGAGCGAGACGGGGGCGTCGCCGAAGTTGCGGCCCTCGAGGCGCACGAACGCCCACTTGCGGTCGTCGAGCCAGGCCACGTAGTCGGACGGGCCGATGTGCACGTCCTTCTCGCCCAGCTGCGCGGAGGTGTTGGAGGTGACGGCCTGCGTCTTGGAGATCTTCTTGGACTCCAGGCGCTCGCGCTCGAGCATGTTCTTGAAGTCCATGTTGCCGCCCACGTTGAGCTGGTAGGTGCGGTCCAGGGTGACGCCGCGGTCCTGGAACAGCTTGGCCATCACGCGGTGGGTGATGGTGGCGCCGATCTGGGACTTGATGTCGTCGCCCACGATCGGCACGCCCGCGGCGGTGAACTTCTCGGCCCACTCCGGGGTGCCGGCGATGAACACGGGCAGGGCGTTCACGAACGCGACGCCGGCGTCGATCGCGGCCTGGGCGTAGTGCTCGGTGGCCCGCTGCGAGCCGACGGGCAGGTAGCAGACCAGCACGTCCACCTTCGCGTCGCGGAGGGCCTGGGCCACGTCCACGGGCTCGACGTCCGACTCCTCGATGGTCTCGGCGTAGTACTTGCCGAGGCCGTCCAGGGTGGGGCCGCGCTGGACGGTGACGTCCGCGTGGGGCACGTCCGCGATCTTGATGGTGTTGTTCTCGGAGGCGGTGATGGCCTCGGACAGGTCCAGGCCGACCTTCTTCGCGTCCACGTCGAACGCGGCCACGAACTCGAGGTCGGACACGTGGTAGTCGCCGAACTGCACGTGCATCAGGCCCGGGACCGTGTCCGTGGCCTTCGCCTCGCGGTAGTACTCCACGCCCTGGATGAGGGATGTTGCGCAGTTGCCCACGCCGGCGATGGCGACGCGGATGGGGTTGGTGGCCACGGTCTGGTTCTCTCCTCGACTGTCCGGAACGGGTGCAGGCGCGCGGGGCACGCACAGGTGGCCCACGCCGTTCGGCGGAGCGCTCACCCGGGGATCAACCCTGCCAGTCTACGACCGACGACGGCGGCCCCGCCCGTCCGGTGTCCGGGCGGCTTCCTAGGATGGGGGCATGAGAACGGCCCCCGCGCACGCCGCGACCCCCAGCGAGCCGCCCACTCACGCCCCGGACGGCGCCCCGAGCGACGCCGTGACCACCCCGGGCGCCCCCGCCGGGCGTTCCGCTGACAGCGCACCGTCCGGTGCCCTGCCCGCCCCCGGTGAGCGCGGCGGCCGCTTCCAGCTCGCCGGCGGCCTCGCGGCGAACGGCCCCGGACGGGGGACCGGCTCCTGGGCCGGGCCCGTGGCGCTGACGGGGCTGCTGGTGGCTCTGGCCGCCGTCGTGACCGTGCTGCAGAAGTCGCCGTGCCTGCTGCACGGCTGGGGCGCCCCGGACGTCTACTACGCGGGCTGCTACTCGGACTGGGCCGCGCTCTACGGCGGGCGCGGGTTCGCGGCGGACCCGTGGGCGCCGTTCCGGGCGGGCTCCACGTTCGAGTACCCCGTGCTGATGTCCGTCGTGGGCTCGGTGGCGGCCTGGATCACGCAGGCGCTGCCGTTCTCGCCGGAGCAGGGCACGGTGGTGTTCTGGCTCGTGAACCTCGGGTTCGTGGTGGTGCTGTGGGCCGTCGTCGCGGTGCTGACCGTCCGGATGGCGGGGCGCCGGTGGACGGACGGGCTCATGGTGGCCGTGGCCCCGGGGATCGTGCTGGCCGGCACCATCAACTGGGACCTGTGGGCCGTGGCCCTGCTGGCGTGCGGCATGTACGCGTGGTCGCGCGGCCGGTCCCTGACGGCGGGGGTGCTGTTCGGCCTCGGCGCGGCCATGAAGCTGTATCCGCTGCTGATCCTGGGGCCGCTGCTGATCCTGGCGGTGCGCTCGCGGCGGTGGCGGCCGTTCCTGCTCGCGGCCGGGGGCACGGTGGCGGCGTGGGCGGCGGTCAACGTGCCGCTCATGGCCGTGAACTTCCAGGCGTGGTCCGTGTTCTTCACCTTCTCCGGCGAGCGCGGGCCGGGCCTGTCCAGCGTGTGGCACGCGTGGGACGTGACCGCCGCGCAGGCCGGGTGGGCGTTCGTGCCGGAGGACTCCCTGACCCTGCTGGCCTACGGCACCTTCGCGGTGTGCTGCCTCGGGATCTTCGTGCTCGGCGTGCGGGTGCGGCACACCCCGCGGCTGGCCCAGCTGACGTTCCTGGTGGTGGCGGCGTTCGTGCTCACCAACAAGGTGTACTCACCGCAGTTCGTGGTCTGGCTGATCCCGCTCCTGGCGCTCGCCCTGCCGCGCTGGCGGGACTTCTGGGTGTGGCAGACGGTGGAGGCGCTGCACTTCTTCGCCGTGTGGATGTACCTGGCCAAGGGGGTGGCCGAGACCCCGCCGCAGCACTCCATGGACGACTCCGTCTACGTGGCCGCGATCCTCGCCCACATGCTCGCGGTGCTGTGGCTGTGCGGGCGCGTCGTGTGGGAGATGCTGCACCCGGCAGAAGACCTCGTGAAGCGCGACCACGGCGGCCACCCGGACACCGACCCGCTCGCCGGCGCATACGCCGGTCCGGCCCGGGGGCGCTCAGACCGGCCGGCCGCGGTTCAGGCGTAGTCCCAGCGGTGGATCGGGCAGTCCGGGGACGACGGCGGCGCGGTCGTCCCCGCTGCGGCGGCACTGTCCTCGCGGGGCGGCGGTGGACAGACGCACTGCGCCCCGGAGGCGGCCGTGGCCGCCTTCATCTGCTCGCGCCAGATCACGTGGGGGTCGGTGGCCGGGTCCGCGGCCGCGCCGGGGTGCGCCGGACGCGCGGCGCCGTCGTCGTGGGCGGGGGTGCGGGCCGCGTCGCCGTCCCGGGTGAAGCCCATCCGCACGATGGCCCAGCCGCCCACGGTCCACGCCACCAGGAGGAAGACCCCCACGGCGACAGCGATCATGATGTCCACGGCGGGCTCCTCCTGCGCTGACGGGGCGGGCGATGCGGCGGGCCCGCTTTCGGGCCAGGGTAGCCGGACGGGGTGACGGGGCGCGGTACGGTCGGGGCATGACCCCCGTGACCCGTGACATTGTCGCCGAGATGCCCGCCCACCTGCGGGACCTGGCCGAGTTCGTGACCGCCTCGCCCTCCAGCTACCACGCCGCGGAGGAGGTCGCACGCCGTCTGGAGGCCGTCGGCTTCACCCGGCTGGACGAGACGGTCGACTTCCCGTCGGCCCCGGGCGGCTATGTGGTGGTGCGCGACGGCGCGGCGGTGGCCTGGATCGTGCCGACGGGCGCCGGGGCGCTGGGCCGGGCCGCGGGCGCTGAGCCGCGCGTGGCCGGGCCGGACGAGGCGGGGCCGAGCGCCGGCGTCGTGCCGGTGTTCCGCGTGCTCGGCGCGCACACGGACTCGCCGGGGTTCAAGCTCAAGCCGAACCCGGCCACCGTGACGGCCGACGGCTGGGTGCAGGCCGGTGTCGAGGTGTACGGCGGCCCGCTGCTGAACTCGTGGCTGGATCGCGAGCTGCGGTTCGCCGGGCGTCTCGCCCTCGACGACGGCACGCAGGTGCTCGCCGCGACCGGGCCCGTGGGGCGCATCCCGCAGCTGGCCATCCATCTGGACCGCGAGGTCAACGAGGGGCTGACGCTGAAGCGGCAGCGGCACACGAACCCCGTCGTGGGGGCGCTCGACCCGCGCGGCGAGGGCGCCGACGAGGCGGAGGCCGACGGTCTGGCCGCCCGCGTGCCCGGTGACGTGCTGACCGCGCTCGCGGCCGCCGCCGGTGTGGACCCGGCCGCGGTGCGCGGGCACGACGTCGTGGTGGCCGACGCCCAGGCGCCCGGACTCTTCGGGCTGGCGGGCGAGTTCTTCGCGTCGGGCCGGCTGGACAACCTGAGCTCGGTGCACGCGGGCCTCGTGGCGCTCGAGGAGCTGGCGCGCGAACACGGTGGCGCTGAGGGGGCGATCGCGTACGAGGGGACCGTCGCGGGCGGGGTGGCCGGTGAGGCGGCCGGCGCCCCGGTGATCCCGCTGCTCGCCGCGTTCGACCACGAGGAGCTGGGGTCGGCGTCGCGGTCCGGGGCGGCCGGGCCGCTGCTCGAGGAGGTCATGGGGCGCGTGCTCGAGGTGCTCGGCGTGGCCGGGCAGGGCCGGGCGCGGGCGATCGCGGGGTCCTGGCTGCTGTCCGCGGACGCCGGCCACCTGGTGCACCCGAACTACGCCGAGCGGCACGATCCCGTGAACCACCCGCGCGTGAACCACGGCCCGCTGCTGAAGATCAACGCCAACCAGCGCTACGCCACCGACGCGGGGGGAGAGGCCGCGTTCGCCCGTTGGTGCGGCGTGGCGGGGGTGCCGTTCCAGGAGTTCGTCTCCCACAACGACGTCCCCTGCGGCTCCACCATCGGCCCGATCTCGGCGACCCGCCTGGGCATCCGGACCGTGGACGTGGGCCTGGGCCTGCTGTCCATGCACTCGGCGCGCGAGATGTGCGGCGTGCGGGACGTGGAGCATCTGACGGCGGCCGTGCGGGAGTTCTTCCGCGGGGTGTGAGGCGCGGCGGGGGATGACGGCTGCCACGTGCGGCGTGCGCGGGGCTGCGTCAGCCGGCGGGGCCCGGGGTCACAGCGTCCGAAAGCCGCCGACATTGTCCAAGGTCATGCCGTTCACGACGGCACTGCCGCGGCCGCTGACCGACACGCCGGCGAGGGTTGTGCTGCAGTTGCTGTACCACCCGATGCGCGGCAGGGTGATGGTGCCTGAGACGGGGGCGGGTACCGGGGTGGAGAGCTTGCTGACGTAGCGGTAGTACTGGGTGCCGTTGTTGGGGTACAGGACCGGACTGCCGGTCCCGGAGACCTCACGGATGGGGGCGCTCCAGTCCGTCGTGGCGCTCGTCCAGGTGAGGGGGTTCCGAGACCCCATCGCATCCACCATGTCCTTCTGCACCAGGACGGAGGCGGTCACATCCGTCACCGTGGAGCCGGTGCGCACATTGGCGATCCGGTAGTAGGTATTGACGTCGTCCGTGGTGACGCTCAAGCGGGTCGAACCCGAGCCGCAGGCCGACACCGACGCGCCGGGCACGGCTGCTGTGGTGGCGCGGCGGATACTGAACACGCGGTCGATCCGCGGGAGAGGGCTGGCCGCCTCGGCGGGGGCAGCGGCGGCGGCGACGACGGTCGGCACCGCCCACGCGAGGCTGCTGGCGACTCGGCGGCGGGAGGGGACGGACTGGGACGGCTGGGGCGCTGCCGACGTGGACTCTGACATGGATGCTCCGAAACGTGAGAGGGGTTTGACACAGGATGTGTGTCCTCCTTCCAAGGTACGTCGTCGTCGACCGAGGGCAAGCCCCGGCCACCCCACGGCCCCCTAGGGGTGGCACCTCATCTGCGGAGGCGCAATGCTGGTATTCTTGACGGGATCCCCTGCGTGCCGCCGAAGAGTGCGGATGCATGCGTAAGGGGAGAACGCAGAACCTCCTGCCGCGGAGAGACCGCGGCCGCAAGCCCAGAGGAGGTGGGTTCGCATGCGTGCTTATGAGCTGATGGTGCTGATCGACCCTGAGGTCGACGAGCGCACCGTGGAGCCGACCCTGAAGAAGTACCTCGAGGTCGTCACGAACGCCGGCGGCACCGTCGACAACATCGACGTGTGGGGTCGCCGCAAGACCGCCTACGAGATCCAGAAGAAGTCCGAGGCCATCTACGTGGTCGTCAACTTCCAGTCGGAGCCGGCCGCCACCCAGGAGCTGGACCGTCTGCTGAACCTCAACGAGACGATCCTGCGCACCAAGATCATCCGTCCGGAGGAGCAGAAGATCACCGCTGAGTGATCCTCGTACCGTGTCCGGAGGGTCTGAGAGCATCGGATCAGTCCCCGACGCCCCCACCGGAACCCCGCTGAGCAGTCCCGGATCCCCGGATCCGGTCACTGACCGGCAGAACCCCCGAAGACAGGAGTGACCATGGCAGGCGAGACCGTCATCACCGTGGTCGGCAACCTCACCGCCGACCCGGAGCTGCGCTTCACCCCGAACGGCGCGGCCGTCGCGAACTTCACCGTCGCGTCCACGCCCCGCACGTTCGACCGCCAGACCAACGAGTGGAAGGACGGCGAAGCGCTGTTCCTGCGCTGCTCGGTCTGGCGCGAGGCCGCGGAGAACGTGGCGGAGTCGCTGACCAAGGGCATGCGCGTGATCGTGCAGGGCCGCCTCAGGGCGCGCTCCTACGACGACCGGGACGGCAACCGTCGCACCAGCTGGGAGCTGGACGTGGACGAGGTCGGCCCGGCGCTGCGGTTCGCCACGGCCAAGGTCACCCGCGCCCAGCGCGGCGGTGGTGGCGGCGGTGGCTTCGGCGGCGGCCAGCAGGGGGGCGGCGTCGGCGGCGCCCCGGCCGGCGGCGGCTTCGGGGGGAACAACGACGGCGGCTTCGGCGGCGCCCAGCAGGGCGGCGGTTGGGGCGGCCAGCAGCAGGGCGGCGGCCAGGCCGCGCCGCAGGACCCCTGGTCCGGCGGCGGTGGCGGCGGCGGATGGGACACCCCGTCCTCCAACGAGCCCCCGTTCTGATCCTGCACTGACCGGACGCGGCCCCCACGGCCGCGACGGACACGGACCACCACGGACCTCTCCGTCCGGGCGCACGTCGCCCGGAGGGCCGCCCCGGCGGCCCATCCCACCCGCGACCCGGCACCGCCGGGCCGCACTGCACACGGCCCCGTGCCCCGCACGGGACACCGCGTGATCCCATCCCGCAGAACCGTTCTGCGGGCTCCAGAGAACTCTGAAGGAGCACCACGATGGCGAAGGCTGAACTCCGCAAGCCCAAACCGAAGTCCAACCCGCTCAAGGCCGCCAAGATCACCGAGATCGACTACAAGGACGTGGCCCTGCTGCGCAAGTTCATCTCCGACCGCGGCAAGATCCGCGCCCGTCGCGTGACCGGCGTGACCGTCCAGGAGCAGCGCAAGATCGCCCAGGCCGTCAAGAACGCCCGCGAGGTGGCCCTGCTGCCCTACGCCGGCGCCGGCCGCGGCTGATCGAGCGAGCGAAGGAAGGAACACCCAGATGGCAAAGCTCATCCTGACCCAGGAAGTGGCCGGTCTCGGCACCTCCGGTGACGTGGTCGAGGTCAAGAACGGGTACGCCCGCAACTACCTGCTCCCGCGCGGTTTCGCCACCGTGTGGACCAAGGGCGGGGAGAAGCAGGTCGAGTCCCTGCAGAAGGCCCGCGCGGCCCGCGCCACGGCGAACCTGGAGGACGCGCAGGCCCAGGCCGCGCAGCTCCAGTCCGCCACCGTGAAGCTCGAGCGCACCGCCGGTGCGGAGGGCCGCCTGTTCGGCGCCGTCCAGACCGCCGACGTCGCCGAGGCGATCGAGGCCGCCGGCCTCGGCTCCGTGGACAAGCGCTCGATCACCCTGCCGGCGCACATCAAGTCCGTGGGCAACCACGAGGCCCAGGTCCGCCTGCACGAGGACGTCATCGCGACCGTCCAGCTGGTGGTCGTGGCCGCCAAGGCCAAGAAGTGATCATCCGCTTCTGAACCCGTCGCGCACGCGACGCACCCGAGGCCCCGGTCTGCTCTTCACGAGCGGGCCGGGGCCTCGTGCCGTGGGGGAACATGGAGATCATGCCCTCCGCCCCACCGCCCTCCGACCCCGCCGGCTCGACGGCGGCCCCGCGCCCGCCCCTGTGGACGCGCCCGTTCATCCTCGTCAGCGCCACCTACCTGTTCGTGGCGATGATCTTCTACACGCTCATGACCGCCATGGCGCTCTACGCCGTCACGTCCTTCGGCGCGTCGGACGCGGAGGCCGGCGTCGTGGTGGGGGCGTTCGTGCTGGGCGCGGTCCTCACCCGCATGACGACGACGCCCGCCACCTTCGCGTGGGGGCGGCGGCGGGTCCTGCTCGTCGCCTTGGCCTGCTACGTCCTCACGACGGCGGCGTACTTGTGGGCGGACTCCCTGGCCGCACTGACCGTGGTACGGCTGCTCAACGGCATGTGCTTCGGCGCGGCCGGCACCGTGCTGGCCACGGCCGTGCAGCGGATCGTCCCGCCCGTGCGCCGCTCCGAGGGCACCGGCTGGTTCTCCACGTCCATGACGCTCGCGGGCGCCGTCGGGCCGATGGTGGCCCTGCAGCTGAGCACGGCCCTCGGCTACGACGCCCTGTTCCGGGCGTGCATCGGCTTCACGGGCATGGCCCTGCTGATCGCCCTGTTCCTGCGCGTGCCCGAGCCGCCGCTGACGGGCCGGTTCCGGCTGCACCGGGCGGACGTGTTCTCCGCGGAGGTGGCGCCGGCGGCGGGCGTGGCCCTGGCCTCCGGGTTCATGTACGGCGGCATCCTCGCGTTCATGGCCACGTTCGCGCAGCAGCAGGGCTACCCGGCGATGGTGCCGAGCCTGTTCTTCCTGCTCTTCGCCGCGGGCACCATCGTGGGCCGCGCCGTCCTGGGCGTGCTGCACGACCGGCACGGGGACAACGCCGTCGCCTACCCGATCCTCGCGGGCATGGCCGTCTCCTACGCGGTGCTGGCGCTGTGGCGGGAGCCGGCGGGCATGCTCGTGGCCGGCGCCCTGCTGGGGCTGACCTACGGGCCCGTGGTGAGCGTGTTCCAGACCATCGCGATCAAGGTGGTCCGGCCCACCGAGATCGGCGTCGCCACGGGCACGTTCTTCCTGCTCCTGGACCTCGGCACCGGCCTCGGCCCCATGGTGCTCGGCGCGGTGGTGGCCGCCGTCGGGATCCCGGTGATGTACCTGCTCTCCGGCGGCGTCGGGGTGGCGCTGCTGCTCTACTACCGGCTCGTGCACGGCGGCCGGGCCATCGCCCGGCGCCCGTCCCCGGCCTGAGCCGGGCGGCTCCGACGCGCGGACGGCGCCCCGCCGCTGCTCATGCGTCCCATCCCCCGATGTGCACGAGGGCGTCGCCGCGGTGCACCAGGGGTGCCTCGGTGCGGCCGATGACCACGCCGGTCAGCTCGGCCTTCACGTGCGCGAGGCGGCGGCCGAACGAGTTGTAGAGCGCGCCGATCCGGTCCCCGGCGCTCACGCGTTCGCCGAGCGCGACGTCCAGGTGCACGAGGCCGTCCGCGCGGGCGCGCACCCACGTGGAGTGCCACACCAGGTACGGGGCGTCCTGCTCGCCGTCGACGACGTCGGGGTGCACGGCGGCGGTGTCCTCGCCGGTGGCGTCGGTCGCCTCGGGCACGTCCGTGGTCCGCTCCTCGGGGACCTCGCCGGGCAGCGGACCGGGGGCGTCGACGACGGCGTCCGGCCCGGGCTCGGTGAGCCCGACGTCCGCGGGATCCACCATGTCCAGGGCCGCGAGCACGCGCAGGACCCCGTCCACGCCGGGGGCGATCGCGTACTCGTCGAACCGCCAGGCCTCACCGGCCTCGTAGAGCAGCACGCGCGCGCCGGTCTCGCGGGCCGCGGCGCGCAGGGAGCCGTCCCGCAGGCGGGCGTGGAAGAGCACGGGCGCGCCGAACGCCTCGGCGAGCGCGCGGGTCTGGGGGTCCTCCAGGTCACAGCGGATCTGCGGCAGGTTGGAGCGGCGGTCCGCGCCGGTGTGCAGGTCGATGCCCACGGTGCAGCGGCCGATCACCTCGGTCATCATCAGGTGCGCGATGCGCGAGGCCAGCGAGCCCCGGGCGGAGCCGGGGAAGGAGCGGTTCAGGTCGCGGCGGTCCGGCAGGTAGCGGTCCCCGGCCATCACGCCGAGCACGTTGACGATGGGCACGGCCAGCAGGGTGCCGCGCAGCTGCGTGGGCTGCAGGCGCTCCAGGACGCGGCGGACGATCTCGACGCCGGCCACCTCGTCCCCGTGGATCGCGGCGGAGACCCACACGGTGGGCCCGTCCTCGCGGCCGTGCAGCACGTGCACGGGCAAGGTGACGTCCGCACCCGTGACGAGCTGGGAGATCGGCAGGGACAGCTCGTGGCGGCGGCCGGCCGGCACCTCGACCCCGCCGAACGCGAAGGGGGCGCGGGCGGGGCGACGGCTCACGCGCGTCCCCGGTTCCGGCGGCGCACGCCGCGCGGCGGCTGCCCGCCCACGTACGAGGCGGCGGGGTCCACGAGGAGGCCGCCGGCGGCCAGCGCGGTGCGCCCCACGAGCATGCGGAAGCCCATCTCGTCCCGGTGGGTCAGGGTCACCTCCGCCTCGATCGTCCGGCCGGCCAGGGTCAGCGGCATCACGACGACGACGCGCTCCTGCGCCTCGCCGTTCGAGGAGCGGACCGTGCGCAGATCGGCCACCGGCAGCTCGGCCGTCCGCGCATCCGCGGCCGAGGTCTGCCACGGGTGCACCTCGAACCGGACCCACGCGGCGCCGTCGCGGGCGAACCGCTCGATGCCGAAGGCGTGGAGCGCGGAGGTGCGGGCGCCGGTGTCGATCTTGGCCTTGATCCAGGGGGTGTGGGCGGCGGGCAGGCCGACCCATTCGCGCCAGCCCACCAGCCCCGGGCGAGCGGCGCCGTCGTCGGTGGGGGGCACGCCGTGGGGGGCCGGGGCCGTGTGCTTAGATTCAGACACGCCCCTCATCCTCCCAGGAAAGCGGTCATGAAGCTCGCCATCCTCTCCCGTTCCCTGCGCGCCTACTCGACGCAGCGCCTCAAGACCGCGGCGCTCGAGCGCGGCCACCAGGTGAAGGTCCTGGACACCCTGCGCTTCGGCATCGACCTCAGCTCGGACGAGCCCGATCTGATGTTCCGCGGCCGCCCCCTCTCCGGCTACGACGCCGTCCTGCCGCGCATCGGCAACTCGGTGACCTACTTCGGCACCGCCGTGGTGCGCCAGTTCGAGCAGATGGACGTCTACACGCCCAACACGGCCGCCGGGATCATGAACTCGCGGGACAAGCTGCGGGCCACCCAGATCCTCTCCCGCCACGAGATCGACATGCCCGCCACCGTGTTCGTGCGCAACCGCGGCGAGGTCTCCACGGCGATCGACATGGTGGGCGGGGCGCCCGTGGTGATCAAGCTGCTCGAGGGCACCCAGGGCATCGGCGTGATCCTGGCGCCGACCAAGAAGGTGGCCGAGGCGATCATCGAGACGCTGCACGGCACCAACCAGCAGGTGCTCATCCAGCGGTTCGTGGAGGAGTCCAAGGGCACGGACATCCGCGCGCTCGTGGTGGGGGACCGCGTGGTGGCCGCGATGCGCCGCCGGGCCCAGGGGGACGAGTTCCGCTCCAACGTGCACCGCGGCGGCACCGTGGAGCGCGTCGAGCTCTCGCCCGAGTACGCGGAGACCGCCGTGCGGGCGGCCCACATCATGGGCCTGCGCGTGGCCGGGGTGGACATGCTCGAGGGCGAGCACGGCCCGCTGGTCATGGAGGTGAACTCCTCCCCGGGGCTGCAGGGCATCGAGGCCGCCACGGACCTGGACGTGGCCGGTGCGATCATCGACTACGTGGCGGACCAGGCCGGCTTCCCCGACATCGACGTGCGCCAGCGCCTGGCCGTGTCCACCGGGTACGGGGTCGGTGAGATCACCGTGCACGCCGGCTCCGGCTGGGTGGGCCAGTCCATCGAGGACTCCGGGCTGCTCGCGAAGGACCTGCAAGTGCTCACCCTGCACCGCGGCACCTCCGTGTTCCCCAACCCCGCGGACACCAAGGTCCTCGAGGAGGGCGACCGGCTGCTCTGCTTCGGCAAGACCGAGAACATGCGCGCCCTCATCCCCGCCCGCGCCCGCCGCCCCAAGCGCGTGCGGAAGCTGCCGGCCACCCCGATCCTCGCCTCCGTCGCCGAGGAGGCCCCGGCGCCCGAGGCGCCCGCCGACGACGCCTGAGCCCGGGGGCGGGGCTCAGCGGGCCGGGGCGAACGCGCCGATGCCCGTGAGGTGCCGGCCGAGCGTGAGCTGGTGGACCTCGTCCGTGCCCTCGTAGGTGCGCACGGACTCGAGGTTGTTCGCGTGCCGCAGCGGCGAGTGCTCCAGGGTGATGCCGTTGCCGCCGAGCATCTCGCGGGCCTCCCGCGCGATGCCGATGGCCACGCGGCAGTTGTCCAGCTTGCCGGCGGAGATCATGGCGGGGGTGAGCGGGCCGGCGTCCTTGGCGCGGCCGATCTGGTGCGCCAGCAGGTAGCCCTTGCCGATGGCCACGGCCATGTCCGCGAGCTTGGCCTGCGTCAGCTGGTGGGAGGCCAGCGGCACCCCGAATTGCTGCCGCTGCATCGCGTAGTCGAGGACGGCGTCGAAGGAGTCGCGGGCGGCGCCCATCGCGCCCCAGATGATCCCGTAGCGGGCCTCGTTGAGGCACTGGAAGGGGCCCTTGAGCCCGACGGCGGAGTCGGACGGCAGCATCGCCGAGGCGGGCAGGCGCACGCCGTCGAGGTGGATCTCGCACTGCACCGAGGCCCGCATGGACAGCTTCTGGGTGATCGCCTCGGCACGGAAGCCGGGGGTGTCCGTGGGGACCACGAAGCCGCGCACCCCGCGCCCGTCACCGGGCTCGCCGGTCTGCGCCCAGATGATCGCGACGTCGGCCAGGGTGGCCAGCCCGATCCACCGCTTGACCCCGTCGAGCACCCAGTCGCCGCCGGGCTCCTGGCGGGCCGTCGTCGTCATGGAGGCCGGGTCCGAGCCGGCGCCCGGCTCGGTGAGGCCGAAGCAGCCGACCGCCTCGCCGGTGGTCATGCGCGGCAGCCACTGTGCCTTCTGCTCCTCGGAGCCGTGCTTGTGGATCGCGCCCATCGCGAGCGAGCCCTGCACGGAGACGAAGGTGCGCAGGCCGGAGTCGCCGGCCTCGAGCTCCTGCGCGGCGAGGCCGTACTCCACCGCCGAACGGCCGGGCATGCCGTGGCCCTCGTAGGGCATGCCGAGCACGCCGAGGCGGCCCAGCTCGGGGACGATCTCGCGCGGGAACACGGCGTCGTCGTACCAGCGGGCGATGTGCGGGCGGATGTGCTCGTCCACGAAGCCGCGCACCTGCAGTGCGACGGCCTTCTCCTCGGCGGAGAACAGGGAGTCCAGGCCGACGACGTCGGCGCGGCCGAGGAACGAGTCGGCTTCGGCGTGGAACGGGGTGGTCATGGCGGGGGTCCTCTCTGCGGGGTGGTCAGCGGGCGTCGAGCCAGGTGTTGACGGCCGCCGTGTCCGCGCCGAGCGCGGGCGGCGCGTGGCGCGGGTGCGCGACGGGCGGGTCCCACTGCACCGGGTGGCGGAACTGCCGGCCGGCGGGGGTGCCGGAGCGGTCCTGGACCTCGATGGTCGGCTCGAGGCCGAGGGACTCGGCCAGCTCGACGCCCTCGGCGACGGTGGACACGAGGCCGACCGGGAGCCGCTCGGCCTGCAGCACGTCCCGCCAGTGGGCGGCCGTCTCGGCCGAGAGCGCGTCCTCCAGGGCGGTGCGCAGCTCCTCGCGGTGCTCGACGCGCTCCGTGTTCGTGGTGAAGCGCGGGTCCTCGGCGAGCTCGGGGACGCCGAGGGCCGCGGCGAAGGTGCGGAACTGCGCGTCGTTGCCGATGGCGACGGCGAGCGGCGCGTCCCGGCACGCCAGCAGCTGATAGGGGGCGATCGAGGGGTGGTCGTTGCCCATCCGCCGCGGGACGACGTCGGCGCCGAGCCAGGCCTGGCCCTGGTTGGCGAGCGCCCCCTGCAGCGAGGAGAGCAGGTTCAGCCGCAGGTGGGCGCCCTCCCCGGTGCGCTCGCGGCGCAGCAGGGCAGCGAGCACGCCGGCGGTGAGGTCCTTGGCCGTGAGCACGTCCACGAGGGCGACGCCCGCCTTCATCGGGGCGTCCGGTTCGCCGGTGATGCTCATGAGCCCGCCCGCGGCCTGGACGATGAAGTCGTAGCCGGGCAGGTCCCGGCCCTCGCGGTCGCCGAAGCCGGAGACGGCGGCGTAGACCACGGACGGGTTCTCCCGCGCGACGTCGTCGTAGCCCAGGCCGAGGCGCTCCATGGTGCCGGGCTTGAGGTTGTGGACCACGACGTCGGCCCGGGCGGCCAGGGCGGCGGCCCGCCGCTGGTCCTCGGGGTCCTTCAGATCCCAGCCGACCGACTCCTTGTTGCGGTTCACGGACTCGAAGTAGGTGGCACCCGTCGCCGAGCGGGGCGGGGCCCAGCCGCGGGTGTCGTCGCCGCGCTCGGGGTGCTCCACCTTGATGACGCGCGCTCCGAGGTCCGCCAGGGTCATGGTGGCGAGCGGGCCGGCGAGGACGCGGGAGAAGTCGGCGACGAGGACGCCGTCGAGGGGGAGCGAGGCCGGGGAGGGGGCGGTGGTGGCCGGGGGCACGGCGGACTCCTCACTGTGGCGGACGACACGATGATGCATCCCACCCAAGCACCGTGCTTTCATTCCGTCCAATGACTCTTGTGGGGGTCACTGATGCGCCGGAGTCATCGGTGCGGGGCGGCCCGGGGCGGCCGGGAGAGGAGGGCCCGTGGAGGTCCACCATGCGCGGGCGTTCCTGGCCGTCGCCGAAGAGCTGCACTTCGGCCGGGCAGCCCAGCGGGTGAACCTGACGCAGCCCGCACTGAGTCGGCTCGTGAAAGGCCTCGAGCGAACCCTCGGCGCCGCGCTGTTCGAGCGGACGACGCGGAAGGTGGCGCTGACGCCCGCCGGGGAGGTGCTCGTGCCGGTGGCCGAGGACCTGGTGCACGCCGCCGAGCGGGCGGGGGAGGCCGTACGCGGTGCGGTCGCGGGGGAGACGGGGGCGGGTGCGTCTCGGTTTCGCGAGCGCGTCGGCCATCCGGCCCGTGGCGCGACTCGCCCGTGAGGTGCAGTCGCGGGCCCCCGGGCTGCGGCTCGAGTTGGAGAGCGCGCACTTCTCGCCGCAGGGGCTCGAACGGGTGCTCGAGGGGGAGCTCGATCTGTGCCTCGGCCGGTGGGACTACGTGCCGCCCGCCGTCGACGCGCGGGTGCTCGCCCAGGAGCGCCTCGTGGTCGCCCTGCCACCGGGGCATCGGCTGTGGGGCGCCGCGACGGTGGCGCTCGCGGACCTCGCCGAGGACCGCTGGATCACCATCCCCGGCGGGCCCGCCTCCGCGCTGGGCGCCCGGCTGCCCGCGCTCGCGCAGGCGGCCGGCTTCGTGCCGCGCATCGTGCAGCAGGCCCCCGACTCCTGGTCCCAGGTGGTGCTCGTCGACGCCGGCGTCGGGCTGGCCCTGACCGTGGACTCGGTGCGGGAGAACATCCGTGGCGAGGCCGTGGGCTGGGCCGAACTGGAGGATGCCGGACCGCCGTTGGACGTGCAGCTGATCTGGCGGGCCGGCCGCGGGGACCCCGCCGTCGCGCGCGTGGTGGCCATCGCGGCGGCCCTGTTCGGTGGCGACGGACAGGGCGACGACGGCGGCCAGGACGGCCCGGAGAGGGCGCGTTGACCTGCGACGCGGGCCGCGCGCAGACGCTGTCAACTTCGCCGTCCCCAGATCCGGGCACCTTGTCCACAGGAGTTGTCCACAGATGTGGAGGGTGTGGACGACGGTGTGGATAGGCGTGTACCAGGCGGTGTGATGAGGGCGCAAACGAGGGTGCTGTCAAGTTGGATCGACGGGGCCGAAAGGGGGGGTGGAGAATCTTCCTCCACAGCGCTGGGGATCGCATCGTCCCAGGTCAGAGCCGGATTCTGGGAGTGGTCGAGCGGTTGTCCCCAGCGCGGTCCCCAGGCGATCCACACGACACGCCGCTGAATCCACACGTTGTCCACAAGGCCTGTGGGAAACGCGGTTGCCCAGCCTCCACGGCGCGCGTAGTGTCGCGTGGTATCCCCAACGCGAGGGCGGGTATTGGCCGCAGGTGACCACTGACAGGCGCGCATCCGCTCGGACCGTCGCCCCGGGGACCGTCGCACCGTCCGCCTGCAGGAGGGTGCGGCGGCACGGGCGGTGACAACAGAGGAATCAGGGCCGGGAAGACCGGCGAGGGCCGCCGTCGTGCGGGCTGTGGGAAGGGAGTCTCCGGACGTTGACTGAGAACTACGGAGACTCGGGCTCCTACGACGGCGGCCGTTCCTCTGAACGCTTCCTGCCGCCCCAGGACCTGGAGGCGGAGCGTTCGGTGCTGGGCGGCATGATGCTCTCCAAGGACGCGATCGCGGACGTGGTGGAGCTGCTGCGCGGCCACGACTTCTACCGGCCCAGCCACGAGATGATCTACGAGGCGATCATCGACCTCTACGGCCGCGGTGAGCCCGCGGACGCCGTCACCGTGGCGGACCTGCTGAACAAGCGCCAGGAGCTCAGCCGCGTGGGCGGCCCCGCCGTGCTGCACGAGCTCATCCAGTCCGTGCCCACGGCCGCCAACGCGAGCTTCTATGCGGAGATCGTGGCGGAGAAGGCCGTCCTGCGGCGCCTCGTCACCGCCGGCACCAAGATCACCCAGCTGGGGTATCAGGGCGACGGCGAGGTCGAGGAGATCGTCAACGAGGCGCAGTCCGAGATCTACAAGGTGGCGGAGAACCGCCAGTCCGAGGACTACGTGCGCCTCGCGGAGATCATGGAGCACGCCGTCGACGAGATCGAGGCGGCCGGCAACCAGGGGGAGGGCCTGACGGGCGTCCCCACCGACTTCTACGACTTCGACGAGCTGACGCAGGGCCTGCACGGCGGACAGATGATCGTGATCGCGGCGCGCCCCGCCGTCGGCAAGTCCACGCTCGCGCTGGACTTCGCGCGGGCCGCGGCCATCCACCACAACATGGCCACCGTGTTCTTCAGCCTCGAGATGGGCAAGAACGAGATCGCCATGAGGCTCTTGAGCGCCGAGGCGACGATCGCGCTGCAGGACCTGCGCAAGGGCACCATCCGGGACGACCAGTGGTCCAAGATCGCCGCGACCGTGGGGCGGCTGAACGAGGCGCCGTTCTTCATCGACGACTCCCCGAACATGACCATGATGGAGATCCGCGCCAAGTGCCGGCGGCTCAAGCAGAAGAACAACCTCAAGATGGTGGTGCTGGACTACCTGCAGCTCATGAGCTCGGGCAAGAAGGTCGAGTCCCGTCAGCAGGAGGTCGCCGAGTTCTCCCGTGCCCTGAAGCTGCTGGCCAAGGAGCTCGACGTGCCGGTGATCGCGTTGAGCCAGCTGAACCGTGGGTCCGAGCAGAGGACGGACAAGCGGCCGCAGGTGTCCGACCTGCGCGAGTCCGGCTCGATCGAGCAGGACGCGGACATGGTGATCCTGCTGCACCGCGAGGACGTGTACGACAAGGAGTCCCCCCGCGCCGGCGAGGCGGACCTGATCGTGGCCAAGCACCGCAACGGGCCCACGAAGACCATTGTGGTGGGGTTCCAGGGGCACTACAGTCGCTTCAGCAACCTCGCACAGGATGGCGGGGGCGGCGGGGGGTTCTAGC
>NZ_JBQPDO010000050.1:0-352 GCF_052220525.1 Micrococcus sp. TCR-5
GGCCAGGTGGTGCTGGATGTCCCGGATCGTCATTCCGCCGGCATAGAGGCTGATGATCATGTCATCCAGGCCCCCGAGGCGCCGCTGGCCCTTGGGCACCAGGCGCGGGGTGAACGACCCGCCCCGGTCTCGCGGGACGTCCAGCTCGATCGGCCCGACCTCGGACTCCACGGTCTTCGGGGTGGTCCCGTTGCGGGAGTTGGCGTGCTTCGGCGCCTCGCTCGAGCCCTTCTCGTAGCCCAGATGGCTGGTCAGCTCGGCCTGCAGGCCCCGCTCGAGCGCGGCCTTGACCAGCGCGGGCACGAACCCGCCGTCACCGGTGAGCTCGACGCCGCCCGCGTCGATCTGCGCG
>NZ_JBQPDO010000051.1:0-324 GCF_052220525.1 Micrococcus sp. TCR-5
TAGGGCATGTCTGACAATCGTTTTGACCATGCGAGCACAGCATTCAGGACCACAGCGGCCCTGTAGATGATCGCGTACTTGTCATACCGGGTCGCCAGACCCCGCCACTGCTTCAGGTGCGCGTACTGGCGCTCGATGACGTTGCGGCCCTTGTAGGCGGCCGCGTCGAGGCCAATGGGGCGCCCGCCGCGGGCACCGCGCCGTCTGCGGTGGCCCTGCTGGTCGGCCGGTTCGGGGATGACCGCTTTGATCCCACGGGCACGTAGGTGGGTGCGGATCGCCCGGGAGGAGTACGCCTTGTCGCCCAGCACGGCCTCGGGGCGG
>NZ_JBQPDO010000052.1:0-269 GCF_052220525.1 Micrococcus sp. TCR-5
CTCTTCAGCCAAGCGCCGATGCCAGGTCCACACGGTCTGCCAGGGCCCGTAGACCTCGGGCAGATCCCTCCAAGCGATTCCGCACCGGTATCGGTAGATGATCGCCTCCACCATGGTGCGGGCGTCGGCGAACGGCCTGCCGGCGCGGCCGGTCCGGGTCGGGAGCATCGGGGCGATCAACTCCCATTGGGTGTCAGAGAGCATCTGGAACCGGGACATGTCCCCAGGGTCTCAGCTGACTCGTGCATCTATTCTCAGACACGCCCTAG
>NZ_JBQPDO010000053.1:0-265 GCF_052220525.1 Micrococcus sp. TCR-5
GGTGCAGGGTTGCCGGGTGCATTCGGATCGAGGATCGCAATTTCGAGCCAGGCGGTTCGTGGAGACGCTCCGGGTCAACGGCCTGGTCGGGTCGATGGGCAGGGTCGGTGCTGCTGGGGACAACGCGGCAATGGAATCCTTCTTCGCGCTGTTGCAGAAGAACGTGCTGAACCGGCGTCGCTGGCAGTCCTTCGACCAGCTCCGGCTCGCGATCGTGAGCTGGATCGAGCGGACCTATCACCGCCGTCGTAGGCAGGCCCGTCTC
>NZ_JBQPDO010000054.1:0-253 GCF_052220525.1 Micrococcus sp. TCR-5
GTGGGCGCGGGCGATCGTGGAGTCCACCGAGACCGACCAATCGATCAGGCCTTCGGCGTCAGCGGCGGCGGTCAGCGTGGCCAGCACCGTGTCCCATGTGCCTTTTTCGGCCAAGCGCCGATGCCAGGTCCACACGGTCTGCCAGGGCCCGTAGACCTCGGGCAGATCCCTCCAAGCGATTCCGCACCGGTACCGGTAGATGATCGCCTCCACCATGGTGCGGGCGTCGGCGAACGGCCTGCCGGCGCGGCCG
>NZ_JBQPDO010000055.1:0-249 GCF_052220525.1 Micrococcus sp. TCR-5
GTAGATGATCGCGTACTTGTCATACCGGGTCGCCAGGCCCCGCCACTGCTTCAGGTGCGCGTACTGGCGCTCGATGACGTTGCGGCCCTTGTAGGCGGCCGCGTCGAGGCTGACGGGGCGCCCGCCGCGGGCACCGCGCCGTCTGCGGTGGCCCTGCTGGTCGGCCGGTTCGGGGATGACCGCTTTGATCCCACGGGCGCGTAGGTGGGTGCGGATCGCCCGGGAGGAGTACGCCTTATCGCCCAGCAC
>NZ_JBQPDO010000056.1:0-227 GCF_052220525.1 Micrococcus sp. TCR-5
GCGGTAGCGGGCGACCCAGGTGGCCACCGTGGGCCGGCTCACCCGGAACTCGGCGGCCACGTGCGCCTGTGGGATCCCGTCGTGCAGGTGGCGGTGGACCATCCTGAGTCGGCCGGTGGGGGTCAGGGGTGCGTTAGCGTGAGTCATGAGTGGGTCTTTTCGGGCAGGTCGGTGGTGTAGGAACTTCCATCCTGCGGGAGAGGCCCGCTCGTCTCATCTCAGCCCGG
>NZ_JBQPDO010000057.1:0-219 GCF_052220525.1 Micrococcus sp. TCR-5
ACCCACTGCCACAACGCCTACCACGCCGAGGCCGGGATGATGGGCGTCTTCTCCTACATCCACTGACCCTCCCGCCCGGCCCACACCCCTCCATCCACGGGGGCATCGCACGGTGGCCGCCCAGGAAAGAACATGCCTTTATCGCTCACCCCCACCCACCGTGCCCAGCCCGCCCGAGACCTCTGGCCCGGCACCCCCGTCCTGACCCGTAGGAGGAAA
>NZ_JBQPDO010000006.1:0-136381 GCF_052220525.1 Micrococcus sp. TCR-5
GTCCGGGTCGGGAGCAACGGGGCGATCAACTCCCATTGGGCGTCGGAGAGCATCTGGAACCGGGACATGTCCCCAGGGTCTCAGCTGACTCGTGCATCTATTCTCAGACACGCCCTAGGACTGCAGTGACGATGAACAGCAGCCCCAATAACCCGACCATGACGGTCAGCACCCGCTCGATCAGTTTGTAGCTGCCTGTCCAGAGCAGAATGCCGATCGTGAGGACGATCCCGATGACGACCACGGGCTGACTGAGTCCGGTCACACTAGTCAAGGCGAGGGCGGTGCCGACTGTGTCACCACCGGCGTAGGACGCCCCTCCGATGCCGATCGCCGCGACGACGAGGATCGCCATGACAAGTCGTGCCGGCACCGAGGAGAACACCTCGCGCAGAGCGTGTCCGAGACTCATGCGGGTCGCGAGGCCCAACCGTCCCGACATCTCCTGCAAGACGATGGTGGCCAAAATTGAGAAGACGACAGCCCAGGCCAGGACGAATCCCTGCTCGGCTCCGGTAACGATGGAGGTTGTGATGGTCCCCGGCCCGATGAAGGACGCGGCGATGATTAGCCCCGGACCGAAACGACTAGGCCTCTCGTCTTGGGGCAACACCTCATTGGAGAACCGGCCATCCCTCGCCTGCGTTGCCATCGCGTCTCCTCCATCTCCGGCCCGCATGGGTCAAGATGAAGCGTATGCCGGGTATGATGCACGTCATAGTGGATCTGGACTATTTCATCCCATATGAGCCCCCACGTGTTGCCCCTTATGGTCTGAGACGGGCATCCCTACGATGGAGCCAGGGCTACGGCCCTTTGCCCGACCCGCAGAGCTCGCCGAAAGGAACGCCATGTACACCCGTAGCCGGAACGACGTCGAGAAGGTCGAGTGGGGCGGAGGCACCTCCGAACGCCTCATCACCGCGAAGGACGAGATGGGTTTCGCCGTCGCCCACACGATCGTGCGCGCCGGATCGTCCTCGAAGCTCCAGTACCGCAACCACAAGGAGGCCTGTTACTGCATCGCGGGCAACGGCTCCGTGGTGGAGCCGGACGGCACCGTCCACGAGATCACGCCGGGTGTCATCTACGTCCTGCCGGACCACGAGCCGCACGACCTGCGCGGCGGCACCGAGGACATGCACCTGATCTCGGTGTTCAACCCCGCCATCACCGGCGACGAGAAGCACACCCTGTCGGAGGACGGCTACTCCAGCTACTGAGCCCGGGCACGGTGACGGGAGGCGTCGACGACGGCGCCTCCCGCGTCGGCGCCGACGGCGGCGTCCGGTCGTAGGGTGGCGGGGTGCTCAACCTGTGCGCCCCCGAGCGCACCGTGCGCCGCAACACCCACCTGGCGCTGGTGCTGACCGCGATCGCGGGGATCCTCAACTCCGTGGGCTTCGTCGCCGTGGCCACGTACACGTCCCACATGACGGGGATCGTGGCGTCCATGGCGGACGCGGCGGTCCTCCACGCCCCGGGTCTGGTCGGCACGGGCCTGCTCGCGCTGGCCATGTTCATCCTGGGCGCGGTCGTCTGCGCGCTGGTGTTCAACTGGGGCCGGGTCAACGGCCTCCGCTCGCGCTACGCCAACATCCTCCTGCTCGAGGGCGTCGGCATGCTGGTGTTCGGCCTGCTCGCCGAGCACGTCCGCGATGCGCACCGGCCGCTGGTCGTGGTGGCCGTGCTGTGCTTCACCATGGGCCTGCAGAACGCCTTGATCACCCGCATCGGGGCGTGGCCGATCCGCACCACGCACGTGACGGGCATGGTCACGGACATCGGCGTCGAGCTCGGCAAGATCCTGTACCGCAACGCGCCCGCGGCCGCGGCCCCCGTCGTCGGGGAACCGCGGCGCGTGGGACTGCTGGCGCTGCTCGTGGCCCTGTTCTTCCTGGGCGGGGTGGCGGGCGCGGCCGGCTACCTCTGGCTGGGCTTCGAGGTGGTCATCCCGGTCGCCGGCGTGCTGCTGCTCATCGCCCACCGCCCGCTGATCCAGGACCTGCAGGACGCGTGGCTCACACGAAGGCCGAGACGCCCGTGAGGGCACGCCCCACGATCAGGGTGTTCATGCCGTAGGAGCCCTCGTAGGAGTAGATGGCCTCCACGTCCCCCATGATCTTGGCGATCTCGTGCTCCGTGAGCAGGCCGTTGCCGCCGAGGGCGTCGCGGGCGAGCGCCGCCGAGGACCGGGCCAGCCGGGTCGAGGTGGCCTTGGCCATCGCCGCGTGCATCATCTCCATCCGCCCCTCCTGCCGCAGGGCGTCCACCTGGAGCATCATCCCGGCGGAGGCGGCCAGGTTGCCGGCGACCTCGGCGATCTGGGCCTGGATCAGCTGGAACGCGGCCAGCGGGCGACCGAACTGCTGCCGCCGCAGCGCGTAGGAGCGCAGCACGTCCAGCACGCCCATCTGCGCGCCGACGCCCTGCCAGCCGACCCACATGCGCGAGTCGCGCAGCAGGGCGCGGGTGGCGGCGAAGGTGGTGGCGCCGGGCAGGATCGCGTCCGTGGGCAGGCGCACGTCCAGGGTGATGTCCGCGTTCTGCATGATCCGCAGGCCCATCTTCCCGCTGATCTTGGTGGCCTCGTAGCCGGGGGTGTCGGTGGGCACCACGAAGCCCTTGATCTCGCCGTCGGCGGTGTCGCGCGCCCAGACGAGCGCGACGTCGGCGATCGTGCCGGCCCCGATCCAGCGCTTGGCGCCGCGGATGACCCACTCGTCGCCGTCGCGGGTGGCGGTGGTGGCGAGGCCTCCGGCGATGTCCGAGCCGTGGTCCGGCTCGGTGAGGCAGAACGCGCCCAGGGCGTCGAAGGATTCGAGGCGCCCCTGCCACGTGGCCTTCTGACGCTCTGAGCCCAGGCCGGCGATCATGCCGAGGTTGAGCTCGTTGTGGATGCCCACGAGGGCGGACAGGGACAGGTCCACACGGGCGATCTCCGCGTGCACGAGCTGCTGGAACAGCGAGGACGAGCCGTCCAGGACGAGGCGCCCCAGACCCAGCTCGGCCAGGCCCGGCAGCAGGTCGAACGCGAACTCCTCGGCGTCCCAGTAGCGGGTCAGGTGTGGCCGCACGCGGGTCTGCAGGTGGTCCTCGATCGCGTCGAGCCGGGCACGCTCGACCGGTTCGAGGCGGTCCCGCAGGCGCAGCAGGTCCACGTGGGGCAGGCCGGGGGGGACGGCGGGCGCGCCGGAGTCGGGGACGGGGCGGTCGGCGATGGCGGTCATGGCTCTCCTTCGGGGGCGGTCCGACGACGGCGGGCGGTTTCGCCGCGAATCCGACTGTAGGACTTCCAACTATCCAGGTCTGCCAGTAGTGTTCCAGATCACAGGCCCCCGGCCAAGGATCCGTTCAGCAGCCATCCCGAGGAGGGACCCATGACCGTCCAGGACCCCACCGCCGTCGCCGCCCCGTCACCGACGGAGGTGTTCCGCGCGGCCCGCGACCTGCTGGTCGAGTGCCAGACCGACTATGAGCGCGCCCGCGCCGAGTTCGAGTGGCCCCGCTTCGAGCACTTCAACTTCGGCTTCGACTGGTTCGACCGCCTGGCCCAGGACCCGGCCCGCGCGGACGTGCCGGCGCTGATCATCGCCGAGGACGACGGGCGCAGCACCGAACGCACCTTCGCCGAGCTCTCCGCGGCCTCCAGCCGGGTGGCGAACTGGCTCTCCGCGCAGGGCCTGCGCCGCGGCGACCGCCTCATCCTGATGCTGAACAACCAGGTGGAGCTGTGGGAGTTCATGCTCGCCTGCATCAAGCTGCGGGTGGTCATGGTGCCCACCACCACGCAGATGACCTCCGGGGACCTCGAGGACCGCGTGACGCGCGCCGGCGCCGCGTGGGCCGTGGCCGGCGCCGAGGACCTGGCCAAGTTCGCCGGCGTCGGCGAGGACCTGCACCTGGTGCACGTGCCGGGCGTCTTCGCGGAGGGCCCGGCGCGCCGCGCCCCCGAGGTCGCCGGCCACACCGTGCTCTCCTACGACGACGCCGACGACGCCGCCACCGAGCTGACCCCGGCCGAGCCGACCCCCGCCGACGAGACGCTGCTCTTCTACTTCACCTCGGGCACCACCTCGAAGCCGAAGCTCGTGGAGCACACCCACACCTCGTACCCGGTCGGCCACCTCACGACGCTCTACTGGATCGGTCTGGAGCCGGGCGACGTGCACCTCAACGTGGCCTCCCCGGGCTGGGCCAAGCACGCGTGGTCCAACTTCTTCGCCCCGTGGATCGCGGAGGCCACGATCTTCGTGCACAACGCCCGCAAGTTCGACCCCGCGGCCCTGATGGCCAACATGGAGCGCTACGGCGTCACGAGCTTCTGCGCCCCGCCCACCGTGTGGCGCATGCTCATCAAGGCGGACCTGGCGCAGCTGACGACCCCGCCGACCAAGACCATCTCCGCGGGCGAGCCGCTCAACGCCGAGGTGATCGACCAGGTGCACAAGGCGTGGGGCACCACGATCCGCGACGGCTTCGGGATGACCGAGACCACCCTGCAGATCGCCAACACCCCGGGCCAGAAGGTCGTCATCGGCTCCATGGGCCGCCCGCTGCCCGGCATGGACGTCACCCTGCTCGACCCGCTCACGGGCCAGGAGGCCGAGGAGGGCGAGATCTGCCTGCGCCTGGACCCGCGTCCGGTGGGCCTGCTGAAGTCCTACTACGGCAACCAGGAGAAGACGGACGAGGTGTTCCGCGACGGCGTGTTCCACACCGGTGACATCGCCCGCCGCGACGAGAACGGCGTGCTGACCTATGTGGGCCGCGCGGACGACGTCTTCAAGTCCTCGGACTACAAGGTGTCCCCGTTCGAGCTGGAGTCGGTGCTGGTCAAGCACCCGGCCGTGATGGAGGGCGCGATCGTCCCCACCCCGGACGAGCTGCGCCTGGCCGTGCCGAAGGCCTTCGTCACCCTCGCCCCGGGCCATGAGCCCACCGCGGAGACCGCCCGGGCGATCCTGCAGTTCACGCTCACCCAGCTGCCCCCGTACAAGCGCATCCGCCGCATCGAGTTCCTCGAGCTGCCGAAGACCATCTCGGGCAAGATCCGCCGCGTGGAGCTGCGCAAGGCCGAGGTCGAGCGCGCCCAGACGGGCGCCGCCCCGGACGGCTACGGCACCGAGTTCCGGGAGGAGGACCTGGACCTGCAGCGCTGACCGGCCGTTCCCCGCCACCGCCCCGTCCGTGTCCGGCGGTGGCGGGGGACCCCCGGTGCGCCGCTAGTCTGGAGCGCCATGAAGAAGCCACCCCTCGCCCAGGACCCCATCCGGGAGGCCGCCCGGAACTGGGAGCGTCACGGATGGGGTGACGTCGCCCGCCCGATGGCCGCCATCACCTCGATCATGCGGGCCCAGCAGATCCTGCTGGGTCGGGCGCAGGCCGCGCTCAAGCCCTACGGGCTCACCTTCGCGCGGTACGAGCTGCTGGCGCTGCTGAACTTCTCGCGCGAGAAGCGGATGCGGATGTCCAAGGCGTCCGCGCTCCTGCAGGTCCACCCCACCTCGGTGACCAATGCGGTGGACCGGCTCGAGGCCGCCGGGCTGGTGGAGCGCACACCCCACGAGTCGGACCGCCGCGCGCTCGTGCTCGCCCTCACGGACGAGGGCCGGCGCGTCGCCGTCGCCGCCACGGAGACGCTCAACGCCGAGGTCTTCGGCCGTTCCGGCTTCGGTCCGGCGGACGTGGACACCCTCATCGACGTCCTCGGCCGGTTCCGCGCCGAGGCCGGCGACTTCCAGGCCGACGGCCCCGACGCCGGCGCGCCCGCGACGGCGGAGCACACCTCCTCCTGACGCGCCCTCCGGCCTCCGGACCGTCCGACTCAGCGGGGCTCGAGGCGCACGGCGCCGTCGAGCCGGATGACCTCGCCGTTCAGGAACGGGTTGGACACGATCTGCTCGACGAGCAGCGCGTAGTCCTCGGGCCGGCCGAGGCGGGCCGGATGCGGGGTCTTGGTGGACAGCGCCTCGCGGGCGGCCTCGGGCAGGCCGGCCATCATGGGCGTCTCCATCAGACCGGGGGCGATCGTGACCACGCGGATCTGCGAGGAGGCGAGCTCGCGGGCCGCGGGCAGGGTCAGCGCGACCACGGCGCCCTTGGAGGCGGAGTACGCGATCTGGCCGATCTGCCCGTCGTAGGCCGCCACGGAGGCGGTATTGACGATGACGCCGCGGTCCTCGCCGAGCGGCTCCTGCGCCTTCATCGCGGCGGCGGCCTGGGCCATCATCGACACGGTGCCGACCGCGTTGATCGCCAGGACCCGGCTCAGCACCTCGGCGGGCAGCGGCCCGTCGCGACCCACGAGCTTGCCCGGCGTCGCCACGCCGGCGCAGTTGACCAGCACCCGCAGCGGCCCGGCCTCCAGCGCGGCGGCCACGGCCTCCCGGGCGGTGTCCTCGGCGGTGACGTCGCCCGTCACGAAGCGCGTGCGGGGGCCGAGGGCGGCCACGGCGTCGGCACGGACGGTCTCGCCCTCGCGGTCCGGCAGGTCGACCACCACGACGGCGGCGCCCGCGTCCGCCAGGCGGCGGGCGGTGGCATGGCCGAGGCCCGAGGCCCCGCCGGTGACGATCGCGCTCTGGTTCGACAGGTCCATGGGCGGACCCTCCCTTCCTCCTCGGGATACCCCCCGAGTTCGATAGTTGCATGTCCTACGTTCTCATCTTAGATTAGCGGATGAGTAACCCAGATCACACGCACGGCCGGGCCCGCCCCGCCCGCCGTGGGCGGCGCCGCCCGGCGTCCGCCTTCCGCCTGGACCCGCGAGGAGCCCCCATGTCCGAGAAGACCGCGCCCACCGAGACCGCCCCCGTGATCCCCCACTTCGTGCACGGCGAGCGGCGCGAGGGCGCCTCCGGCCGGCACGGCGACGTCTACCACCCGGCCACGGGCGGCGTGGCGGGGCGCGTGCCGCTGGCCTCCGCCGAGGAGATCGACGCCGCCCTGGCCTCCGCCGAGGAGGGCTTCGCCGCGTGGTCGAGGCTGAACCCGCAGCGCCGCGGCCGCATCCTGCTGCGCTGGGTCGACCTGATCAACGAGAACATGGACGAGCTGGCCACCGTGCTCGCCCAGGAGCACGGCAAGACCTTCCCGGACGCCCAGGGCGACATCCAGCGCGGCATCGAGGTCGTGGAGTTCGCCGCGGGCGCCCCGCACCTGCTCAAGGGTGAGTTCACCGCCGACGCGGGCACCGGCATCGACGTGCACTCCATCCGCCAGCCGCTCGGCGTGGCCGTGGGCATCACGCCCTTCAACTTCCCGGCGATGATCCCGCTGTGGAAGGCCGGCATCGCCCTGGCGGCGGGCAACGCCTTCGTCCTCAAGCCCTCCGAGCGCGACCCCTCCGTCCCGGTGCGCCTGGCCGAGATGGCCCTCGAGGCCGGCATGCCCGCCGGCGCCCTCAACGTGGTGCACGGCGACAAGGCCGCCGTGGACGCGCTCATCGAGGACCCGCGCGTCAAGGCCGTCGGCTTCGTCGGCTCCACCCCGATCGCGCAGTCCATCTACGCCCACGCCGGCCGCATGGGCAAGCGCGCGCAGTGCTTCGGCGGGGCCAAGAACCACGCCGTGGTCATGCCGGACGCGGACCTCGAGATGACCGCCGACGCCCTGGTCGGCGCCGCCTTCGGCTCCGCCGGCGAGCGCTGCATGGCGATCTCCGTGGCCGTCCCGGTCGGCGAGGAGACCGCCGACCGCCTGATCGCGCTGCTCCGCGAGCGCATCAAGGACCTCAGGGTCGGCCCGTCGCTCGAGGCGTCCTCGGACTTCGGCCCCGTCGTCTCGAAGGACGCGAAGGAGCGCATCGAGGGCTACATCGCGGCCGGCGTCGAGGCGGGCGCCGACCTGGTCGAGGACGGCCGGGGCGTCGTCGTCGAGGGCCACGAGGACGGCTTCTACGTGGGCGCCACCCTGTTCGACCGCGTCACCCCGGAGATGAGCATCTATCGCGAGGAGATCTTCGGCCCGGTGCTCTCCGTGGTCCGCGCGAAGGACTACGAGGAGGCGCTCACGCTCGTGAACGAGCACGAGTTCGGCAACGGCGTGGCCATCTTCACCCGCGACGGCGACGCCGCCCGCGACTTCTCCACCCGCGTGGACACCGGCATGGTCGGCGTGAACGTGCCGATCCCCGTGCCGATCGCCTACTACACCTTCGGCGGCTGGAAGGCCTCCGGCTTCGGCGACCTGAACCAGCACGGCACGGACGGGCTGAAGTTCTACACCAAGACGAAGACCGTCACCACACGCTGGCCCTCCGGCGTGCGCGAGGGCGCCAGCTTCGTGATGCCGGCCGGCTCCTGACCGCCCCGCAGCCCGTCCCGACCAGGAGGACCCCATGACCACCGTTCTGTTCCTCGGCCTCGGCCACATGGGCGGCCCCATGGCCGCCAACCTCGCCGCCGCGGGCCACCGCGTGCTCGGCTTCGACCTCGTCCCCGAGGCCCTCGAGAAGGCCCGTGCGGCCGGCGTCGAGACCGTCACGGACACGGCCGCGGCGGCCGCGGAGGCCGACGTCGTGCTGACCATGCTCCCCCACGGACGCCTGGTGCTGGACGTCTACCGGGGTGAGGACGGCGACGGCGGCCTGCTCGCCGCCGCCCGGCCCGGCACCGTGTTCCTGGACTGCTCGACCATCGACGTCGCCGAGGCCCGCGAGGCGGCCGCGGCGGCGGAGGCGGCGGGCATGCGGGCGGCCGACGCGCCGGTCTCGGGCGGCCAGGTGGGCGCCGAGGCCGGCACCCTCGCCTTCATGGTGGGCGCCTCGGACGAGGTGTACGCCGAGGTGCTGCCGCTGCTCGAGGTCATGGGCGCGCGAATCGTGCACTGCGGGGCCGCCGGCCTGGGCCAGGCCGCGAAGATCTGCAACAACATGGTGCTGGGGGTCACGCAGATCGCCGTCGCCGAGGCCTTCGTCCTGGGCGAGCGCCTGGGCCTGCAGCACCAGGCCCTGTACGACGTGATGAGCAAGGCCTCCGGGCAGTGCTGGTCCCTGACCACCAACTGCCCGGTGCCCGGCCCCGTCCCCGGCTCCCCCGCGAACCGGGACTTCCAGCCCGGCTTCGCCGGCGCCCTGATGGCCAAGGACCTCGGGCTCGCGCTCGCGGCCCTGGACGAGCAGGACGTGGCGGCCGACCTGGGCCGCCTCGCGCAGGCCAAGTACGCCGAGTACGCCGCCGGAGAAGGCGCCGCCCGCGACTTTTCCGGCATCATCGAGGACATCCGAGCATCCCACACGGACAGGAGCGAGGCATGAGCGAGCAGACCACCCCGGACGGCGCCGAGTCGCCGATCATCGTGGAGCGGCAGGGCCGGGTCGGCCACATCCGCCTGAACCGGCCGAAGGCCCTGAACGCGCTGAACGAGGCGACGATGCGCGCCGTCGTCGCGGCGGTACAGGAGCTGGACACCGACCCGGAGATCGGGGCGATCCTGCTCTCCGGCTCCCCCAAGGCGTTCGCCGCCGGTGCGGACATCAAGGAGATGGCCACCAAGGAGTTCTCCGAGATGTACGCGGCCGACTGGTTCGCCGGCTGGGACGGGCTCACCCGTGCCCGCACCCCCATCGTGGCGTGCGTGACCGGCTACGCCCTCGGGGGCGGCTGCGAGCTGGCCATGATGGCCGATGTGCTCGTGGCCGGCGAGGGCGCGAAGTTCGGCCAGCCCGAGATCAACCTCGGCGTCATCCCCGGCATGGGCGGCTCCCAGCGCCTGACCCGCGCCGTGGGCAAGGCGAAGGCCATGGACATGATCCTCACCGGCCGCATGATCGGGGCGGAGGAGGCCGAGCGCATCGGACTCGTCTCCCGCGTGGTGGCCGACGAGAAGGCCCTCGAGGAGGCGCTGGAGGTGGCCGCGACCATCGCGTCCAAGTCCAAGCCGGCCTCCTGGATGGCCAAGGAGGCCGTCAACGCCGCGTTCGAGACCACGCTCGCCCAGGGCATCGCCTTCGAGCGCCGCGTGTTCCACGCCGCGTTCGCCACGGCGGACCAGAAGGAGGGCATGGACGCGTTCGCGGCGAAGCGCGAGGCGGGGTGGCAGCACCGATGAGCGACGCGCAGACCACGGCGACGACGGCCCCCGCGGCCGGGCAGGACGGCGCGGCGGACGAGGTGCTCCTCGAGGTCCGCGACGGCCTCGGCCGCATCACGCTGAACCGTCCGCGCGCCCTGAACGCGCTGACGCAGGACATGGTCCGGGCGATCGACGCGGCCCTGACCGACTGGGCCGCGGACCCCGCCGTGCGCGGCGTGCTGATCCGCGGCGCCGGGGAGAAGGGACTGTGCGCCGGCGGCGACGTCGTCTCCCTGCGCGCCTCCCTCCTGGCGGGGCGGTTCGCGGAGGCCGAGGAGTTCTTCCGCGACGAGTACGCGATGAACGAGCGCATCGCCGCCTACCCCAAGCCGTACGTGGCCTTCATGGACGGCGTCGTCCTGGGCGGCGGCATGGGCGTGTCCGCGCACGGCTCGCACCGTGTGGCCACCGAGCGGACGCGCGCCGGCATGCCCGAGACGGCGATCGGGTTCACCCCCGACGTCGGCGGCTCCTTCCACCTCGCCCGCGCACCCTTCCAGGCGGGCCGGCACCTGGCCGCGACCTCGGCGCACGCCTCCGGGTCCGACGCGGTGGCCCTGGGCCTGGCGGACGTCTTCGTGGAGTCCGCCCGGCTGGACGAGCTCGAGCAGGCCCTCGCCGCGGCGTTCGGCGCCCTCGGCCCGGCCGCGGACGCGGGCGCGCGCGACGAGGCCGCCTTCGCCGCCGCCGACGAGGTGCTGGCCCGGTTCGCGGTGGCCGAGGACGCACAGCCCGCCTCCGCGCTGGTGGCCGGCCGGGAGTGGATCGAGGACGTCTACGACCGGGAGACGGCCGCCGAGGTCCTCGCCGCCCTGGACGAGCGCGCCGCCGCGGGCGGGGAGCACGCCGAGGCCGCGGGGCAGGCCGCCGAGGCCATCCGCACCAAGTCCCCGACCGCCGTCGCCGTGGCCCACGAGGCCCAGCGCCGGCTGGCCGCGCGCGGAGCGGACCTGACCGTGGCCGACGCACTGCGCCAGGAGTTCACGATCGCCACCCACCTGATGCGCGAGCCGGACATGGCCGAGGGCATCCGCGCGCTGCTCGTGGACAAGGACAAGGATCCGACGTGGAGCCCGGCCCGGCTCGAGGACGTCTCGACCGAGGACGTGGCCGGGCACTTCGAGCCCGTGTCCGGGGTGGACCCGCTGCAGCTCGGCTGAGCCCGCCCCGACGGACCGCGCCCCGTGGTCACGTGTGGGGACCGCGGGGCGCCGTGCTGGGTGGGGCGACCGG
Source organism: Micrococcus sp. TCR-5 (assembly GCF_052220525.1). Lineage (NCBI taxonomy): Bacteria > Bacillati > Actinomycetota > Actinomycetes > Micrococcales > Micrococcaceae > Micrococcus > Micrococcus sp. TCR-5. Next base: position 11,311 of record NZ_JBQPDO010000006.1, read on the forward strand.
GTGGGGCCCCCGACGTCAGCCGATCAGGCCGCGGCCCACGATCATGCGCATGATCTCGTTGGAGCCCTCGAGGATCCGGTGCACGCGCAGGTCCCGGACGAGCTTCTCCACGCCGTATTCGTGCAGGTAGCCGTAGCCGCCGTGCAGCTGCAGGGCGGTGTCGGCGGCCTCGTAGCCGGACTCGGTGGCCACGAGCTTGGCCATGGCGCACAGGCGCACGGTGTCCGGGTCGTTGCGGTCCAGGGCGTCCGCGGCGCGCATGAGCATCGTGTGGGCGGTCTCCAGCTTCACGGACATGTCCGCGAGCTCGAAGACGAGGGCCTGCTTGGTGGTGAGCGGCTCGCCGAACGCGCTGCGCTCCTTGAGGTAGCGGGTGGCCTTGTCCAGGGCGGCCAGGCCGCCGCCGATCGAGCAGGCGCCGATGTTCAGGCGGCCGCCGTTGAGGCCCTTCATGGCGATGCGGAAGCCGTCGCCCTCCTCGCCGAGGCGGTCGGCCACGGGCACGCGGACGTCCTCGAAGATCACCTGGCGCGTGGGCTGGGTGTGCCAGCCCATCTTCTTCTCGCTGGGGCCGAAGGACAGGCCGGGGGTGTCCTTGTGGACCACGACGGCGGAGATCCCCCGGGCGCCCGTGTCCGCGGTGCGGCACATGACCACGTAGTAGCCGGAGGAGCCGGCGCCGGAGATGAACTGCTTGACGCCGTTGAGGACGTAGTGGTCGCCGTCGCGGACGGCGCGGGTCTTCAGCGCGGCCGCGTCCGAGCCGGCGCCGGGTTCGGTGAGGCAGTAGCTGGCCAGGTGCTCCATGCCCACGAGGTCGGGGATCCAGCGGGCGCGCTGCTCGTCGCTGCCGAAGGAGTCGATCATCCAGGCGACCATGTTGTGGATGGAGATGTAGGCGGCGAAGGCCGGGTCCGCCTTGGCGAGCTCCTCGAAGATCAGGATCGCGTCCGTGCGCGCCAGGCCGGTGCCGCCGTGCTCCTCCCCCACGTAGATGCCGCCCAGGCCGAGCTCGCCGGCCTCGGCGAGGACGTCCACCGGGAAATGCTACTCGGCGTCCCAGTCGAGGGCGTGCGGGGCGACGCGCTGCTCGGCCAAGTCGCGGACGGCGTCGACCAGGGCCTTCTGGTCGTCGGTGATGGGGAACATGGGTTCGTCCTCCTGGGGCTCGGGCCGGCCGCGCGGGCGGTCCACGACGGGGTGGTGCGGGGGTGACACCGCGGGCGGCGACAGGGTGTGACTGTCGTCACCATGATAATAGGACATCCAATGATTTGCCGTGTCGCCACCGGGCCGTGGGCTAGCGTGCTCCCCGTGCAGACCACCACCAGCCCCACCGCGGACTCGCCCACCGGCCCCCGCTCCCACCCCTCCGGCCGCACGGAACAGCTGTTCGGCATCCGCCGCCACGCGCTGATGACCGAGCGGGACGGCGCCCTCAACCCGGCCGCGTTCGAGGTCGGCCCGTGGTGCCTCGACCTGGACGGCCGGCCCACCGGCGCGGCGGCCACCGTGATCATGGACAACGCCACCGCGGTGGCCGTGCACCACGCGGCCCGGGACATCGAGACCGTGGTCACCACCGAGCTGCAGGTCAACGTGCTCGGCCCGCTGCCCGCCTTCGACGCGGCGGCCGTCACGGCCGGGGACGAGGACGGCCCGCTGCTGGAGTGCTGGACCCGCCCGCTGGCCTGGGATGCTGCCGGCGGCGTGGCCCGCGCGTGGCTCGAGGACGCGGACGGGCGTCGCGTGGTCGAGGCGACCGGCTGGTTCCAGTCGGTGCCGGCCGGAGCGCCGGAGCGGATGGCCGAGTTCGTCGCCGCCGGACGGCTGCCCCGCGGGGCCGAGACCCGCGTGCCCATGCCGGGGCTGCTGGCCGCCCGCCCCGAGTCGTTGCCGACGGCCGATCCGGACGTGCGCCCCGCCGTCGACGCCGCGGCGACCGCGGGCGCCCGCTTCGCCCCGAAGCCGGAGCTGGCCAACCCGTCGGGCGCCGTCCACGGCGGGGCCATGACGCTGCGGGCGGTCACCGCCGCGCAGGCGGCCATGCCGGACCGCGAGCGCTACGACGTCCAGGCCGTGCGCGTGGTGTTCGTGCGCCCGGGCCACGGCGAGATGGTCGCCCTCACGCGGGTGCGGCACGCCGGCCGGTCCCTGCGCCTCGTGGACGTGGACCTCGTGCCGGTCGGCGCCGACGGCGTCCCCGTGGCCGACAAGCCGATGGTCCAGGTGCAGGTCACCTTCCGCGCTGCCCGGAGCTGACGCTCCGCACGCCCGAGCACCCGAGCGCTTTCGAACGTGAGAAAGGGCCTATCTCACGTTCGAAAGCGCTCATTCCCCCGAGATCACGTTCGAAAGTCCCGGGTGGAGGAGGAGGGGCCGTCGTCGTGCGGCCGGCTCAGCGGCCCACGGTGCCGAACCGGGAGGCCACGGGGGCCGTGAAGGCGGGCTTCAGGAAGAACCACGCGGCGGCGGTGACCGCCACGCTCACGAGGAACACCACGAGGCCCCACGCGTCGGTGGCACCGCCCCGCGAGGTGTACATGTGGTTCAAGTTCGTCAGCAGGCCCGTGAAGGCCACGAGGAACACGTGCACCACGATGAACGCCACGAAGAAGACCATCACCGGGAAGTGCACCTTGCGGGCCACCTCCATGGGGAACGCCTTGTTCAGTCCCTTGGCCTCCGTGGGGAACCACGAGGACATGCGCCAGCCCGTGAGGGCGGCGAGCGGGGCGGCCACGAACACCACCAGCGCGTAGGAGAGCATCTGCAGCGCGTTGTAGTGCACCCAGCCGTTCTCCGTGGGCCAGTCCAGGGACAGGTACTGGATGCCGGCGGACAGGGCGTGCTGGAACACGTGCGGGTCCGTGGGCACGATCCGCGCCCAGTGGCCGGTGACGATCAGCAGCACCACGAAGATCACGCCGTTGAGCAGCCACAGCGCGTCGAGGGCCTGGTGCGTCCAGATGGTGAGCGAGAACTTCTTCGGGGTGTTGCCCCGCGCGGAGAACAGGCCGTCCTTCGTCGGAGTGAAGTTGGCCGGCGGCCGCGTCTCGTGACGGATCTGCAGGCCCGTCCGGATGATCAGCACCATCAGGAACATGTTCAGGAAGTGCTGCCAGCCCATCCACCAGGGCATCCCCTCGGGGGTGCCCTCGGGCAGGACCGGGTGCCCGTCGTAGGTCGCGATGAAGTCCGCCACCGGGTCGAGGCTCCGCAGCCAGCGTCCGGCCAGCACTGCGAGCAGCGCCAGCACGACGACGCCGGCCACCGCCGGCAGCGCCTTGCGCAGGCGGGACGGGGCGGCGGATTCGGCGGCGTCCGTCTCCGCGGCCCGAGCGGGCGTGCCGGTGGCGGCCCCGGGGGCGGCCCGGGGCGGCTGCGCGGTGGAGGCCGGCGGGGCCGAACGGGTGTCCGGCGCGGTGGGAGCCGGCTCCGCAGCCGGCGCCGCGGCCACGGGGGCGGCGACGGCCGGTTCCGCATCGGCCGGCTCCGCGGCGGCGGGCTCGGCGGTGGCCGGCTCGGCGACGACCTCCTGCGCCGCCGTCTCCGGCGCGGTGGGGCCGCCCACGGCGGCGAGCTCGGTGAACCACTCCCCCTCCCGGGCGAACGGCACGTACCCGGCCATGCGTCGCCGCTTCGCGAGCGGCACGAGGTCGGACTCCACGGGAGCGCCCACCCCGGCCGCGGCCGGCGCACCGGTCGCGGAGGCGACGACGGCCGCCACGTCCGGCACGACGGGCTCGGTCTCCGCGGGTGCGGGGGCCCGCGTCGGGGACGCCGAGGCGGCGATCGGCTCGGGCGCGACGGACCGCGCCGGGGCGGCGGCCGGGATCGATCCCGCGGCCGGGGCGGGGGCGCCGCCGAGCCACTCGGCCTCGCGGGCGAACGGGACGTACCCGGCCATGCGGCGTCGCGCGGACAGGGGCGTGAGGCCCGACGTCGGCGCGGTCGGCGCCACCGGGACGGCGGCCGCGGCCGAGGCGGGGGCCGCCGTCGTGGTGTCCTGCGCCGGGGCGGGGGCGGGCTCGGTCTCGGCCGGGGCGCCCTTCAGGGGGACGTAGCCGGCCATTCGCTGCTTGGGCATGCTTCTCCTCGTCCGAGGGGCGCGGTCCGCAGCGGACCGCGCCCGCACCGGTTCAGCCGCGGCGGGTGCGCAGCTGCTCGATGACCTGCGGGACCACCTGGAAGATGTCCCCGACCACGCCGAAGTCGGCGTGCTCGAAGATCTCGGCGTCCTCGTTCTTGTCGATCGCCACGATGGTCTTGGCGGTCTTCATGCCGGCCAGGTGCTGGATGGCGCCGGAGATGCCGAGGGCGATGTACAGGTTCGGGGACACGATCACGCCGGTCTGGCCCACCTGGCGCTCGGCCGCGGTGTAGCCGGAGTCGACGGCGGCACGCGAGGCGCCCACGGCGGCGCCGAGCTCGTCGGCGAGCTGCTCGACGATCGCGAAGCCCTCCTCGGAGCCCACGCCGCGACCGCCGGCGACGACGGTCTTCGCGCCGCGCAGGGGCGGACGGGCGGAGTTCTGCGTGCGGGCGTTCACCTCGAGCACCCGGGCGCCGGCGGTCACCGGGCCGAGCTCGGCGGCGGCCAGCTCCACGACCTCGGGCGCCTCGACGGCCGGGGCCCGGTCCGCGACGGCGCCGGGGCGCACGGTGATGATCCGGGGGCCGCCCTCGCCGGTGGACTCGCTGAGGTAGTCGCCGCCGAACACGGAGTGGCGGGCGATGACCTCGTCGTCGGCCCAGCGCAGCCCCACGGCATCCGCGCAGACGGGGCCGCGGGCGCGGACGGACAGGCGGCCGGCCACCGCGCGGGACTCGGGGCTGCTGGAGATCAGCACGGCCACGGGCGCGGTGCGGGCGGCCGCGGCGGCGAGGGCCTGCACGGCGGCGTCGCCGAGGGTGGTGGCGGCGTCGTCGGCCACGAGGACGTGGACGCGCGTGGCGCCGTACTCCCCCAGACGGGCGACGGCGGCGTCCCTGCCCTCCGCGCCGGTCACGAGGACGGCCTCGGGCACGCCCACGGTTGCGGCGGCGCCGAGCAGCTCGGCCACGACCGGGCGGAGCGCGCCGTCCGCGCCGATCTCGGCGTGCACCAGCACGGTCTGACCGCTGTTCGCGGCGTCGGTCTGCGTCGTCATCTCGGTCTCCTCCACGTTCGCGCTCACACGAGCCCCCGACCCGCGAGGAACTCCACCAGCCGCTCGGCGGCGGTGCCGTCGTCGGTGATCTTCTCGCCCGCGGCACGCTCGGGACGCGTGTCCGCCGAGACCATCACGGAGCGGTAGGCGGCCTCGGCCGGGCCCGCGGCGATGCCGAGGTCGGCCAGGGACAGCACGGTGAGCGGCTTCTTCTTGGCCGCCATGATGTTCTTGAAGTTCGGGAACCGCGGCTCCGCGGTCTTCTCCGTCAGGCCCGCCACGGCGGGCAGGGCGACGGCGGCGCGCACGTCCGCGTCCGAGGTCGCCACGGTGCCGGTCAGCTCGCCGTCGGCCAGCTCGGGGGCCTCGGCGTGCGGCAGGTAGGGCCGGTCCAGGAGCTCGGCGACCATGGCCGGCACCACGCCGGTGCCGCCGTCCGTGGACAGCGTGCCGGCGAGCACGAGGTCGGCGCCCTCCTTCTCGACGGCCGCGGCGATCACGCGGGCCGTCTCCACGGCGTCCGAGCCGACGAGCGCGTCGTCGGTGATCTGCACGGCGGAGTCCGCGCCCATGGCCAGCATCTTGCGCAGGGTCTTCGAGGAGTCCTCGGGGCCCACCGTCAGGGCCACGACCTCGACGTCCGCGCCGGCGTCCCGCCAGCCCAGGGCGACCTCCATGACGCGCTCACTGATCTCGTCCGGCACGGGCTCGGCCGCGCCGTCGCGCACCACCCAGCCGGTCTCCAGGCTCAGCTCACGCTCCTGCCACGTGTCCGGCACCTGCTTGGCCAGCACCAGGATCTTCACGGCCTCTCCTCCTTGGGTCGCGGTCTCGCCCCGGGGCCTCCGCCCCGAGCACGGTGACTTACGCTACAGACTACGGGTCCGCGCACGTCCGGGCCGCATGACCCCCGCGCGGGAGCGGCCGGGGCCGCCGTCGTCGGCCCGTGCGTCCGGACCATGATCGCCCGAACCGAGGAGGCACCGTGAGCCCCGCCGCCCCGCCCGCCGAGCCGCCGGCCGCCGAGGACCGGCCCCGGGTCCCGGCGGTGCCCGCCTCCTCCCTCGTGCTGGTCCGGCCCGGGGCCAGCGGCGAGATCTCGGTGTTCACCGTCCGCCGCGCCGGGACCATGGCCTTCAGCGCCCACGCCACGGCCTTCCCCGGCGGCCGCGTGGACCCCGCGGACGACCTGCCGGACCGGCTGTGGGAGGGCACGGATCTGGCCGACTGGGGCCGGCGCCTGGGGCTGCCGCGCGAACCCGTGGACGCCCACGGCACCCTCACGGAGCTCGACCCCGCCGAGGGCGCCGGTCGCGTGCTGGCCGCCGCCGTCCGCGAGACGTTCGAGGAGACCGGAGTGCTCCTGGCCCGGGACGCCGTCACCGGCACTCCCGTGGACCCGGCCCGGGTGGCCGCGTTCCCCGACGAGCTGCGCGACGCCGTCGAGCGCCACGAGGTGGACTTCGGGGAGCTGCTCGACCGCGAGGGGCTGCGCCCCGACGCCGGCGCGCTCGTGCCGTGGTCCCGGTGGATCACCCCGCACGGGGGCCCGCGCCGCTACGACACGTTCTTCTTCGCCGTCCACCTGCCGCAGGGTCAGTCCCCCGAGCGGATGTCCTCCGAGGCGGCCAGCCACGGCTGGGCGTCCCCCGCCGAGCTGCTGCGCCGCTTCCGGGCCGGCAAGGTCAACCTGATGGCCCCCACATGGTGGCAGCTGCGCACCCTGGTCGACGCCGGCGAGGACATCCACGCGGGCCGCTCCCGGTTCGAGCCCCTCGAGGGGGTCATGCTCGTGGCCGGGCAGGGGCCCGTGTTCCCCCACGCGGACGAGTATCTGCGTGACCTGACGGCGTTCCGCGCGGCCGCGCAGGTGGAGGAGTCCAAGGACAACATCCTCTGAGCGCTCCCGGCTCCGGGCCGTGCGGTGGGTGACGGGCCGGAGAGCAGCGCGGACCGCGAGCCGCGACCCCATGGCCTGCAGGGCCCCGTGCCCCTAGTCTGGTCTGCACTGGATCTCCCGGCTCCGCGCGTCCGGCCCCCACCCCCGGCCACCGCGCGTCCCGCTCGCACCCTAGGAGCACTGCATGGCGCTCAGCGTCCTCGACCTGTTCTCGATCGGCATCGGCCCGTCCTCGTCCCACACCGTGGGACCCATGCGCGCCGCCCGCCGCTTCACGGACAGCATGGGCCAGCACGGCGTCCTCGAGCGCACGGCCCGCGTGCACGCCGAGCTGTTCGGCTCGCTGGCGGCCACCGGCGTGGGCCACGGCTCGGACACCGCGGTGCTGCTCGGCCTGGCCGGCCAGGACCCTGAGACCATCGACCCGGACGCCTGCACCGGGCTCGTGGAGGAGATCGTCACGGGCGGCCGGCTGCCCCTGGACGGGCGCCACGAGATCGCCTTCGACCGGCAGGGCGACCTGACGCTGCACATGCGCGAGTCCCTGCCCGGGCATCCGAACGGCATGCGTCTGACCGCCTACGACGACGCCGGCGAACAGCTTCACACCCGCGACTACTACTCGGTGGGCGGCGGCTTCGTGGTCACCTCGGACGAGCTCGAGGCCGAGCTGGACGCCACCAAGGACGTCAACCGCACCGACGACGGCGACACCGGCGAACCGTACCCCTTCTCCACGGGCGCCGAGCTCGCCGCCCGCTGCCACGAGGCGGGCCTGAGCATCGCGGAGCTCATGCTCGCCAACGAGGCCACCCGGCACGACCTCGACGAGCTGCGCACCCGGCTGCTGGCCATCTGGGCCGTCATGGAGGAATGCGTCCACAACGGCGTGACCCGCACCGAGCCGATCCTGCCCGGCGGACTGCAGGTCCGCCGTCGGGCCCCCGCGCTGCGGGAGCACCTGCTGCAGACCACCGACCGCACCGACCCCATGTGGGCCATGGAGTGGGTCAACCTCTTCGCGCTCGCGGTGAACGAGGAGAACGCCTCGGGCGGGCGCATCGTCACCGCGCCCACGAACGGCGCCGCGGGCATCATCCCGGCCGTCATGCTCTACTACATGCGCTTCGTGCTCCCCGAGGGCGCCACGCAGCAGGAGCGGGACGACAAGGTGGTCGAGTTCCTGCTCACCGCGGCGGCGATCGGCATCCTGTACAAGCGCAACGCCTCCATCTCCGGCGCCGAGGTCGGCTGCCAGGGCGAGGTCGGCTCGGCCTGCTCCATGGCGGCGGGCGCCCTGTGCGCCGTGCTCGGCGGCACCGTGGACCAGGTGGAGAACGCGGCCGAGATCGGGATCGAGCACAACCTCGGGCTGACGTGCGACCCCGTGGGCGGCCTCGTCCAGGTGCCGTGCATCGAACGCAACGCGATCGCGTCGGTGAAGGCCATCAACGCGGCCCGGCTGGCGCTGCTGGGGGACGGCTCGCACCGGGTGACCCTGGACCAGGCCATCACGACCATGCGCGACACCGGCGCGGACATGAAGTCCAAGTACAAGGAGACCTCGCGCGGCGGCCTGGCCGTGAACGTCATCGAGTGCTGATCGCCCGGGTCCGCGGCCCAGCGCCGCTCCGGTCGGGACGGACGGGGCACCCGTCCGCTACCGTGGGGCCCGACCCGCACCCTGCCCCCGAGCGCGAGAGGACCGACGTGGCCATTCATCCTGTGGACGCGACCCTGGAGGCCGCGAAGATCGATCCCGACCAGCGTGCCGAGAGGCTCAAGGGCGTGAAGCTCGACGGCGCCGGCTGGAAGTACGCGCTCACACGCGCGCTCAAGGAGTTCGGCAACGACGGCGGCACCGACCTGGCCGCGAAGCTCACCTACTACCTGGTGCTCTCGCTGGCTCCTTCCCTGCTGGCCGTGTTCTCCATCCTGTCCCTCGTGCTCGCCTCCAACCGCGGGGCCATCGACGATCTGCTGGGGGAGCTGACCGGCCTGGTCCCGAGCGACTACCAGCCGCTCGTCACGAACCTGGTGACCACCATGAGCGACTCGGCCGGCTCAGGCGGCGGGATCATCGCCCTCATCATCGGCATCGCGACCGCCCTGTGGTCCGCCTCCGCGTACGTGAAGGCGTTCAACCGCTCGGCCAACACGGTGTACGGCTACGAGGAGGGCCGCGGCCTGGTGAAGCTGACGCTGACCAACCTGCTCACCACGCTCATCCTGATCGTGGGCATCGTGGTCGTGCTGCTCTCGCTGGCGCTGAACCGCTCGCTCGTGGACGGCTTCCTCCAGCCGATCGCCGGGCCGCTCGGCATGACCGGCGTGGTGAACTTCCTCTCGGACACGTTCCTGCCGGTGTGGGCGTGGGTGAAGTGGCCCGTCGTCGTCCTGATCCTGCTGGTGCTGATCGCGACCCTGTACTACACCACCCCGAACGTCCAGAAGCCGCGCTTCCACCTCTTCGGCCCCGGCAACATCGTGGCGCTGGTGGGCATGGTGCTGGCCGCGGTGGCCCTGTCCGTGTACTTCACGCAGTTCGCCGGCTACTCGGCGTACGGCGCGATCGGCACGATCATGGCGCTGCTGTTCGCCCTGTGGATCTTCAACATCGTGCTGCTGCTCGGCCTGGAGGTCGACGCCGAGGTGGAGCGTGCCCGCCAGCTCGAAGCCGGCCTGCCCGCCGAGGCTCGGGTGCAGCTGCCCCCGAAGGACGTGGCCGGGGTGGAGAAGCGCGCCGAGAAGCAGACGGCCGTGGAGGAGCGCGGCTACGAGCTGCGGGCGGTCCACGAGGGCCGCTGACCGCACCCGATGCGGGGCCCTCAGCGCCGGGCCGCGCGGTAGCCGCCCGCCTGCGCCGCGGAGGCGGAGGCGTAGCAGTGGCGCGCGTTGGTCTTGCCGTAGTGCTGCTGACCGGGCATGTGGTAGATGCCCGAGTTGTCGTTGGCCTTGACCGGGTGGGAGTCCGGGCACACGGAGTCGGCTCCGCTCACCGGCCCCGCGTCGCCGGCCGCGGGGGCCGCCTCCGGGGCGGGGGCCGGGGCCGCCTCCGGGATGGGCTCGGCCGCGGTGCCGCACTCCCCGGAGAACCTGCCGACGCCGTTCGCCCGGGCCTGCTCCCACGCCGCCTCGACCTCGGGCAGGAAACGGTCGTTGCCGTCGAAGACCGCCGGCTCGCCGTAGCCCAGGCGGGCCATCTCGGCGTTGAGCAGGACGCCGTCGGCGTACACGCCGGCGAGGAGGCGGTCGTAGCGGTCGTAGAGCCGGCGATCGTACCGCAGCACCACCGTGTCGCCGGGGCTGATCATCGACTTCAGCGCCGCCGTCGCCTCCGGTCCCATGCACTCGACCGGCTTCGAGGGGTGGTGGGTCTCGGGGGTGTCGATGTTGAGCAGGCGCACCCGCGTGGACACCTCGCCGAGGGTCACGCGGAGCGTGTCGCCGTCCGAGATCGACTCGACCGTGACCACGTCTCCCTCGACGTCGGCCGGGGCGGCGGGCGCCGCCGGCTCGGCACTGCGGGAGCCCTCAGCGGCACGCGACTCGGCGGCCCCGCTCGAGGACGACGCTGCGGCGCGCGAGCTCTGCGCGGCGGAGGAGGAAGCGGCCAGCGACGACGCAGCGGCACGGCTCGTCGCAGCCGCGTCGACGGAGGGGGTGGACGTGATCGGCATCGTGCTGACCGACGCGGAGGTGTCGGCATCGCTCGCCGGGGTGACGCCGTCGTCGGTGGCGGTGCAGCCGGTGAGCAGGAGCAGGGACAGTGCGGCCGCGGGGAGCGCCGCGCGCAGACGGGCAAGGGGCACGAGGATCCTGGAGGGGAAGGGACGGGGACATGACGAAGGCCCCGCCGTGAGGCGGGGCCTTCGGATCACCACATCATCGCATGTGGGAGGCACAGGTGTTGCCGCACGTCACGACAGCATCGGTCCCCGTTCCGTCAATGACGACGGGGGTCAGCGGCGACCGTCGATGGGGTCGCCGCCGCCGTCGAGGGCGTCGAGGACGAGGTCGCGGGCCTCGCCCGTCGCGGACCGGCGGGAGAGCAGCAGCGCGGCCAGCCAGCACAGCAGGACGATCGCCGCGCCGCCCCACGCCAGGAGGGCGAGGCTGCCCGAGAGCAGCCCCGTGCCGTCCGCGCGGCCGACGCCGATCCACATCAGACCCCACGCGAGCGCGAACGCCGGAGCCGGGCGGCCGCCGTTGTACACGGCCGTGAACGCACCGATCAGCACGGCCACCACGAGCATCACCTTCGCCCAGAGGGACGACTGCCCCGGATCGCCGACGACGCCGGTCGAGGCCAGCCACGCGGCCAGGTTCGCCACGGCGGCGATCGAGACCCAGCCCAGATGCAGGCCCTGCACCCCGTCCAGGAGGATCCGCTCACCCCAGCTGTGCGCGCGGACGGATTCGAGGAGCACCAGGATCCACGCCAGGCACGCCAGCAGCAGCGCGATCACCACGACGCTCAGCCCCAGCAGCCCGGCCTGCACCGTCCAGATCCACGCGGCGTTGAGCAGCACCGAGACCAGGATCCACGGTCGCAGGCGGTCGTGACGGGCGGACTGGGCCGAGGCGAGGAACTGCCACACGGCGTACGCCAGCAGCCCCGCGTAGATCACGGACCAGATGCCGAACGCGGGGGTCGCCGGGGACACCCAGGTGGCGTCCGGGCCGAGCCAGCCGCCCGCGGCCTCGGCCACGGGGGTCAGGCCGCCGACGACGCCGGAGCCCAGGAACGCGGCCACGACCGCGAGGATCACGACCACGAGCATGGCCACCCGGCCGCCCGTCGAGGACAGCCCCGTCCCCGAGCTGGGGACGCGCGCCGCGGCGTCGGGGCCGAAGGGGCTGCGGGACGGGCCGAGGTCGGTGGCGGTGCTCATGGGTGCTCCCGTGGGGTGATCGTCGGGGGTGTGCCCCGGGCGGGGCGGGTCTCAGGGTCAGCGTAGCCGCCGGGCCCATCGCGGGCACGGGCCACCGCGGCCTAGGGTGGGGGCATGCGCACTTCCTCCCCGATAGGACTCCTGCTGGACGTGGACGCCCCCGTGGCCTCCACCGAGACCCGGACCGTGCCGGAGGGGATCATCGACGTGCTCGTCCGCCTCGCGAGGCGCGGGGTGCCGGTCGGCTTCAACACGGGCCGCTCCACGGACTTCCTCCTGCACAACCTGATCGCCCCGCTGCGCGACGCGGGCCTCCCGGACGACGCTCCCTTCCACGCGATCTGCGAGAAGGGCGCCGTGTGGTTCCCGTTCTCCGCGGTGCCCTCCGGGGACCTGCCCGACGTCACCGTGGACGGCACCGCCCCGGACTGGCTCCGCACCGACCCGGACATGGCCATCGACGCGGACACCCGTGACGCGATCTGGGCCCTCAACGATGAGCGCGCCGGGGACCTGCAGTTCACCGACCGCACCAAGCTGGCCATGGTCTCCCTCGAGAAGACGGTGGGCGCGGACCAGACGGAGTACGAGCGGGTGCGCGACGACGTCGCCGCGGGCGTCGAGGATCTGCTCGCCGAGCGCGGACTCGCCGAGGAGGTGCGCGTGGCCCCCTCGGTGATCTCGGTGGACGTCGAGCACCGCTCCTCCGGCAAGGACCTGGGCGTCGAGCGCTGCTTCGACCTGCTGGCGGAGGCGGGCACCCCGGTGCCCGAACGCTGGCTCACCGCGGGCGACTCGCGCAGCGACTACGCCATGGCCGACCGGCTGCACGAGCGCGGACTCGCCGTGGAGCACATGGACGTGCGGCCCGCCGACGGCGTCCCCGAGAAGCCCTACGGCGTGGTGACGGCGGCGATCCTCGCCGAACGCGGCATCGGCGACGCCGACGACGTCCACGAGCGGGCGGGCGAGTCCCTGCTGCGCTGGGTGGAGCGCGACCTGCTGCGCTGACCAGGCCGGACGCCCCCTCCGGGCGGCCGCCCCTCCCCGGGCCTGGACCTCGACCCCTAGCGTGGAAGGCAATGCCGCGCCCCTGCCGAAACCGGCCCGGGCGCCTCCCGACCAGAGAGAGGTTCCACCGTGGCCACCGTCGCCCAGAACATCGTCGAGACCCTCCACGCCTCGGGCGTGCGCCGCATGTACGGCGTGCCCGGGGACTCCCTCAACGGGCTGACCGAGGCCCTGCGCTCCCACGGCGGCATCCAGTGGGTGCACACCCGGCACGAGGAGACCGCGGCCTTCGCCGCCTCCGCCGAGTCCCAGCTCACGGACGAGCTCGCGGTCTGCGTGGGCTCGTGCGGTCCGGGCAACCTCCACCTGATCAATGGCCTGTTCGACGCGCAGCGCTCCCGCACCCCGGTGCTCGCGATCGCCGCGCACATCCCGTCGGAGGAGATCGGCTCGGGCTACTTCCAGGAGACCCACCCGCAGGACCTGTTCCGCGAGTGCTCCGTCTACGTGGAGCACGTCTCCTCGGCGGACCAGATGCCCCGCATGCTGCGCACCGCGATGCGGGCCGCCGTCGAGCAGCGGGGCGTGGCCGTGCTCGTAATCCCGGGCGACGTGGCCCTCACCGAGCTCTCCGCGAAGCCCGAGGTGATCCGTCACACGCCGTCCCGCGTCATCCCGGCCGACTCCGTGCTGCGCGAGGCCGCCGAGGCCCTGGACTCGTCCAAGCGGATCACCATCCTGGCCGGCGCGGGTGCGGCCGGCGCCCACGACGAGGTCGTGGCCCTGGCGGAGCGCCTGCAGGCCCCGATCGTCCACGCGCTGCGCGGCAAGGACCGGATCGAGTACGACAACCCGTATGACGTCGGCTTGACCGGCCTGCTCGGCTTCGCCTCCGGCTACCACGCGCTCAAGGAGGCCGAGACGCTGCTGATCCTCGGCTCCTCCCTGCCGTACCGGCAGTTCTACCCCGAGGACGCCACGGTCATCCAGGTGGACGTGCGCGGCGAGCAGATCGGCCGACGGGTGGCCGTGGACGTGCCGCTCGTGGGCGGCGTGAAGGAGACGGCCCAGGCCCTGCTGCCGCTGCTGCGCGGGAACTCGTCGTCGGCGTTCCTGGACAAGGCGCTCAAGCACTACGCCAAGACCCGCAAGGACCTCGACCAGCTGGCCTCCCCGGGACGCGGACGCGTGCATCCGCAGTACGTGGCCCGCCTCCTCGACGAGCTGGCCGACGACGACGTGGTGTTCCTGCCCGACGTCGGCTCCCCCGTGATCTGGGCTTCCCGGTACCTGACGATGAACGGGCGCCGCCGGATCATCGGCTCCCTGTCCCACGGCTCCATGGCCAACGCGGTCACCCAGGCGGTCGGCGCCCAGGCGGTCGACCCCACCCGCCAGGTGGTGGCGATGGCCGGCGACGGCGGGCTGGCCATGATGCTCGGCGAGCTGATGTCGTTCGTGCAGAACGGCCTGCCCGTGAAGACGCTCGTGTTCGACAACGACTCGCTGAACTTCGTGGAGCTCGAGATGATGGCCGCCGGGTTCGTCCCCTACGGGACGAGCCTGGAGAACCCGGACTTCGCGGCGATCGCGGAGGCGATCGGCATCAAGGGCTTCCGCGCGGACCACACGACGGACCTGCCCGCGGTGATGCGCGAGTTCCTCGCCCACGACGGGCCGGCGCTGCTGGTGGTCAAGACCGAGCGTCAGGAGCTGACGATCCCGCCGAGCATCGAGTTCGAGCAAGCCAAGGGCTTCGCGCTCTACGCCATGCGCACCGTCCTGGACGGCAAGGGCACCAAGCTGCTCGACCTCGCGAAGGCGAACCTGCGCCAGCTCTTCTGACCTGCCGCGCACGACGACGGCCCGGACGCTGGCGGCGTCCGGGCCGTCGTCGTGGTGGGGCGGGGAGAGCCCAGCCCCGCCGGTAGGTCAGGCGCGGTGGGCGCCGCCCTCGGCGACGATCGGGTGCTCGGCCGTGCCGGCGACGCCCTGGGTGATCAGGCCGTCGGCGCGGTGCTCCCAGAAGTCCGCGTTGCGGATGCCGAGCGGGCGCGGGTCGAACTGCGGGTCGAGACCCTGGCGCTTCTGTGCGCGGTAGTCCTTGAGGGCCTTGAGGGCCGGGCCCTGCAGCACCAGGATGCCGAGGATGTTCAGCCAGGCCATGGAGCCCACGCCGATGTCGCCGAGGCCCCAGGCCGCACCCGTGGTGGCGACGGCGCCGTAGGCCACCGACACGAGGATCAGAGCCTGCAGGAAGCGCAGCGCGACGCGGCGGACCATGCCGTTGCGCAGGTTGCGCGTGAGGAACACGAGGTTGACCTCGGCCATGTAGTAGTACGCCACGATCGTGGTGAAGGCGAAGAACGCCAGCGCCACGGCCACGAACGTGGGGCCGAAGCCGGAGAACATGGCGTCGAAGCCGGTCTGGACGAAGGCCGGGCCCTCGGAGGCCGTCGGCGAGACGATGCCCTCGAACAGCAGGCCGGAGCCGGACCCGTCCGAGTACACCCGGTAGGCGCCCGTGGAGATGATGATGAACGCGGTGGCCGAGCAGACGAAGAGCGTGTCGATGTACACGGCGAACGCCTGCACGAAGCCCTGCTTTGCCGGGTGCGAGACCTCGGCGGCCGCGGCGGCGTGCGGGCCCGTGCCCTGGCCGGCCTCGTTGGAGTAGACGCCGCGCTTCACGCCCCACTGGATGGCGAGGCCGAGGATCGCGCCGAACACGGCGTGCACGCCGAACGCGCTGGCGAAGATGGAGCCGAAGACCTCGGGGATCTGGTCGAAGTTCAGGAACAGCACGATCAGCGCGAGGATGATGTACAGCACGGCCATCACGGGCACCACGTAGACGGCGAACGTCGCGATGCGCTTCACGCCGCCCAGGACGATGAAGGCCAGCAGGATGACCATGGCCAGGGCCACGACCCAGGCGGGCACGGCCCACGCCTCGCCCACGGCCGCGGCCACGCCGTTGGCCTGCACGCCCGGCAGGAAGTAGCTGGTGGCGAAGACGGTGACGACGGCGAACAGGATGGCGTACACCTTGAACGCGGGGGCGGCGGCCGTGTGCTTGTAGGCCTTCTCGAAGTAGTACGCCGGGCCGCCGCGGTACTCGCCGGTGTCCGGGTCGCGCTCCTTGTAGATCTGGCCGAGCGTGGACTCGATGAAGGACGTGGCGGCGCCGAGCAGGGCCATGACCCACATCCAGAACACGGCACCGGGGCCGCCGAACGCGATGGCTGTGGCGACGCCGCCGATGTTGCCCATGCCGACGCGGCCGGCGAGCGACATCATGAGGGACTGGAGGGACGAGGTGCCGTCCGCGGAGTCCTGGCCCTCGCGGAGCTGCTTCACCATGTCCGGGATGTTCACGAACTGCAGGAACATGGTCCGGATGGTGAAGTAGAGGCCGACGATCAGGCAGAGCCAGATCAGGGCCGGGGACCAGATGACGTCGTTCACGGCGGTGATGAGATCTGCGAAGGACATGGGGTCTCCAGATCGGGGTGGGGATGGCCGGTGCGGTGCGAGCTCCGAGCGGCGGCCGCCGGCGGTCCCGGACGACTGGGGAGAAGGATACGCGCAAATGTGACCCGCGTCTCGCATCCAGCGCGGCGGGCCGCTGCCGTCGGGCGCGCGGCCCGCGACGACAGCAGCCCCGGACATGCGAAAAGCCCCGGAACCACTGGGGTCCCGGGGCCTACCCGCGGAGGATGGGGGATTTGAACCCCCGAGGGCTGTTAACCCAACACGCGTTCCAGGCGTGCGCCATAGGCCGCTAGGCGAATCCTCCTTGGTGCGCCCTCAGGCGGCGGACCGCGCGAGGGCAGGCTCCATCATAACCAGATCGTCCTGGGCCGCGCCAATCCTCCGCGGGAGGCGCGAGCTCGGCCTGGGCCTCCCCGCGGCCCGAATCGCCGCGCCCGCCGCCGCCCTGGTAGAGTCGTCGGCGGCCCCTCACGTGGTGTCATCTCGCTGAACTCCCCCAGGACCGGAAGGTAGCAAGGGTAGGTGGGCTCTGGCAGGTGCGTGAGGGGTCTTCGCTTTCCCCAGGAGATCCCATGCCCGCCGGACGCTACGCCCCCTCCCCCACGGGAAGCCTGCACCTGGGCAACCTGCGCACCGCGCTCGTCGCGTGGCTCGCGGCGCGCGCCACGGACCGCGCCTTCCTGCTGCGGATCGAGGACCTGGACCGCGTCCGCTCCGGGGCCGAGGCCGACCAGCGGGCGGACCTGGCCGCCGTCGGGCTGGATTGGGACGCCGAGCCGGTGCGTCAGTCCGAACGCACCGGCCTGTACGACGCCGCCGTGGCCGCCCTGCGCGCCGCGCACGGCGCGGACGCGGTCTACGAGTGCTTCTGCTCGCGCAAGGACATCGCCGAGGCGACGTCGGCCCCACACCCGAGGCCCGACGACGGCGCCCCCGCCCCCGGTGGCACCGTGCCGCTGCGTCCGCCCGGCTTCTATCCGGGCACCTGCCGGGACCTGACGGAGGCCGAGCGGGCCGAGCGACGGCGGGTGCGTCCCGCCGCCCTGCGGATCGACGCGGCGAAGGTTGCGGGCCTGCCGGCGGGCGGGATCCCCCGCGCCACCGCCGTGGACGTGCTGCACGGCGAGGTCACGGGCCTGGTCGACGACCTGGTGCTGCGCCGGAACGACGGGGCGTACGCGTACAACCTGGCCGTCGTCGTGGACGACCTGGCGCAGGGCGTGGACCAGGTGGTCCGCGGTGACGACCTGCTCGACTCGGCCCCGCGTCAGCGCTGGCTGGCCGAGGCGCTGTGCGCCGGGCGCGGGGAGCCGACGCCCGCGGTGGAGTACCTGCACGTGCCGCTCGTGCTGAATGCGGAGGGGCGGCGGCTGGCCAAGCGGGACGGCGCCGTGACGCTCGAGGACCTCGCCGCGCAGGACCCGGCGTGGACCCCCGAGCGGGTGCGGGACCGGCTGCTGGAGTCCCTCGGCCTGCCCGCGGGACCGCTGGCGGCCGCCGTGCCCGCGTTCGACCCGGCCGCCCTGCCGCGTGATCCGTGGGTGTTCACCGGGCTCTGAGCGGGCCGGCGCCCTGATCCGCCGCAGGCCCGGCCCCGGTCAGAGGACCTGGGCGGCCTGGTCGAAGTCGAGGCGGCCCTGGCGGGGCTGCTGCGCCTTCTCGTCGTCTGCGGCGGCGTGGCCCACGTTGATCACCAGGAGGGACTTCCAGGCACGGTCCGCATGGAACTCGGCGTCCACGGCGGCGGCGTCGAACCCGGCCATGGGGCCGACCTCGAGCCCGTGCGCGCGCAGGGCCACGAGCAGGTAGCCCACCTGGATGAGCGCGTTCGTGCGGCCCATCCCCTCGCGCATGCCCGGCTTGCCCTCGGCATCCTCCTCGAAGCCCTCCCGGAACGGGGCGAGGTGGCCCATGTGGCGGTGCCAGTCGAGGTCGTAGGAGGCGATCATTGTGAGCGGGGCGCGCTCCGTCTTCTCCCGGTTGAACTCGATCATGAGCGGGGCCAGGCGGGCGCGGGCCTCGGGGCTGTCCACGACGTCGAGCCGCAGCGGCTGGTTGTTCATGGCGGTCGGCGCCCAGCGGAGGTCCGCGTAGGCCCGCTCGATCAGCGCGAGGTCGACGGGCTCGTCCGAGAAGAGCTGCGTCGTGTGGCGGTCCGCGAAGAGGCGGTCGATCTCGGCCTGACTCAGCGGTCCCGCGTCCGGGGCCGGCTGCGTGGGGTGGATCGTGTCCTCGGCGTCGGTGTGCATGTGCGTGGTGGTCATGGGCCAGGGAACGGGCCGGCGGGCGTGCGCATTCCCCGGCTCCCTTAGCCCGTCCGCCCGCCGGATAGGCTTTCGAGGGTGAGCACCGCCCTGTATCGCCGCTACCGCCCGGACCGTTTCGAGGACGTGATCGGGCAGGACCATGTCACGGTCCCGCTGCGCACCGCACTGGCGAAGGACCGCGTGAACCACGCCTACCTCTTCTCCGGCCCGCGCGGCTGCGGCAAGACCACGTCCGCCCGCATCCTCGCGCGCTGCCTGAACTGCGCCCAAGGCCCCACGCCCACGCCGTGCGGCGAGTGCGACTCGTGCCGGGACCTGGCCACCGGCGGGCCGGGCTCGCTGGACGTGCTGGAGATCGACGCGGCCTCGCACGGCGGTGTGGAGGACGCCCGCGGCCTGCGCGAGCGGGCCACGTTCGCCCCGGTCCGGGACCGCTACAAGATCCTCATCATCGACGAGGCGCACATGGTCACCGCGGCGGGCTTCAACGCGCTGCTCAAGATCGTGGAGGAGCCGCCGGAGCACCTGAAGTTCATCTTCGCCACCACGGAGCCGGAGAAGGTCATCGGGACCATCCGCTCCCGCACCCACCACTACCCGTTCCGGCTCGTGCCGCCGGAGCCGCTCATCGCCTACCTCGAGCAGCTGTGCGCGGAGGAGGGCGTGTCCGTGGAGAAGGGCGTGCTGCCGCTCGTGGTGCGCGCCGGCACGGGCTCGGTGCGTGACACGCTCTCCGTGCTGGACCAGCTGATCGCGGGTGCCCAGGAGGGCCAGGTCTCCTACGAGCTCGCGGTGAGCCTGCTCGGCTTCACCCCGGAAGCCCTGCTGGACGACGTGATCGACGCCGTCGCCGCGGACGACACCCCCACCGTATTCCGCGTGGTGGACCGCGTGGTGCAGTCCGGCCAGGACCCGCGCCGCTTCGTCGAGGACCTGCTGGACCGCTTCCGCGACCTCGTGATCGCCCGTGCCCTGCCGGAGGAGGCCGGGGCGATCCTGCACGGCATGCCGGAGGACCAGGTGCGGCGTCTGTCGGCGCAGGCCGCGCAGCTCTCCCGCGCGGAGCTCTCCCGCCTCGCGGACGTCACCAACCTCGCGCTGACGGACATGGTGGGGGCCACCAGTCCCCGCCTGCACCTCGAGCTGCTCATGGCGCGCCTGCTGCTGCCTGCCTCGGACGAGACGCACCGCGGCCTGGCCGCCCGCCTCGAGGCCCTCGAACGGCGCCTGGAGCTCGGTGGCGCCGCGCCCGTCGAGGACGGCGCCCCGGAGGGCACGACGACGCCGGCCCGGTCCGGCACGCCCGCCGCGGACGGCGGCGGATCGGCCGAGAACGCGGAGGGCTCCGGCACTCTGACCGGTGCCGCGCTCGCCCGGGCCGCCATGCGGCGGCCGGAGGAGCCCGCGCCGACCGCGTCCACCGCCCCGCCGGAGCGCTGGACGCCGCCTGCCCCGCAGTCCGCGACAGAGGCGCCGGAGGGGGACGCCGCCGCCGGGGCCACGGGGTCCGAGCGTCCGCAGCAGCCGCCGCAGCCCAAGCGGCCCGAACCGGCTGAGGTCGGGGCCCGTTCCGGGGACACGCGCCGCCCGGAGGCCGGGAGCCGCGCCGAGCCTGAGGGCCGGCCCGAGCCCGAGGGCCGGTCCCATGCCCAGGAGCGCACCGGTGCCGCGCCGGCCCCCGCCCACGGGCCGGAGGAGACGGCCGCGCCGTCGAGCCCCACGCCCGCCCCGGCGGCGAGCCAGGTGGAGATGATCCGCCGGGCCTGGCCGGACATCCTCACGGCCCTCGAGGACGCCTCACGCCTGGTGTGGATGCTGGTGAAGGACAACGCGAGCGTCGCGGGCTACGACGGCTCGTTGCTGACGATCGGCTTCCAGCAGGACGGGCCCCGCCAGTCGCTGCTCGGCCGGGGCGGTGACCGCGTGCTCGGCGAGGCCGTCCACCAGGTGCTCGGCATCCGCCCGCGGCTCGATCTGATCCTCGGTGGGGACGCGCCGACCGGGGACGCCCGCGCACAGTCCGGCGCTCGCCCGGCCGGCCCGGCGCGGACGGACCGGCCTGAGCGTCCGGCCCCGCAGCAGGGCCGGCCCGACCGACCGGCGGCGCAGCCGAACCGGCCCGCTCCGGCACCGGGGCAGGCCCCGCGCGAGCCGGAGTCCTCCCGCCCCACCCCGCCGCGCTCCGCCGCACCCTCCACCGCGGAGGACGACCCGGCGCCGCCGGCCGTTCCGCCCCGGGCCACGCAGCAGCGTCAGACGCCGGAGCCGTCCCCCGCCTGGACGCCCGCGGCTCCCGCCACCTCCTGGGGGCCGGCGCCGACGTCGTCGACGACGCCCGCCCCCGCCCCGCCGGCGGACGGCTGGGGCGGCCCGGACGAGGAGCCGCCCGCCTGGGACGACGCTCCCCCGCCCGAGGAGGACCCGTGGGACTCGCTGCCCGCGTTCGACCCGGACGCGGAGCAGGACGACTCGGACGGCCCCGAGGGCTGGACCCCGCCTGCCCGGGACGCCGAGGAGCGGCCCGTCGGCGCCGCCGGCTGGGACGGCCCCGTGCCGTCGGTCGAGGACTGGGGCGCGCCGCCGCAGGCCGCACCGGCCCCCGGCGGCGCCGCGCCGGACGCCGGCCAGGACTCCCCGGTCCAGCCCGACGCCCCGACCCCCGGCGAGAGCGAGCCGAGCGCCGAGGAGGTCCGTCGGGCCTACGACCCGGGGCCGCTGGTCCGCGAGGAGGAGCACTCGATCCCCGTGTTCGCCCGTCCGGAGGCGGAGCTGCGCGCCGAGTTCGCGAAGCGCTTCGGCGCGACCCGTCCCGCCGGCTTCGACGACGGCGCGGGCGCGGCCGCGGACGGTGACTCCGCCCGGCCTGCCACGCCGTCGCCCGCCCCGGACGACGACGCAGCGGCCACGGAGCGACGCGATCTCCACCCGGCCGCCTCGGGCGCCGGCCCGTCCTCGGACGAGGAGCGGCGCCCCACGGGCTCGCCCACGGCCGACGCGACCCCTGACCCGGGCGTGCCCGCCGACGACGCGGACGCCGCGCCGCGCGCGGCTGCCGGCCCGACCGGTTCGGACTTCCCGGGTTCGGGCCATCCGGCGAGCATGTACCCGCGGCTCATGGAGCGGCTGCGGGCCGGTGGGCCCCTCGAGCCTCCGGTGAACGCGGGCTCGAGCGGCGGCGGCGGGACGGGCGGCGGCCCCGGCGCTCCCGGTGGCCCCGACCCGGACGCCTCGCCGGGCTCCCCCGCCGGGGGCCGGCCGAGCGCGGCCTCGCTCGGGGCGCGCCCCGCCGACGTCGAGCCCGCCGGGGGAGCCTCGGCGCTGCCGTCGTTGGACGCGCGGGCCGCGGCCATCCGCGCCGCCCGCGAGGCCGCCCAGGGTCGCGGCCCGGCCCGGCCCGCCGACACCGGCCCCGCCGCCCCGGCGACGTCCGGTGTGGGGTGGGAGGACGAGGTCGCCAGCGACGACGACGTCCCGCTCGAGGACTCGGGCCTCGTGGGCCGGGCCGTCGTCGAACGGGTGCTCGGCGGCCGTCTGCTCGAGGAACGCCCCAACGACGCCTGAGGCGAACGCGCCCGTACGCGGTCCGGGGCCGCGGGCATGATGGACGCGGCGCCGGACCACGGCGCCGCGTCGGGGCGCACGCCCCACGAGACGCACCATCGGACGAGGGAGACGGATGTACCAGGGCGCGGTGCAGGACCTGATCGACGAGCTCGGCCGCCTGCCGGGCATCGGGCCGAAGTCTGCCCAGCGCATCGCCTTCCACATGCTGGAGGCGGACCGGGAGGACATGCTGCGGCTCGCGGACGCCATCCGCACGGTCAAGGACAGGGTGCGGCTGTGCTCGGTCTGCTTCAACGTCTCCGAGGACGAGGTGTGCTCGCTCTGCCGGGATGAGCGCCGGGACCGCTCCCAGATCTGCGTGGTCGAGGAGTCGCAGGACGTCATGGCCATGGAGCGCACCCGCGCCTTCCAGGGCCGCTACCACGTGCTCGGCGGGTCCATCAATCCGATCGCCGGCATCGGTCCCGAGCAGCTGCACGTCCGCGAGCTGCTCACCCGGCTGCAGGACGAGGCCGTGCAGGAGGTCATCCTCGCCACGGATCCCAACCTCGAGGGCGAGGCGACGGCCACCTACCTCGGCCGGCTCCTCGGCGCCACGGGCATCCGCGTCACGCGCCTGGCCTCCGGTCTGCCCGTCGGCGGGGACCTCGAGTACGCGGACGAGG
Source organism: Micrococcus sp. TCR-5 (assembly GCF_052220525.1). NCBI lineage: Bacteria > Bacillati > Actinomycetota > Actinomycetes > Micrococcales > Micrococcaceae > Micrococcus > Micrococcus sp. TCR-5. Next base: position 34,261 of record NZ_JBQPDO010000006.1, read on the forward strand.
TCACCCTCGGCCGTGCCTTCGAGGGACGTCGCCTGATCAGCGGCTGACACCGGCCGGTGTCGAGCAGGCCCCGCCCGACGCCGGCCCGGCTCAGGCCACGCGCGTGCCGGCGGGCAGCCGCCCGGCCGGGGTGTCCAGGCGACGGTGGCCCCACCAGACCAGCCCGGCCACGAGCACACCCTGCATCGCCAGACCGAGCGGCCACACCGGCCAGGTGCCCTGCCGGTCCGGCACGCCGGTGCTGTCGAGACCGCGCAGCTCGCCGTCGAGGCACTCGACGTCCCGGACGGGGTCTCGCTGGGTCCAGCGCAGCCCCACGGACAGCAGGTTGAGCGGCCCGGGCTCCGCCCGGGTCCCGTCCTCGAGGAGCCCGCCCTCCCAGGGGGAGGCATCCGCGAGCACGGCGTACGGGTTCGCCGCGAGCAGCCATCCGCTGCGCCGCGGGTCGGGGATCGTCCGAGCGGTCACCGGGCCGACGCACCGGTCGGCGATCCCGTCGTACAGCTCCGGGTGCGCCGCCTCCCACTCGGCCCAGGCCTGCTCCGCCTCCTCCGGGGTCATCTTCTCGAGCTCCGCCTCGGTGAACGGCTCCGCCGTCATGGAGCCGTACTCGGCGTCGTTGGCCCGCACCTCGGTCTGCAGGAACTGCAGAGACAGCCCGAAGGCCACCAGGGTGCCGATCGTCAGCGCCGCCACGATCAGGTACGTCACCACGACGGCGAACAGCGTGCGCCCGGCGATCGCCGAGACGGCCACGCCGATCCCCGCGATCATGCCGAACTCCACGAGGATCATCACGAGCCCCACCAGCACGGCCCACGGGGACACGCGCCCCACCACGGCCGCGACCGCCAGCCACGGCAGCGCGGCCGCGAGGAACGCGGCGGAGGCGATCCACGCGGCCAGCCACTTGCCCGCCATCAGGTGCCCGGTCCGCAGCAGGGTGACCTGGGTGATGGCCAGGGTGCCGCCGGCACGGTCGCCCGAGATCGCGTTGGCCGCCAGGGCGGGCGAGACCAGCAGCGAGAGGGTGAGGACGAAGAGCAGGACGCCGTCGAAGAGCGTCCGCCCCAGGGCGCGCATCTGCTGCTCCGCCAGCTCCGGCTCCAGGCCGGACGCCTCCATCTCCGCCACGCCCAGGCCGCGCAGCCCGAGGGCGCCGAGGGTCACCGCCCCCACCACCACGAAGAAGACGCCCAACAGCACGTACCAGCCACGCGAGCGCAGCCGCTGACGCAGTTCCATGCCCACCACGGTGGCCACGGCCTGGGCCGCGCCGAGGCGTCCCCCCGGCTGCGGCTGCGGCGGGCGGCGGTCGTGGATCGAGGTCGCGACGGCGGTGCTCACGGTCGGTCTCCTTCGGTGCGGGGGCCCTCCAGATGGAGGCCCAGGTAGGCGTTCTCGAGGCGGGAGCCCTCCGGGGCGAAGTGGCTGACGAGCACACCCTCGCGCACGAGGTCCGCGAGCAGCGCGGCCGCGGCGGCCTCCCCCCGCAGCTGCACCACGACCCCGTCCCGGCGCTGGCCCGCGCCGGCGCCGGTGGCCACGGTGACGGTCAGGCCGCGGGCCTCGAGGGCGCGGACGAGGGTGTCCCGGGCCGTCGGGTCGGGCCCGGCGATCCGGTAGGGGCGGGCGAGGTCGTCGGCGGCGCGGAACTCCTGGGTGGCCACCGTGGCGCCCTCACGGAGGAACACGGCGCGGTCGGACATCTCCTCGAGCTCGGCGAGCACGTGGGAGGAGACGAGCACGGCGGTGCCGGCTGCCGCCATGGCGCGCAGGTCGTCCCGCAGCCGGATGCGGGCGGCCGGGTCGAGGCCGTTGGCGGGTTCGTCCAGGAGCAGGACGGAGGGCCGGTGCACGGTGGCCCGAGCCAGGGACAGGCGCTGCTGCTGGCCGCGGGAGAGCACGCGGGCGGGCCGGTGGGCGAACTCCGTGAGTTCGACCCACGCGAGCTGCTCGTCCGCGCGCGCGGACGCCTCCGCCTTCCCCATGCCGTAGAGCCGTCCCAGGCTGGCGAGGATGTCGTGACAGGTCAGCTCCTCCCACACGCCCAGGGTGTCGGGCATCCAGCCGAGCCGCCGCCGGGCCTCGACGGGCTCGCGCACCGCGTCCACCCCGGCCATGGACACGGCGCCGGCGTCCGGGCGCAGCAGGGTGGCCAGGATCAGCAGAAGCGTGGTCTTGCCCGAGCCGTTCGGGCCGACGAGGGCCGTCACGGAGCCGGCGGGCACGGTGAGGGAGACGTCCCGCACCGCATGGACGGCGCCGAACGAGCGGGCGAGGCCGTGAGCCACGATCCCGTCGTAGGCGGCCACCCCCAGGACGGGTGAGGCGGGCAGGGGTGCTGGAGCGGTCATGGCCCCATCCTTGCCGCGCAGTGCACGGACGCGGATCCACCCGGGGGATGATCCCGGCGCCGATCCCCGCTCGCCCGGGGTCGCAGGCGGGGCCGCGGGCGCCGTCGTCCTGACCGGCCACGGGCGCCGGGTCCAGCATCCGGAACAGGGGTTCACCTGGCGGACCCGCGCGAGAGTGCGCCCCTAGACTTGGCCCGAACCGACCCTCGACCCCGTCCGGAGCGACCCATGAGTCTCATCGTCCAGAAGTTCGGCGGCTCCTCCGTGGCCGACGCCGCCGGCATCGAGCGCGTGGCCCGCCGCGTCGCGGACACGGTGCGCGCCGGGAACCGCGTGTGCGTGGTCGTCTCGGCCATGGGCGACACCACGGACGAGCTGCTCGACCTCGCCGCCGAGCTCACGCAGGACGCGCCCGCACGCGAGATGGACATCCTGCTCTCGGCCGGCGAGCGCATCTCCATGTCCCTGCTGGCGATGGCGATCCACGCCGAGGGCGTCGAGGCCCGTTCCTACACCGGCTCCCAGGCCGGCATGCTGACGGACACCTCGTACGGCCGGGCCCGGATCGTCAAGGTCAACCCCCACCGCGTGCAGGAGGCCCTCGACGCCGGCCGCGTGGCCATCGTGGCCGGGTTCCAGGGCATGAGCCCCGAGTCCAAGGACATCACCACCATGGGCCGCGGCGGCTCGGACACCACCGCCGTCGCCCTCGCCGCCGCGCTCGGCGCGGACGTGTGCGAGATCTACACGGACGTGGACGGCGTCTACTCGGCCGACCCGCGCGTCGTGCCGACCGCCCGCAAGCTCACCGAGCTCTCCTCCGAGGAGACCCTCGAGATGGCGGCCTCCGGATCCAAGGTGCTGCACCTGCGCTCCGTGGAGTACGCGCGCCGCTTCGGCGTGCCGCTGCACGTGCGCTCCTCCTTCTCCGACCACGAGGGCACCTGGATCATGCCCGACCCGAACGACACCATCACCCTTCAGGAAGGCGCTCCCATGGAACAGCCCATCGTCTCCGGCGTCGCCCACGACCGCTCCGAGGGCAAGGTCACGATCGTCGGCGTCCCCGACGTGCCCGGCAAGGCCGCCGAGATCTTCCGCGTGATCGCCGTGTCCAACGTGAACATCGACATGATCGTGCAGAACATCTCCCGCGAGGGCTCGGGCCGCACGGACATCTCCTTCACCCTGCCGATCGTGGAGGGCAAGGACGCCATGGCCGCCCTGCGCGCCGCCCAGGACCGGATCGGCTTCCAGGACATCGTCTCGGACCCGGAGATCGGCAAGCTCTCGCTGATCGGCGCGGGCATGCGCTCCAACCCGGGCGTCTCCGCCACCTTCTTCAAGGCGCTCGCCGACGCCGGCGTGAACGTGGACCTCATCTCCACTTCGGAGATCCGCATCTCCGTGGTCACCGCCGAGGACAAGCTCGACGACGCCGTCCGCGCCGTGCACGCCGCCTTCGGCCTCGACGCCGAGGAGGAGGCCACGGTCTACGGCGGCACCGGCCGCTGACGCCGCATCCGCCGCTGCCCCACCGCCCACGACGCCGGCCCCGCACCTTCAGCGTGAAGGTGCGGGGCCGGCGTCGTGCGGGCGGTTCCTCCCGTTCCGTCAGCGAGGACGGAGGGGGTCGGCGGTCACGGGACCTGGACGGTCACGTCGGTCGTGATGCCCGCGTCCCAGGTGACGAGGCCCTTCCAGGTGCCCGAGGTCAGGCCCGACCAGGAGAGGGTCGCCTCGGTGGCCTTGCCCGAGGTCACGGGCACCGGGTTCGGGGAGACGGTCAGGTTGCCCGCGTCCTCGCGCAGCTTCAGCGTCTCGAGGGTGCCGGTGTCCTTGCCGCCGTTGGCCGCGTACAGGTGGCCGACCACGGTATAGGCGCCCGGGGTGGGGTTCGCGATCGTCAGCGTCTCGGACTCGTCCGCGGTCGCCCGGGAGAGCTGCTTGCCCTCGGGGGTGATCACGTACAGGTCCCAGTCGGCGCCGGCGGCGCCCGCGTTGATCGAGGCCACCAGGGACTTGGTGCCCTCCTCCACGGTCACCGTGGACACGGCCAGTGCGCTGGACTCGAGCGAGTTGCTCGCGATGGCGGCGGCCACGGTGGAGTCCACCTTGCCCAGGCCCAGGACCTGCGGGGTCAGCTCACCGGTCACGCCGGGGGTGATCTCCACGTCGGCGGAGCCGGTGGCGCCGGAGCCCTCGCCGGCGGAGGTGACGGTCGCGGACTTCGCCTTGACGGTGACCGGGGAGGTCACCTCCGGGACGGCCTTGCCCTTGGCGGTGGTCCAGGACATGGAGCCGTGGGTCCAGGTGTTCACCGCGGCGTCGGTGCGGGTGACGGTCAGCTCGACGTCGGCGGACTGGCCGGCCTTCAGGTCCAGCACGGCCGGGGAGGCGGTCACCTCGAAGCCGGGCACGTTCGCGGAGAACTGCCAGCGGCCGTTCTCCAGGGCGGTCACGGTGCGGGTCACGGTGGCCGAGCCGACGACGTCGGGGATCGCCAGGGACGGGACGTTCACGTCACGGCCGGCGATGTCGCCGCGCAGCAGCGCGTCCCACTGCTCCTTGCCGGAGTCGTAGACCAGGCCCGGACGGGCGGCGGCGGCCGGATCGGCGGAGCCGGCGCCCGTGGCGAAGTTGTCCGTGTTCACGGTGCCGTCAGCGTTGTACACGTCGCCGGCGGTGGTCATGAGGGCGGACTTCACGGCCATCGGGGACCAGGCCGGGTACTTGCCGATCAGCAGCGTGGCCATGCCGGCCAGGTTCGGCGAGGCCATGGACGTGCCGGACATCAGGCCGAACGTGTTGCCGTGGTAGTCGGGGTCCAGCGGGGAGACGCCGGCGATCACGTTCACGCCGGGGGCTGCGAGGTCGGGCTTCAGGAGCTCCTGGTTCACGGCGTTGGCCGGGCCGCGGGAGGAGAAGCCGGCGATCTGGGGAAGCGGGTCCTCCGGCAGGCCGGTGGTGTCGCCCGGGACGATCGTGGCGGTGAGGTCGGAGGACTTCACCTTCTCGATCACGCCGTTGTCGTTCATGTGCACGGTCGGCACCGCGTGGATGTCCGCGTCCAGCGAGCCGGACGGGGTGTTCACGAGGATCATGCCGACGCCGCCGGCCTCCTCCACCACCTGCGACTTCTCGGTGCGGGCGTTCCCGCCGCGCTCGCAGAGCACGATCTTGCCGGCGGCCTCCTCGGTGAGCCCGCCGGGCAGGCAGAGACGCGCGGCCTCGGCGTCGCCGGCGGCGACCTCGGACGCGTGGATGACCTCGGCCGGGCCCACGCCGGTGCGGGCCGAGGAGGCGCCCCGGAGCTGCGTGCCGTCGGAGAACTGCACGGTGGCGGTGAGCTCGTTGGAGAACGTCTCCGCGGCCACGGTGGTCAGCCACGGGGAGCCGTGGTTCACGGTGTTCGGGCCGGGGCCGGAGTTGCCGCCGGAGGCGGCCACGAAGATGCCGGCCTCGGCGGCGGACTTGAAGGCCATGGCCACCGGGTCCACGATCGAGGTGTTGGAGCCGGAGATCGAGTAGTTCAGCACGTCCACGTTGTTCTCGATGGCCTGCTCGATGGCGGCCACGGAGGCGGAGGTGTAGCAGCCGCCGGTGTTCGGGTCGGTGTCCTCCCAGCAGATCTTGTAGGAGATCAGGTGGGCGGCCGGGGCCACGCCCGCGCCCTCGCCGAAGGAGTCGTCGTCGATGGTCTGCTCCACCCCGGTGTTGCCGAGGATGGTGGTGGCCACGTGGGTGCCGTGGGAGAACACGCCCAGCGGGGAGATGCGCTCCTCCGGGGCCCGCTCGTCCACCGGGACGAAGCGCTCGAAGTCGTCGGAGAAGGCGTAGGCGCCGATCAGCTTGGAGTCGCACGACGACGCCGGGAAGTCCGGGCCGGTCTCGCACTCGGCCGTGGCGGTGGTGCCGTCCGCCTTGAGCACGGCGATCTGGCCGTCCGCGGTGCGGTACGGCACGCCGACCTTGGCCTTGCCCTTGAGCGGCTGGACGGGCTGACTGTCGATGAACGGGTTGTCCGGGTGGATGCCGGAGTCGATGACGCCGACCACCACGCCCTTGCCCGCGTTCTCGGCCTTGCCGTACACGGACTTCCAGGTGCCCTTCTTGCCGGGCAGGCCGAGGAATTCGGTGGAGCTGTAGTCCGGGGCCACCTGCTCGTCCGGCGCGACGCCGAGCACGGCCGGGTCCTTCGCGATCGACTGGGCCTCCTCGGCGGTCAGCTCGGCGACGAACGCGTTCACGGCGCGCTGGAAGGAGATCTCGGCCTTGGCGCCGTGGGCCTTCGCGACCTTCTCCTGCTGGCGCTGGAGCTTGGCCTCGTAGTTCTTCACGCGCGGGTGCGAAGGGTCGAACTTCGCCTTCGGAGCGGCGCCCGGAACGGCGCCGGCCTCGGGGGCGGTCACCGACGGCTGGTCCTTCAGGACCACGAAGTAGCGGCCGTCCTCGAACTGCTGCTGGACCTGCACCTCGCCCTGCGGGCTGGAGACGGTGCTGCCGTCGGGCAGTTCGACGGCGGTGGCCGACACCGCGAGCGCGGGAGCGGCCACGAGGCTCGCGCCGGCGACGGCCGCGGCCAGGGCCCGACGGCGCCGGGCAGGGGTGGGGTTCTGAGGCATTGCCTCCGCCTTTCTCATCAAGGTCCGCCCAGCTCTCACCCGTGGCACGCCGGCGGGGATGACGCCGGGGGACGGGGAGATCGGCGCCCATGTGATGGGCACCACAGCGAGACATGTGCAATCTACCGTCCGGTAGGGCGTTTGACCAGATCTTTGCCAGGCAACGTCCAGGACCGTCGAATTGGGGCCGCCGGAGTGCGCTCCCCGCGTCGGCATCACGTGGGCCCGCTCGCTCATGAGGGGCGCCACGGGGGAGGATGGTGGGGTCATGCCCGAGCCACACACCGCCCCCGCGCCCTCCGAGACCCTGCCGCCCGCCGTCGTCGCCCTGCCCGCCGACGTGTGGCGGGCCCACGCGCTGGCGCACCGCGAGCGCATCGCCCGACGCACGGACCCGCTGGTGGCCCTGCGGATGCGCGGCGAGAAGCACCCGGTGCAGGACTTCCTCTTCGGCTACTACACGCACTCCCCCGCCGCACTGCAGCGCTGGCACCCCGGGCCGGGAGTCCTCCTCGCGGACGACGACGGCGCCGCGGCCCGCGCCGAGGCGACCGAGCTGGGCACGACCCCACGGGGCGAGTGGAAGCACTACCGGCGCGTCGAGGCCGGCGAGGTGGCAGGCGCCGTCGTCGACGGCCGCCCGGTGGGCGGCTGGCTGGTGGACGTGGCGGCGGTGCTGGCCGACCGCGCGTCGGGGGTGGCGTTCACGCGGGAACTGCTCGCGCGCACGGCGGGGCGGGCGCCACGCCTGGGCTGCTTCGGGCTGCACGAGTGGGCGATGGCGTACCGCTCGGACGTGCACGGGGTGCGGCACTCCCAGCTGCCGCTGCGGCTCGGGGCCGGGGGGACGGACGCGGTGGTGGAGGGCTCGCGGATACGGTGCACGCACTTCGACGCGTTCCGGTTCTTCGCACCCGAGGCCCGCGACCGTAACGAGGGCGACGACGGCGTCCTGCCCACGCGCGCCGGGATGCGGGAGATGGAGCAGCCCGGCTGCCTGCACGCGGGGATGGACCTGTACAAGTGGGCGTACAAGCTGGTGCCGGTGGTCGACTCGGACCTGCTCGCGGACTGCTTCGACCTCGCGTGGGACATCCGCAGGCTGGACATGGAGGCCTCGCCGTACGACCTCACCGGGGTGGACGACCTCTCCGACGGGCGCGGCGGCTACGCGGCCGTGCGGATCGAGGAGCCGGCCGGGCGTGCCGAGTACGCGCGGCGCCAGCGCGAGTTCGCCGCGCGGGGCCAGGCGCTGCGGGCGCGGCTGCTGGCGGTGCTGGACGCGGCCGCGGGGGCGGCCCCCGGGACCGGGCCGGACGCCGAGTGGACTTCCAGCGCACGTCCATGATTAGGATGGCCGCTCTACAGGCTGTGAGGCGCATCACTCGCGTCATCCGGTGACCGCCCGGCCCTCTCCGCACCGAACGACTCGAGGACCTGACGTGACCAGAACCGTTCCAGCTCGCCGCCGCACCACGCTCGCCGCCGCCGTCGCGGCCGTCTCGCTCGCCGTCACGGCCGCCGCCCCCGCGCTCTCCGCGCCCGGCAACGGCAACGGCAACGGCAACGGGTCCGCATCGCAGGGTCAGGCCCGCTCCAACGACCTCTCCGCCACGCGCGGCAACAAGGTCAACGACGCCGCCGCGCTCGCGCCGCACCTCGTGGGCCAGACGCTGGACTGGGAGGCCTGCGACTTCGGCAGCGAGCGCCTCAACGCCCGGTTCAACGCGATCCCCGGCACCGCGTGCGCCGACGTCACGGTGCCGCGGGACTGGAAGAACCCCGAGGACGGCCACACCATCACCCTGCGCGTGGCCAAGACCGAGACCTCGAAGGGCAACCCGGAGCGCCAGGGCATCGCACTGGTGAACCCCGGCGGCCCGGGCGGCTCCGGCCTGCCCTGGGGCCCCGCCATGGCCGAGCGCGCCCCGGAGCTCGCCGAGCAGTACGACTTCATCGGCTTCGACCCCCGCGGCGTGGGCCAGTCCACCGCCCTGGAGTGCACCTACACGCCGAACCCCGAGCACGACGTGTGGCAGGACACGAAGGCCCAGGTCGACGCGTGCCTCGAGAACGAGCTCACCCCGTACATCACCACCGAGCAGACCGTGTACGACATGGACTTCATCCGCGCCGTCCTGGGCGAGGAGAAGACCTCCTACATCGGCTACTCGTACGGCACCTGGCTGGGCAGCTGGTACCAGCGCGTCTTCCCCCAGCACACGCACCGGTTCCTGCTGGACTCCGCCGTGGACATCTCCCGCGACGGGCTCCAGACCACCTGGGACCTGCAGCCGCGCTCCCGCGACCGCCAGTTCCAGGACGCGATGCTCCCCTACGTGGCCCGGCACGACGAGATCTTCGACCTCGGGGACGACCCGATGCAGATCCGGGAGCGCTGGGAGGACGTGGGCGGCACCCGCACCCAGCTCGGCATGATCGTCGCCGGCTCGTTCCTGCTGCCGGCCATGTACGACACGTCCCAGTACCTCGACGCCGGGTCCGTCATCGCCGCCTACATCCGCATCATGGAGTCCGAGGCCGCGGCCACGGATCCCGCGGGGCAGCGCACCCAGATCGAGCGCATCCTGGCCGAGGCCCGTGCGTCGCTGCCGGCCGAGGAGCGTGACTCCTTCGACCGCTTCGCCGCCCGCGGCCTGGAGACCGTGGGCGAGCGCGAGCAGCTCGTCGCCGCCACCCAGGCCGGAGACGCCGTCACCTTCGAGGGCGCGTTCTCGGCGATCCGGTGCCAGGACGGCCAGTGGAACACCTCGCAGGGCTACTGGACCTCGTGGGTGGACGACCTCGGCCGCAAGGCCCCGTGGATCGGTGTGCTGATGGGCCCGTCGGAGTGCATGTACTGGCCCGCCCAGACCTCCATGCCCTCCCAGCCCGGCGGCAAGGGCGCCCCGAACACCGTGATCGTGCAGTCCGAGCTGGACGCGGCGACCCCGTACGAGGGCGGCCACCGCGCCGCCGGCGTGCTGCGCAACACGTCCCTCATCTCCGTGGACAACGAGGGCACCCACGGCCTGTTCCCGTACGGCACCGAGTGCGTGGACGCGCCCATCCGTGACTACTTCCTGACCGGCGCCCAGCCGGCCGAGAAGTCGCTGTGCGACGCCGTCCCGCTGCCGCTCGAGACCCAGCCGGTCCAGGTGGCCGGGACCCCGACGCACAAGGGCGACATCAAGATCTCGATGCGCACCGACGCCGTGCGCGAGGCCAACCGGATCACCCACGACGCGATCGAGCGTCAGCTGATCGACTCCCGCGCGGTGACCCCGGACGTCGAGGCCTTCCTGGAGGACTGACGGCCCGGGCACCCCGGCACCCGGTCCGCCCCGACGGCCCGGCGACTCCCCCGCGGAGACGCCGGGCCGTCGTCGCGCCCGGGGCGGCCCTGCACCGCGGGTTGGGTTATCGCGGGTGCCGCCGCCAAACACCCCCGACAACTCGACCCGCGATGGGCAGCCGGAGGGGTGGCGTCGACGCCGAGGCCGATAGCCTCGCGCCATGATCCTGCACATCACCCTCCCGGAGGACTGGGCCGCCGCGCGTCGCACCGGCCGCTACACGGCATCGACGCGCGGCGCCTCGATCGACGACGTCGGCTTCCTCCACGCCTCCGACGACGCCGCCCAGGTAGGAGTCGTCGGCGCGGCGATCTACCCGGACCGGCCGGACGCGTTCGTCTGCGGCCTGGACGAGGACGAACTGGCGGGGGCCGGCCTGCGGGTGCGGCGCGAGCCGGGAGACCCCTCCGATCCCCACTCGGCCGAGTTCCCGCACGTCTATCCGGACGAGGCCGTCTCCGGGCACATCCCGTGCTCGATGCTCACCCCCGTGACCGACCCACGGGCGGACGCCCGCGTGCACCGCGAAGACTCGGCCGAGGCCGCCGCGCTGCTCGACGCCGGGTGGAGCGTGCGCTCCCGCTCCTGGGGCGCGCGCCTCCACCTCGACGACGACGCCGACCTGGCGCCCTACCGTGGCCACGTCGCGGCGGCCGAAGCGCGGGGAATCGAGGTGCGGAGACTGACCGCCGTCGACCTGCCTGCCCTGCGCGCCCTCGACGAGGAAGCGGCTCCCCGGTTCCCACACACCGACGGCTCCCGTCACGAGCCGCTGCCGGACGACCTCGAGGCTCGACTGTCCACCCCAGCGGGGCTTGCCGTGGGGGCCTTCGAGGGAGGAGTGCTCATCGGATTCACCCTGACGTTCCGCTCCCCTGACCGGTGGGAGGTCGACCGCACCGCGGTCGCGTCCAAGCACGAGAACCGTGGCGTGGCGAAGGCCGTCAAGGCGGCGACCCTCCTGGCGACCCATGCCCGCGGTGGGCGCCAGTGGGGCACCGGCGGCGCCGAGGCCAACGCGGCGTCCCTGCGGATGAACACGGCCCTCGGGTTCCGTCTCGAACCTGCCTGGCTCGGGCTGACCCCGCCCATGACGTGGGAAGAGTTCGCACGGGCTCCGGCGTCAAGCTCCCTTGACGACAAGGTCACTTGACTGTCAAGCTTGCTTCACAATGTCCGGTCGGACGCCCCCCACAGGGCCTCCGAGGCGGGCCGGGCCACCGGCCCAGGCATCGACCACAGGAGGGCCCATGACCACGAACCACTCCCACCACACCGCTGCCGCAGCGGACAGCCAGGGCACCGCGGCGGAGCACGCCGGCACAGGCACCGCCACCACCGATCCGCGCCGAGACACCCGCTCCCGCTGGGGCTGCTCCTCCCGTCTCGGCGGCGGCACCGGACGACTGATGGGCGTGAGCCTGGCCGTCGGCGTCGTGGGCGCCCTGGGACTCGGCTCGGCGGCCTGGGCCACCACCGTCGCGGCCGGCCACGCAGACTCCCTTGCCTGGATCGCCGCCGGTGCGATGGCGCTCAACGGCCTGCTCTTCGGCCTCCTCCTGACCTGGCTCGCGCTCGTGGACCGTCACTCGATCCGCGGCGCCGACACGAACCCGGAGGAGTCGATCGAGGGACGCTGGTACGAGAAGGCCACCTCGGGCGCCTTCCATGACACCCTCGTCGTCGTCGGCCTCGGCGCCGCGATCCTCTCGTTCGGCGGGTACGTGATCTCGCCCGCGGCCGTGGGTGCCGCCCTGTTCGTCCTCATGGGCTGCGCCGCCGCGATCCGGTACCAGATCCAGAAGCGCCGGGGCTGAGCCGTGGAGAACACCATCCCCGACGAGCGTGCCCGCCTCGGCTGGTCGCAGCAGCGGCTCGCCGACGAGCTCGGCGTCTCCCGGCAGACCGTCATCTCCCTCGAGAAGGGCCGCTACGACCCCTCGCTCCCCCTCGCCTTCCGCCTCGCGGCCGTGTTCGGGCGGCGGATCGAGGACCTGTTCACCCCGGACGGCAACGCGGGTTGAGTTGTCGCGGGTCCAGGCGCCCAGCACCCGTGACAAGTCAACCCGCGTTGGGCCCGGGGCGGCGTGGGGCGTGAGAGGCTGGGGCCATGAATCGAGAGCTGCGCACCCCTCCGGAGCTGGAGGGCGTGGACTGGCACGACGACGCCCCGCGTCGCCCCCGCCCGATCGTCACCCTGGTGGCGTGGATCGCCATCCTGGGCCTGGTCCTCAGCGTGGGCGCCGGGATCTTCTCCGCCTTCTGACGCGTCACCGCCGGCCGACGCGCCGCCCCGGCCTCAGCGCACGTCGCCGTTAACGTAGCGCCAGATCCCGTCCTCACGGCGGAACCGGCTGACCTCATGGAGTCGGAACCGCCCCTCGGCCCCCGTGCCGACGGCCACGAACTCCACGGTCCCGGCGTCCTGGAACGGCCCGCCGTCCCGCACGTCCAGCACCGCCAGGCGGGTGAACCGCGGCGCCTGTTCCCCCTCGGTCGGCAGCAGCTCGGCCGCGGTGGGCCGGTGCTCGGGAACCCAGGTCGCGGCGAGATAGTCGGCCATCGCCCGCGCCTCTGCCGTCCCGGCCTCGCCCAGCCGCGCGAACGCCGTGTACCGGGAGCGCATGAGCGCCTCGGCGGTGGGCGCGGTCAGGGCGCCGTCCCGGGCAAAACGCGCGTGCAGGCGACCGCAGCACGCCGCGAGCCCGGCTCCGGACCCGCAGGGGCAGGGCTCGGGGCGGGTCACCGGCGCGGGCGTCCGGTCGCGCGACGCCGGGCGGACCGGGCCGTGATGCGGCGCACTCCCGTCAGCACGACGCCGGCCGCCGCGGCGAGCAGCGCGGGGCCGAGCGGGCTGATCGGCCGACGTCGACCGAGCGGGGACACACGGGTCTGCTGAGGTCTCATGCCGCCAGGCTACGCCGGGCCGGCTGCCGCGTGCCGCCCCGTCACACCCACGATCCCGCGTCCGGGCGGCCGAGTAGAGTGGCCGGGCAAGCACGCGGAGCGCCCCGGGCCGGGCGTGAGACGGCATCTACACCGTCCTGCTCCGCGGCATCGTCCCGCACCCAGGAGCGTGTTCATGCCCATCATCGTCGTCGACGTCATGCCCAAGCCCGAGATCCTCGATCCGCAGGGCAAGGCGATCAACGGGGCCCTGCCCCGCCTCGGCTTCACCGAGTTCAGCCAGGTCCGCCAGGGCAAGCGCTTCGAGCTCACCGTGGAGGGCGAGGTCACCGACGAGATCCTCGCCCAGGCCCGCACGGCCGCCGAGGAGATGCTGTCCAACCCCGTCATCGAGGACGTCGTGAACGTGGCCGTCCTGGACGAGGCCGAGGGCGCCCGATGACCGAGCTCCCCCTCATCGGCGACTACTCGACGCCGACGACGCCGCTCAGCGGCGCGCGCATCGGCGTGATCACCTTCCCCGGCACCCTGGACGACGTGGACGCGCTGCGCGCCGTCCGCCTCGCCGGCGCCGAGCCCGTCTCCCTGTGGCACGCCGACGCGGACCCGCAGCGGACGCTCGCCGGCGTGGACGCCGTCGTGATCCCGGGCGGCTTCTCCTACGGCGACTACCTGCGCGCCGGCGCGATCGCGCGCTTCGCCCCCATGATGGACGCGGTGGCGACGGCGGCCGGCGGCCCCGAGGGCGACGCGGACGGCCTGCCGGTGCTCGGCATCTGCAACGGCTTCCAGATCCTCACGGAGTCGCACCTGCTGCCGGGCTCGATGGTCAAGAACGACCACCTGCACTTCATCTGCCGCGACCAGGAGCTGGTCGTGGAGAGCACGGACACTGTGTGGACCCGCGACTTCGAGGAGGGCCAGACCATCACCGTGCCCCTGAAGAACCAGGACGGCCAGTACGTGGCGGACGAGAAGACCCTCGACGCCCTCGAGGCCGAGGGCCGCGTGGTGTTCCGCTACCAGGGCTGGAACCCGAACGGCTCGCGCCGGGACATCGCGGGCATCGCGAACCCGGCCGGCAACGTCGTCGGCCTGATGCCGCACCCGGAGCACGCCGTGGAGCCGGGCTTCGGCCCGGACACCGCCGCCGGCCCCCGCTCCGGCGTGGACGGCCTCGGCTTCTTCACCTCCGTCCTGACCACCCTCGCCAGCCGTGGAGGCCATGCATGAGCCAGCAGTTCAACATCGAGACGGTCGCGGACGCGCAGGCGACGCCGGACGTCGAGCAGCCCTGGGCCGAGCTGGGCCTGAAGGAGAACGAGTACGCCGAGATCAAGAAGATCCTCGGCCGCCGCCCCACCGCGGCCGAGCTGGCCATGTACTCAGTCATGTGGTCCGAGCACTGCTCGTACAAGTCCTCGAAGGTGCACCTGCGCCAGTTCGGCGAGAAGCTCACCGACGAGATGAAGCAGCACATGATGGTGGGCATCGGCGAGAACGCCGGCGTGACCGACCTCGGTGACGGCTGGGCCGTGACGTTCAAGGTCGAGTCCCACAACTCGCCCTCCTACGTGGAGCCCTACCAGGGCGCGGCCACGGGCATCGGCGGCATCGTGCGCGACATCATCTCCATGGGCGCCCGCCCGGTGGCCGTGATGGACCCGCTGCGCTTCGGCGCGATCGACCACCCGGACACCGCCCGCGTGTTCCACGGCGTGGTGGCCGGCATCGGCGGCTACGGCAACTCCCTGGGCCTGCCGAACATCGGCGGCGAGACCCGCTTCGACCCGATCTACCAGGGCAACCCGCTCGTCAACGCCCTCGCCGTGGGCGTGCTCAGGCACGAGGACCTGCGCCTGGCCAACGCCTCCGGCGTGGGCAACAAGGTGGTCCTGTTCGGTGCCCGCACCGGCGGTGACGGCATCGGCGGCGCCTCCGTGCTGGCCTCCGAGTCCTTCGACGGCGACGGCAAGCCCGCCAAGCGCCCCTCGGTGCAGGTCGGCGACCCCTTCTCCGAGAAGGTGCTCATCGAGTGCTGCCTCGAACTGTTCCGCGACTCCCTCGTCGAGGGCATCCAGGACCTCGGCGCCGCCGGCATCTCCTGCGCCACCTCCGAGCTCGCCTCCAACGGCGAGGGCGGCATGCGCGTGGAGCTGACGGACGTGCTGCTGCGCGACTCCACGCTGACCCCGGGCGAGATCCTCATGTCCGAGTCGCAGGAGCGCATGATGGCCGTGGTGACGCCGGAGAACGTCGCCGCGTTCGAGGCCGTCATGGCCACGTGGGACGTCGAGTACTCGTGGCTGGGCGAGGTCACCGGCGACGGCCGCCTGATCATCACCTGGGACGGCGAGGTCATCGTCGACGTGGACCCGCGCACCGTGGCCCACGACGGCCCGGTCTACGAGCGCCCGTACGCGCGTCCGGCCTGGCAGGACGAGCTCCAGGCGCACACGTTCCGCTCCTCCGAGGCCGGTCAGGGCCTGCCCGCCACGGGCGAGGAGCTGCGCGCCGCCGTCGTGGAGCTGATGAGCTCCCCGAACCTGGCGGACACCTCCTGGATCACCCGCCAGTACGACCGCTACGTCCGCGGCAACACCGCCCTGGCGGCCCCGGACGACGCGGGCGTGGTGCGCGTGGACGAGGAGACCGGCATGGGCGTGGCCCTGGCCACGGACTGCAACGACCGGTTCACCTACCTGGACCCCTACACGGGCGCGCAGGCCTCCCTGGCCGAGGCGTACCGCAACGTCACCACCGCCGGGGCCGTGCCCCTGGCCGTCTCCGACTGCCTGAACTTCGGCTCCCCCGAGGACCCGGACGTGATGTGGCAGTTCGCGGAGGCCGTGCGCGGCCTGGCGGACGGCTGCCAGACCCTCGGCATCCCGGTGACCGGCGGCAACGTGTCCCTGTACAACCAGACGAGCAGCACCCCGATCCACCCCACCCCCACGGTGGCGGTGCTCGGCCAGCTCGACGACGTCCTGCGCCGCACCCCGTCCGGCTTCGCCCCGGATGCCGACGGCCAGGCGATCTACCTGCTCGGCGAGACCGCGGACGAGCTGGACGGCTCCGAGTTCGCGCGCCTGCGCGGCCACCTCGGCGGCCTGCCCCCGAAGGTCGACCTGAAGAAGGAGCGCCTGCTCGGCGAGCTGCTGGTCAACATGTCCCGGGACGGCATGATCGACGCCGCCCACGACGTCTCCGGCGGCGGCCTCGCGGCCACCCTGTCCGAGATGGTGCTGCGCTTCGGCGTGGGCGCCCGCGTGGTGCTGGACGAGGTGCTGCGCCGCGACGGCGTGGACCTGTTCACCGCGCTGTTCTCGGAGACGCAGGCGCGCGCCGTCGTGGCCGTGCCCCGCACCGAGGAGGTCCGGTTCACGGACATGACCACGGCCCGCGGCTACGCGGCCGTGCGCATCGGCGTGGTGGACGCCGACTCCGCGGCCCTCGAGGTCCAGGACGCCTTCACCCTGCCGATCGCGGAGCTGCGCGAGGCCTGGGAGGCCACCCTGCCGAAGCACTTCGGCTGAGCCTGGGACAGAAGCGACGAGCCCTGCGCAGTGGTGCCTATCCAGTACCGATAGGCCCCACTGCGCAGGGCTCGTCGTGTCTCAGGGCTCGTCAGGTGGTCCGGTGCATCTCACCGACCCACAGGGAGAGCGTCGAGTGGGACGGGTCGCCGTCGAAGTGCTCATGCGAGACGTCCAGCACGGGGTAGGACGCCAGGTCGACGCCCTCCGGGACGGTCAGCGTCGTGTCCTGGCGGGTCACCGTGCCCAGCGAGATCATGCGGCTGGCGGCCTCGTCGCGGATCCAGACCTCCAGGTAGCCGTCCTCGGGGGCGGGCACCTGGGGCACATGCACGGCCAGGTGCATCTCCCCGTCGGCGGCACGCGTCATCTCCGCGCGGGCCGGCGATCCGTCGGTGGTCACGGACGCCATGACGGCGGTGCCGATGAGGTCGTCGCCGCCGCCCAGGGCGGCACCCACGGCCCCGCCGCCGATGACGAGCCCGGCGGCCGCCGCCGCGGCGACCGGCCACCAGCGGCCGCGGGCAGCGGACGGACCCGAGCCGATCGGACGGACGGGCGCGACGCCGTCGGGCGCGACATCCTCGCCCGTGGCCTCCCCCTGCAGTGGCCCGTCGTGAGCCACGGCCTCCGTCTCGGGTCCCAGCTCAGCGGCGATCCGCCCCCACAGGTGCGGCGGCGGGTCGGCCAGGTCCGGGGCGGGGCCGTCGAGGGCGGCCAGCACACGCAGGATGGCCTCCAGCTCGGCCGCGTCCTCCGGATGGAGCGACGCCGCGACGTCGGCGGGCGCGGCGAGCGGGCCGCCGTCGCCGCGCACGCGCTCGTGCAGCCGGACGGCGAGGTCGGAGATCTCCTCCGCGAGCTGTCGGCCGCGGGGATGCTCACGCTCGGGCATCGGCGGCCTCCAGACGGCTTCTCAGTGCGGCCAGGCCGCGGTGGATGTGGGAACGGACAGTGCCGAGCGGCATGTCGAGGCGCTCGGCGATCTGCTGGTGCGCCAGGTCCTCCAGGAAGGCGAGGCGCAGCACCTCGTCCTGGGGCGGACCCAACAGAGCGAGGGCGTCATGCACGACGACGGCGGCCACCACGGCGTCGCTGACCGCATCCTCCACGCCCTCGGCGCGGGGGAGGTGGACGACCTCCGCCTCCATCTTCCGCGCGTCACGAGCACGGCCGGCGAACATGTCGGCGATGACGCGACGGGTGATGCCCGTCAGCCACCCGCCGAGCGGCCGGGCGGGATCGTAGGTGTCCCGCGAACGCCACGCCCGCGTGAACACCTGCTGGGCGGCGTCCTCGGCGTCCTCCCGGCTGCGCAGCGCGGCGAGACACAGGGAGAAGAGCAGGCGACCGTGGCGCTCGTACGCCTCGCGCACGGCGACGGCCTCCCCCGCGGCGAAGCGGCGGTCGAGCCCGTCGTCCTCAAACATGGGACTCCTCTCCCGCGGTGTGCTGCGTCGGCGCGGCGCGGCCCGATTCAGGCCAGACCTTCCGACAGGCTACCGGTCAGCCCTCGACGGGAGTGGCGATGGTCACGATGTTCTCCGTGTAGTCCCGCTCGTCCGGCAGCCATTCGCCGCCGCAGGTGATGAGGACGAGCTCGGCGGCGCCGTCCCGGCGGAAGTACGGGGACAGGTCCAGCTCGCCCTTCCCCAGACTCTGGGTGGAGGCCACCCGATAGCGCCGGGCGGTCCCCGCCGCATCCGTGACGGTGACCTCGTCGCCGACCGCGGCCTGCCGCAGCCCGTAGAGGGCCCCCACGGGATTGCGCGGTGAACCCGAATGGGAGGCGATCACCGCCGTCCCCTCAGGATCCCCGGGGGCCGAGCCGTGGCGGTACCAGCCGCCGACGGAGCTGTCGTCGGGCAGCTCCATCGCCCCGTCTTCCGTGACCCCGACCGAGACCACGCTCAGCGTGGCCCCGATGGCCGGATAGTCCACGCGCACGGGGATCCTGGCGTCGTCCGATGGGCTCTGGGTGGCGCGCCGGACGGCGATCCCCGACGGCGGCGTCCGCCCGGGGGCGGCCGGAGCCGCGGAGGGGGTTGCGGCCGGTGGGGTTCCCGTCCCCGCCGCGGGGCCCGGCGTCATCGCGACGACGGAGCCCCGCCCCTGCTCGGACGGGAGGGAGGAGACCGCCGCCGACGGCGCGCAGCCGGTGAGGACGACGGCGGCGAGGGCGAGGACCGCCGGCACACGGCCGACGGTCCCCATCTCCGGGCGGGACGGACCCCGCCCGCAGGACTCATCACGCACGGGCCGCCCGGCGGCGGGCCATGAGGACGGCGCCGGCGACCAGGGCGGCCGCACCG
This sequence comes from Micrococcus sp. TCR-5, assembly GCF_052220525.1. Taxonomy (NCBI): domain Bacteria; kingdom Bacillati; phylum Actinomycetota; class Actinomycetes; order Micrococcales; family Micrococcaceae; genus Micrococcus; species Micrococcus sp. TCR-5. Next base: position 53,354 of record NZ_JBQPDO010000006.1, read on the forward strand.
GCGCCGACGGCGGCCAGCATCCCGGTGGAGTCCTGGGCGGGGGCGACGTCGATGCCCGCGGGGACGGAGCCCGGCGCGCTGTGGTCGGCGGCGACCTCCTGGGTGGCCAGCGCGAGGGTGCCGTCGGCGGCGGAGCCCCAGGCGTAGGCGATCGTGGTGACGCCGTCCTTGACCTCGACGTCGGCGGGGCCGATCACGGGGTCGGTGGTGCCGGCCACGGACACGGCGGCGGAGACGGTGCCGGCGGGCACCTCGAGGGAGGCCTCGTCCGGGTTCTCCAGGCCGGGCACGACGACGTCCTCGCCGGCCCAGACGTCCACGGCCGGGGCGGCGGCGATGTGACGCACGGTGAGGCGGCCCTCGCCGGCGGCGACGGCGCTCGTGTCGTTCTCGAACGCGGTCACCGTGGGCGTGCCGGCGGCGTCGAGGTGGGCGGCGGCGGTGTAGTCGCCGCCGTCGGCGAGGGTGAGGGTGACGGGACCGAGGATCGGGGCGGAGTCATCCATGGCGTCCGCGGCGGTGATGGCGACCTCGTAGTCGCCGGCGGCGAGCTCCAGGGGACCGGCGAGGTCGCCGGGCTCGAAGTCGTCCAGGGTGAGGGCACCGTTGACGTAGACGTCCACGGGGGTCGCGGGCACGGCGTGCAGCACGGAGAGCTCGGCGCCGGACGGGGCGTCCATGGCGGCGGCGGACAGGGGGGCGAGGACGGCGATGCCGAGGGCGGTGGTGACGACGGCCGGGAGGGACTTGCGCATGGTGTCGTTCCTGTTCGTCGAGGGTCCTGCGGGGCGAGGCGCCGAATGCGCTCACACCAGGACTACCGACGCCGCGACCGATCCGTTGCAGAGGATTTTCCTCCCCCTCCGATCACGCGCCCTGCGCAGTGGGGCCCGTCGTGTTTCGGGGGCTCGTCAGAATTGAAGAAGGTCCGCCCCGTGGATTCATCGTGTACACACCCCTCCCGCGAGCCTCCCCGCCCCGCGGCCTGGGCGCCGTCGAGGGGCTCGACCGGGAAGAGGCCCTCCTCACCGGCGAGAACGACCCCGTCCCGACGCACGCGGGAGACGCCGTGCTCTCGGGCTCGGCCGTCGTCGCGGGCACGGGAGTGGTGCTCGCCATCGTCGTGGCCGTGCGCCTCAGTCGTTGACGCGGCGGGCTCCGATGACCAGAGTGATCCCAGGACAGCGCGCCAGCGCGCCGCCCGGCCCGTCCAAGAGGGTCGGCGCGGTCCCGACACATGAAGGAGACCACCCATGCGCCTCATCACCCTGGGCCTCGGCGCCGCACTCGGCTACCTGCTCGGCTCCGCCGAGGGCCGCAAGAACCTCGAGAAGATGACCCAGAACGCCCAGAAGCTCTGGAACGACCCCAAGACCCAGGAGAAGGTCGGCCAGGTCCAGGAGACCGCCCAGCAGAAGTTCGCTGAGGTGAAGAAGTCCGATCCGGTGCAGAAGGCCACGACGAAGGTGGAGGATGCCATGCAGGGCAACGACAAGAAGAACGACGTCCGCGAAGATCGCGTGACCGAGTCCAACAACGACAACATCACCTCGGCGGCCCGCCACGGTGCCGAGCCGGACACCATCTCGGACCCGTCCACCCCGCTGGGTGACGAGGGTCCGCTGACGCGCTGACCCGCGCAGACACGGCGGCCCGCCTCCCCGAGGGGAGGCGGGCCGCCGCCGCCGTGGGCCGGGTCAGCCGTCCTGCTTCAGGACCTCGTCGGCCGGCGGGGCCTGCACCGGATCCACCCCGCCCATCTCGGAGAGGGTCACCACGGCCTTCGTGCCGGCGGACTCGGTCTCCACGGTGAGCAGGCGGCCGTCCTCCTTGGACACCGTGAACGCGGTCAGCTCCACGCCCTCCTGCGGGCCCGAGACGGGCTCGTCCAGCACGTAGCGGATCGCATCCTGACCGCTGCGGCGGATGCCGTCCGCGTCCGCCTCGACGTCGTCCAGGCCGCCCGACTCCGGCAGGGAGCCCAGCAGGGAGCTCACCATCGCGCCCATGCCGGTGGCGCTGGGATCGCCCTCGTACGGGGTGGCGGTCCAGCGCTCCGCATAGGCGGGATGGTCCTCACCGCTCGCGCCGACGCGCTCCACCGTGAACCGGGAGTACGCGGTGCCGTCCACGATCCGGGACTCGTCCCGGGTGATCAGACCGTCGTCCTTGTACACGGACACGTACCGCATGGACGAGCCGTCCACGGGACCGGAGATGTCCACCGCGTCCGGGACCGCGCGGCCGTTGCTCGGGGCCTCGGACCGCAGCTCGGTGACCATGCGGACGGAGTCGGCCTCCTCGAGCTGGGTGCGGGCGCGGTCCCAGGCGCCGGGGGCGTCGTCGCCCGAGGCGCAGCCGGTCAGCAGCAGGGCGGCCGCCCCGAGGGCGGCGAGGGACAGGCCGCGGCGGGTGCGGCGGGTCTGGGTCTGGCGCTGCCTCACTCGGCCACCTCCTCCGGCGCCTCGGCCGGCTCGATCTGGTTCCAGTCGCTCAGGGCGTACTGCTGGGTGGCCCGGCCGTCGTCGACGGTGAGCGCGACCAGCTCGCCGTCGTCGTCCACCGTGAAGGAGTGCACCCGGGTGGCGTCGCCCTCGACCATCGCCGCGTCGGCGACCTCCTCGGGCACGGCATAGCGGTAGGCCGTGCCGCCGTCCCAGTCGACCTCCTCGGCGCGCACCTCGGCGCCGTCGAGGGCGTCCGCCGCGGGGAGGCCCACCTGGTCGAGGAGGGACTTCAGGGGCGGTTCCTGCCCCTCGCCGGCCGAGACACGGCGCCACTGCGGGTCGGAGTACATCATCTGGACGTCGTCCGGGACGTCGGACCCGTCCACGTCGACCCGCACGAACACGTCCTCGCCGACCTGGCGGGACTCCATGGTGATGTGCGAGTCGCGGCCGACCTGCATGACGCCCTTCGACTCGGCGTCGCCGCCGTCGAGCCGGCCGGCGATGTCCCAGCGGACCGACTGCGGGCCCTGACGGCCGGTGGTGTAGGCGGTCTCGAGTCGGACGGTCTCGGCCTCGTCCAACTGGGTGCGGGCCTGATGCCAGGCCTCCCCCGCCGACTGCGGCTCGGATGCGCACCCGGCCAAGGCCAGGGCGCCCACGACGCCGAGCCCGGCCGCGCGGACGGCACGTCTGCGCTGCATGTTCTCCTCCTGGGGCTGCTGCCGGCCGAGGCAGGGCGCCGCGGCCACTGGCGTCACCCTACCGGCGGCGCAGGGCGAAGGATGCGCCGTGGTGGTTCTGCGGCAGGTGGTCGCCGCGGCCGAAGAGCTTATGGCGCAGCGTGCCGTCCGTGTACGCGGTCTTGTAGCGGCCGAGCTCCTGCAGCTCCGGCACCACGAACTCCACGATGTCCTCGAAGGTGCCCGGGGTGATGTGGTAGGCGAGGTTGAAGCCGTCCACGTCGGCCTCGTCGGCCCACTCGACGAGCTGGCGGGCCGCGGACTCGCCGCCGCCCACGATCACGGGGCCGAAGCCGCCGATGCCCACCCACTCGGCGAGCTTGCGCACGGTCCACTCCTCGTCCGTGCCGGAGGCCTTCTGGAAGGTCTCCACGGTGGACTGGATGGCGTTCGACTTCACGTCCCCGATCGGCTCGTCCAGGTCGTACTGGGACAGGTCGATGCCCATCCAGCCGGACATCAGCACGAGGCCGCCCAGCGGGTCCACGTACTGCGCCAGGTCGTCGTACGTGGCCCGCGCGTCCTCGTCGGTGGCCCCGGTGACGATCGTCTGCATCGCGAAGATCTTCACGTCGTACGGGTCCCGGCCGGCGTCCACCAGGGCCTGGCGGATCTTCTTCACGGTGGCGGCCGCCAGCTCCTTCGTGGGGGAGTTGATGAACACGGCCTCGGCGTGCTTGCCGGCGAAGGCGCGGCCGCGCGTCGAGGCGCCGGCCTGGTAGATCACGGGGGTGCGCTGCACGGACGGCTCGGTGACGGCGTGGCCGGGCACGGTGAAGTACCGGCCCTCGTGGGCGATGTCGTGGACCTTGGCCGGGTCCGTGAACACGCCGGACTCCTTGTCGTAGACGACGGCGTCGTCCTCCCACGAGCCCTCGAGGAGCTTGTAGACGACATCGAGGTACTCGTCGGCGTGCTCGTAGCGCTCGTCGTGCTCCATCTGGTCGTCCTGGCCCATGTTCTGGGCGGCGGAGGGCAGGTAGCCGGTGACCACGTTCCAGCCCACGCGGCCGCCCGTGAGGTGGTCGAGCGTGGCGAGGCGGCGGGCGAACGGGTAGGGGTGCTCGTAGGCGGTGCCGGCGGTGACGCCGAAGCCGAGGTGCTCGGTGACCGCGGCCATCGCGGAGACCAGCAGGAACGGGTCGTTCACGGGGGTCTGCGCGCCGGTCCTGATGGCGGCCTCGGAGGTGCCGCCGTACACGGAGTACGGGCCGAGGACGTCGGCGATGAACAGGCCGTCGAACAGGCCCTTCTCCAGCGTCTGCGCCAGGTGCGTCCAGTAGCCCAGGGTGTTGTAGTCCCGGGCGTGGTCGTCGGGGTGACGCCAGAGACCCGGGGACTGGTGGGCGACGCAGTTCATGTCGAATGCGTTGAAGAGGATCTCGCGGTGCTCGTCCGGGCGGGTGGGTGCTCCGGCCCCGGCGTTCTCGGCGGTGCTCATGGGTCTCCTTTCCAGGGCCGCCCGGTCGCAGGGGCGCGGCCGGGCGGGCGACGGTTCCGCACCATGCAACGCTGACGCGGCCGGCGGTGGAAGCCGGTCCGGCCCAGGGGTTCATGACGGCCCCGCCGGGCCCGGCCACGCGTCCGGCGCCCGGTTCGTGACATGCCCTGACCGTGACGGAGGACACGTCCGCGGGTGGCGTCCCTGCGGCGACTCAGCGGCACCCCAGCGCTGAGCCAGAGAAATCTGCTGCCTCCACCCTGCGGAGACGACCGAAACGTCTGGCTCGGCGCTGGGCTCGGGCCGTGACCGCCGGCCGGCCCGGGCCCGGCGGCGCCCCCGGTGTGACGCCCGTGTGACCCCCCCCCCCCCCGGCGCCGGCGGCGGGGCAGACTCGCAGCCGACCGGGCCCGCGGTGGTCTACTGGCATCCGTATCCGTCCGGCGCCGACACCGACGACGAAGCGACGATGGGAGCCCTCCATGAGCGTGCACGCGCCTTCCCGTGCCACCGCCTCCACCCCGGTCCGGGACGAGGACCGTCACAGCCTCGACGTCGTCTTCCGCGGCGTCGGGCGCACGTTCCCCACCGCGGACGGACCACGCGTCGTCCTGCGCGACGTGGACCTGACCGTGGCGCCCGGCGAGGTGCTCGCCGTGATCGGCGCCTCCGGCTGCGGCAAGTCCACGCTGCTGCGCGCCGTGGCCGGCCTGGACCCGGACTTCGACGGAGAGCTGCTGATCGACGGCTCGCCCGTGCGACCCTACGACGAGCGCACCGCCGTCGGCTTCCAGGAGCCGCGCCTGCTGCCCTGGCGCACCCTGCGCCGCAACGTGGAACTCGGCCTGCCCCGGGGGCTGGACCGCGCCGCGGGCCGGTCCCGCGTGCAGGAGCTGCTCGAGCTCGTGGGCCTCGCGCCCTTCGCGGAGCACCGCCCCCGGGAGGTCTCCGGCGGCATGGCCCAGCGGGCCTCGCTCGCCCGCGCCCTGGCGCGCCGCCCCGGCGTGCTGCTTCTCGACGAGCCCTTCGGCGCCCTCGACGCCCTGACCCGCCTGAAGATGCAAGACCTGCTGCTGGACGTGCACGCCGCCACCGGCACCACCGTCCTGCTCATCACCCATGACGTGGAGGAGGCCCTGCAGCTCGCCGACCGCGTGCTGCTGCTCGCCCGTGACGTCCCCGCGCCCGACGGCGCGGCCCGCCCCGGAGCGACCGTGGGGCGGATCGTGGACGTGCCGGGGGCCCGTCCCCGCGACCGCGCGGACGTCCGCCTGGCCCGGCTGCGCGCCGAGCTCCTCGAGGGCCTCGGCGTCGAGAGCCACGCCCGATGAGCGTCGCCGGCTCCGCACGCCTGACCCGTCGCACGGCGCTCGGCCTGCTGGCCGCGTCCCTGCCCCTGGGCCTGAGCGGATGCGTCCTGCAGGGTGAGGCGACGGCCGGGCCGGTGAACGGTCCGGACACGCTGAGCATCGACTACGCCACCTACAACCCGCTCTCCCTCGTGATCCGCCACCAGGGATGGCTGGAGGAGACGCTCGCGCCCCACGGCGTCCGGGTGAACTGGGTGTTCTCCGCCGGTTCCAACAAGGCCAACGAACTCCTGCGCTCGAACTCCGTGGACATCGGGTCGACGGCCGGCTCCGCCGCGCTGCTGAACCGGGCCAACGGAGCGCCCACGCGCATCGTGGGCATCGCCTCGCGACCGGAGTGGTCCGCGCTCATGGTCCCGCCCGGCTCGGACATCACGGACGTCGCCCAGCTCGCGGGCCGCACGGTGGCCGCCACGCGCGGGACGGACCCGTACTTCTTCGCCGTGCAGGCGCTCGAGGCCGCCGGGGTGGACCCGGCCGACGTCGAGATCCAGAACCTGCAGCACGCCGACGGCCGCGCCGCCCTCGCCGGCGGATCGGTGGCCGCGTGGTCCGGGCTCGACCCGATCATGGCCAAGGCCGAGGCCGAGGGCGCCCGCTTCCTGTACCGGGACCTCGCCCTGAACACGTTCTCCGTCCTCAACGCCACGGAGTCCTTCCTCGAGGAGGACCCGGAGACGGCCCAGACCGTCCTGGACACGTACGAACGCGCCCGCGCCTGGGCGCTCGAGCACCCGGACGAGACCGTCGGGATCCTGGCCGAGGCCGCGAAGATCTCTCCCGACGTCGCCCGCACCGTGATCCTCGAACGCACCAATGCGGACGTCAGCCTCGTGCCGGGCCAGGAGCTGCTCGACGCCCTGACGGGGGTCGGACGGATCCTGGTCGACACCGGGTCCGTCGACTACCAGCACCAGGTGGACGCCGCGCTGGCGAGCATCCTGGACACCCGTTTCGCCGAGGAGGCCATCCGATGAGCACCGCCCTGACCACCCCCGCCGCGACGACGGGCCCCGAGGCGCGCGAGCGGTCGGGTCACGACGACGGCGACACAGGGGCGCGCCGACGGCAGCAGCCCCGGGTGCTGGACCGGCCCGGCGCCCGGGCGGTGGTGGGGCTGGCCGCGCCCGCTGTCCTCCTGGTGCTGTGGTGGGCGGTGACGGCCGCCGGGCTGCTCTCCGCGGTGCAGCTGCCCTCCCCCGGCGCGGTGCTGAGCGCCGGCGTCAACCTGCTGGAGCGGGGCGACCTGTGGCTGCACGTGGGGATCTCCACCCAGCGCGTGCTGCTGGGCTTCCTGCTCGGCGCCGCACTCGGGCTGGCCGTGGGGTCCGCGCTCGGGCTGTCCCGGTGGGCGGACGCGCTGTTCGCCCCGCTGATCGGGGCGCTGCGCGCGGTGCCCTCGCTGGCCTGGGTGCCGCTGCTGATCCTGTGGATGCAGATCGGCGAGGAGTCCAAGGTCACCCTCATCGCGATCGGCGCGTTCTTCCCGGTGTTCACCACCGTCTACGCCGCCCTGCGCCATGTGGACCCGCACCTGGTGGAGGCCGGTCGGGCCTTCGGCTACCACGGGCTGTCCCTGCTGCGGACGGTGCAGCTGCCCGCCGTGGTGCCGGCCGTGTTCTCCGGCCTGCGGCTGGCCCTGGCCCAGGCCTGGCTGTTCCTGGTGGCCGCGGAGCTGATCGCCTCCTCGATGGGCCTGGGCTTCCTGCTCACCGACTCGCAGAACAACGGACGCACGGACCGCCTGATCCTGGCGATCATCCTGCTCGCCGTGCTCGGCAAGCTCACCGACTGGCTGCTCGGCCTGCTGGAGCGCCGGGCCCTGCGCCGCTGGGCCTGAGCCCGGCACGTCCGGCCGCCCGGTCGTCGGGTCAGTCCCCCTCGGGGACCTCGCCGGCCGACGTGTAGGCGGTCGGCGGGGTGCCGTTCACGAGCCAGTCGCCGGCCATGCGCACCTTGAACGCCGCCGGGTCGTGGGTGGCGAGGGTGCGGGCGTTGCGCCAGTGCCGGTCGAGCCGCAGCGTGGCCGACGTCGCCGACGCGCCGAGCGTGTCGAAGATGCGGGTGCACACCTCGAGGACGGCCTCCGGCACCACGGCCTGGGCCCGGTACGCGGCCGCCATCGCCTCGGCGGACGCCGCCACGACGTCGGCCTCCGCCGGGCCGGCCCCGTCGGCGCCGTCCTGCCCCTCGTCGAGCAGCCGCCCGATCTCGCGCACCATCAGCTCGGCCGCGGCCTGCCGCCCGGCCAGCTGCCCCATGATCTCGAGGAGCTGGGGGTCGTCCTTGGGCAGCGCGGCCGTGCCGGTGTTGAAGGTGCGGCGCCGCTGCCGCAGCAGCTGCGTGCCCTCCGTGAGCGCCGCCCGGCCGATCCCGGCCTGCAGCGCCAGCAGGGTCGCCTCCATGAGCACGGGCACGGGCCCGTCCTGCCGCGGCACCTCGAGCAGCTCCTCGGCCGCGGCGTCGTCGAGCACCACGGACCCGGTGGCGGTCAGGCGCTGGCCGAAGCCGTCCCAGTCGTCCTTGATGCCCACGCGCGGCTGACGCACGCGCACGACGGCGACGGCCCGGTCCGGCTCGCGGACCGCGCCCCCGGCCCGCTTGGAGTTCCGGCGGGAGACGAGGTCCGCCCCCTCGATGCCCACGGTCGCGGCGGTCCACGTGGCGAAGGCCGAGCCGGTCGCGTAGTACTTCTGCCCCCGCACGACCCAGGTGCCGCCCTCGTCCCGGCTGGCCAGGGTGGCGGCACGGCCCGGCGCGGCCCCGCCGGCGCGTTCGGCCAGGGCGGAGCCGGCCCAGTCCCCGTCGACGATGTGCCGCAGCCACCGCTCCCGACGGGCGGGCGCCTGGTCCATGGCCGTGGCGATGAACACGAGGTGGGAGCGCCAGACGTGCGCGGTGTTCACGTCCCGGGCGGCCAGGTCCATGAGCAGGCGCAGCACGGTCTCGCTGCCGCCGCCCTCGCCGCCCGCGTCCTCGGGGACACCGACCTTGCCGAACCCGGCGGCCTGCAGCTCCCCGAGGGCGGCGAACGGCAGGTGCCGGCCCGCCTCGCGGGCCCGCTCGCCGTGGGCGACGGAGTCGAAGGCGTCGGCGTACCGGGCGGCGAGGGTGGCGTAGGTGGTCATGGCCCTACTCTGACACGCGCGGGCGGGCCGGCGGCCGGGGCGACCCGGCCGTGGGACGGGATCCACACCGGCCGCCGTCGCCCTGGCCCGCGCCGGGCGCCCGCGGGGGTCCGGCGGGCCGAGCATGACCGCCGGTGACGACGGCGGGCGGGGCGCCGTCGTCGTCGTCCCTAGCCTGGTCGGACCCGCCGACCAGGAGGACCGCCGCCCATGACGCCCACCGAGGACCCCGCCCGCCCCGACCCGGCCGAGGAGGGCGCCTCCGGGGCCGTCCGCGGACCGAACGACGGCGTGCCCGCCGCGGCCCTCGCCACGCTGCCCGGCCCCCTCCCGCAGGCGCTCGTCGACGCCGCCGACCCGGACGTCCACCCCGGCCGCCCGGCGGACCGGCTGCACGGCGGGCGCGGCGACGGCCGCCCGGTGGCCGAGTCGGACCGGCTCGCGTTCTGGGAGGCGGCCGGCCGACGTCTGAGCTGGGAGCGGCCCTTCACCCGGACGCGCTCCCTCACCGCCCCGGACCCGGCCGCCGAGCGCGGCCCGGAGATCCGCTGGTACGAGGACGGCACCCTGAACGTGGCCGTGAACTGCGTGGACCGGCACGTGGCGGCGGGGCGCGGGGAGAAGGTCGCCCTGTACTTCGAGGGCGAGCCCGGCGACCGCCGCGCCGTCACCTACGCACAGCTGCAGCGCGAGGTCGCCCAGGCCGCGAACGCCCTCGAGGAGCTGGGCATCGAGGCGGGCGACCGCGTCGTCGTGTACCTGCCCGTGCTCGTCGAGACGATCGTCATCACGCTGGCGTGCGCGCGGATCGGCGCCGTGCACTCGCTCGTGTTCGGTGGGTTCTCGGCGGAGGCGCTGCGGTTCCGCGTCGAGGACACGGGCGCCAAGCTGCTCGTCACCACCGACGGCCAGTTCCGCCGCGGTGCCGCCGTCCCCGTGAAGGCCAACGCGGACGAGGCCGTGTCCGGGGACAACGCGATCGAGCACGTCCTCGTCCTGGACCGCACGGGCCACCGGGACATCCCGTGGACCGAGGGCCGGGACCTGTGGTGGCACGACGTCGTGGACCGCCAGCCGGACACCCACACCCCGCGCGCCTTCGACGCGGAGCACCCGCTGTTCATCATGTACACCTCCGGCACCACGGGACAGCCCAAGGGGCTCGTGCACACCTCCGGCGGGTACCTCGCCGCGGCCTCGTGGACGCACGACTTCCTGTTCTCCCACCCGGACCCGGCACGGCGCGACGACGACGTCCACTGGTGCACCGCGGACCTGGCCTGGGTCACCGCGCACACCTACGAGATCTACGGTCCGCTCTCGAACGGGGTCACGCAGGTGATCTACGAGGGCGTGCCGAACGCCCCGCACCCGGGCCGGCACTTCGAGGTGATCGAGCGCTACCGGGTGACGAGCTACTACACGGCGCCCACCCTGATCCGCTCGCTCAAGGGCTGGCATCCGGACGGGATCCCGGCGCACGCGGACGGCGGCCCGGACCTGTCCTCGATCCGTCTGATCGGCACCGTGGGCGAGTCCGTGAACCCGGAGGCCTGGACGTGGGCGCGGACCCAGATCGGCCGGGACACCCCGGACCTGCCGATGGTGGACACGTGGTGGCAGTCCGAGACGGGCGCCACCGTGCTCTCCCCGCGCCCCACGGACACGGCCTTCAAGCCGGGCTGCGGCTCCCGGCCCCTGCCGGGGGTGGACGTGGCCGTGGTCGACGACGACGGCGCCCCCACGCCCGAGGGCCTGCAGGGTCGGATCGTGGTCACCCGCACCTCGCCGTCGATGGCCCGGACCGTGTGGCAGAACCCGGCCCGCTACTTCCACTCGTACTGGGAGGACTACGCGGACCAGGGCGAGGCGGGCTGGTTCCTCGCCGGCGACGGCGCCAAGCGGGACGAGGACGGCGACGTCTGGATCCTCGGGCGCGTGGACGACGTCATCAACATCTCCGGGCACCGGCTGAGCACCATCGAGATCGAGTCCGCCCTCGTGGCGCACCCGGAGGTGATCGAGGCGGGGGTGTGCCCCGTGCCGCACGAGACCACCGGGCACGCCGCCGTCGCCTTCGTGGTGGCGCACGAGAGCTGGCTGGCCGGCGATGACGGCCCCGGCGCCTCCGCCGCCGACCGCGCCGAGGAGCTGCGGCGGCACGTGGGGCGGGTGATCGGGCCGGTGGCCAAGCCCGCCGAGGTGGTCTTCGTCCCCGACGTGCCCAAGACCCGTTCGGGCAAGATCATGCGGCGGCTGCTGACGCAGCTGCACCAGGGCACCGCGCTCGGGGACACCACGAGCCTGCAGAACGAGCCGTGCGTCGGGCAGATCGCCGAGGTGCTCCGGGCCGGCCGCCGCGCTCAGGACGCCGGCACCGGCGCCGTCCGCAGCGCCAGCTCGGCCAGCACCTGAGCGGCCCGCGGCACCACGGCGTCGTCGAACACGGCCTGCGGGGAGTGGTTGACCGGGGCCTCGTCCGGGTCCACGCCCTCCGGGACGGCCCCGAGCAGGACGTAGGCGCCGGGCACGCGCTGGAGGACCTCGGAGAAGTCCTCGCTGCCGGGCTCGGGCTCGGGCAGCTCCCGGTAGGCGTCGGCCCCGTAGAGGTCCTCCACGGTTCGGCGGACGAAGGCCACCGCGTCCGCGTCGTTGGCCGTCACCGGGAACGCGCTGTCCGTCCGGACCTGTGCGCTCATGCCGTGCGCCGCGGCGATCCCGTGCACCATGCGCTCCACGGCCGAGAGCAGCCGGGCTCGGGCGGGCGCGGAGAAGGTCCGCAGGGTGAGGGCGAGGGTGGCGCTGTCCGGGATGATGTTGGCCGCCGTGCCGGCGCTCAGGTGCCCGACGGTCGCGACCACCGGGTCGAAGGCGTCGAACTGCCGGGTGACCACGGACTGCAGCGCCAGCACCATCTCGGCGGCCACGGGCACCGGATCCTGGGCGAGGTGCGGCACGGAGCCGTGCCCGCCTCGACCGTGCACCGTCACCACCAGGTCGTCGCAGCCGGCCTGGATCGCCCCCGGGCGGCTGAGCAGGACGCCGCGCGGGTACGTGCCCGAGGAGACATGGATCGCGTAGGCGGCGTCCACCGGCCGCCCGGCCGCCTCCAGCAGTCCCTCCTGGATCATGTGCAGGGCGCCGCCGCCGGTCTCCTCCCCGGGCTGGAACATGGCCACCACGTCCGCGGTGAGCTCCCCACGACGGCGCACTAGCCAGGCCAGCGCGCCGTAGAGGCCGGCGGTGTGCAGGTCGTGGCCGCAGGCGTGCATGGTGCCCGGCACGGAGGGGGCGTACTCCAGCCCGGTCTCCTCCGTGACGGGCAGGGCGTCCATGTCCCCCCGCAGCAGCACGACCGGCCGCCGGGCCCCCTCCGGCAGCGGGGCCCCGCCGCGCAGCACCACGACGACGGAACTCAGCGCCCGGCCCACGCTCGTCTCCAGCGCGGGGCGGCCGGTGGCGGCATCCTCCCCCGCCTCGGCGCGCAGGGCCTCGAGCCGCTCGAGGACGGCGGCCTGGGTGCGGGGCAGGTGCAGGTCCAGCTCCGGATGTCCGTGGAGGAGGCGGCGGAAGGCGATCGCCTCCCGGGCGATGTCCTCCGGCAGGCCCGGGGCGAGGGCGTTCGCGGGCGGGGTGGGGGCGGTGCGGTCCATGAGGACATCATGCCGTGGCGCCCCGCCGGCCCACCCGGATCGCGCAGCGGGTCAGCCGGCCAGCTCCTGCAGCTCGGCCAGGTCGAAGACGTCCTCCGAGGCGGGGGCCTCGGGCGCCTCGACCGCGTTCCACTCGGTGAAGGTGGCATTCGCGTCCACGTCCTCGTCCTCCGAGTTCACGTCCTCGAGACGGTAGAGGGTCGTGCTCTCCGGGTCGATCAGCATCGTCCGGCCGAACTCGTGGTGCTCCTCGGGCAGCGCGTACTTGAGGTACTTCCTGCCCTCGAGCTCCACCTCCTCGGCCTTCAGGTCCTTGCCGTCGAAGGCGTCCGCGGCGGGCATGTCCTCTTCGAGGTCGGACATGATCTCCTCCAGTGAGATGTCCATCTGCGCGGCCTGCTCGGCGTTCGTCTTGATCCAGCGGTCGCCCACGAGGGTGGAGAACATGCCCATCTCCGGGGGCAGGTCGTCACCGTCGGCCTTGAGCTTGAAGAACACGTCGGCGTCCCGGCGCAGGACCTCGATGGCCATGGTGGCCGCCCCCATGTCCACGTTCATGGTGCCCCGGAGGTGGGAGTCGTCGGTGGCGCCGGCGAGGTCCACGTTCGCGGACTGGATGGCGTCCGTGCCCAGGGAGGCGGAGGGCGACGCCGAGGCCGACGCGTCGTCCTTGTCCTCCTCCTTGTCGGCGGCGGTGCCCTCCATCTTCAGGCGCAGGCTCTCGGCATCCACGACCTTCTGGCGGACCTCGGGCCAGCTCTCCTCCAGCGTCGGGTCGGAGGCGCAGCCGGTGAGCAGCAGACCGGAGGCGGCGAGCATGCCGACGGCGAGGCGTGCGGGCGTCTTCATGGGGACTCCTTCACAGAGGTGCGGACGTGCCGGCGGCCGGGGACCGCCGGACGATGTCGCGTCGACCCTCTCACGTCACCCCTGGCCCGTCATGCCCTGAGGGACGCCGGAACTTCTACTGTGCCGACCCTGTGCGGGTCAGCCGCCGGTGGTGCCGTCCTCGAAGATCTGCCCCGCCGGGGTCTGCTTCTCCGCCTGGAACACGTCCTCGGCGCGGCCGTAGGCCCAGTACGCGCTCACCGACAGCTGCCGCCGGTCCACGCCGCGCACGTCCGTGAGGTGCGCCCGGACGCGCTTGACCTGCTCCCGCTCGCCGTGCACGAACGCGTGCACCCGTCCGTCCCGCCACGCCGCGTCCTCGACGGCGGCGGCGAACCGCGTCGTCTCCGGGGTGAAGGGGCCGCCGCGGTGCAGCCAGCGCACCTCGACGCCGGCCGGCGCGGTCAGGGGCACCTCGTTCCGGGCGTCGGTCACCTCGATCAGCGCGAGACCGGCCGCCGCGGCGTCCGTGGCGGCGAGGTCCTCGAGGGCGGCGGCGATCGCCGGCAGCGCGGACTCATCGCCGGCGAGCAGGTGCCAGTCCGCGGTGGGGTCGGGTCGGTAGGCGCCGCCCGGGCCCAGGAACGCGACCTGCTGCCCCACCGGCTCGGACGCCGCCCACGCCCCGGCCAGGCCGCCGTCGTGCCCGGGGGCGGCGCCGTCGCCGTCCGCGCCGTGGACCACGAAGTCGACGTCCATGGTGCGGGCGGCCGCGTCCATGCGGCGCACCGTGTAGGTGCGGCGGACCGGCAGCTGCTCCGGGGCGAGACGCTCGCGGAGGGCGTCCAGGTCGTACGGGGGTTCGAGGCCGAGCGCGGGGTCGGCGAAGAGCAGCTTCACGTACTGGTCCGTGGCGCCCTTCTCCGCCCAGCGGGCGTGGACGGCGTCGAACTGCTCGCCGCCGAGGGTCAGGCGCACGAGGTGCGGGGTGAGCCGGCGGGCGGCCACCACGGTGAGGACGGTCTGGGGCCGGGCCATGCGGGCCTCCTGGGGTCGGGGGCGGGGTCTGCGCGGGCACGCGTCGCCCACCCTCCCACGACGAGGCGGATTAGCGCACGTCAGCGTGACGTTTCCCCGCGGCGTCGGGGTCGGCGGAACCGGGCCCCCCGGTGGTCCTCCGGCAGCAGCGGTCCCGCGCCGGCCGGGGCCGGGGTGGCGCGGCGCGCCCCTAGGCTGAGCCCGTGCGTCTCGTCCTGCTCGTCCTGCTCTCACTGCTGAGCCAGCAGCTCGGCGCGTCCGTGGCGGGCCTGCTGTTCGACGACGTCGGCGCGTCCGCCATGGTCGCCCTGCGCGTGGTGTTCTCCGCGGCCGTGCTGCTGCTCGTCACCCGGCCGAGCCGCGCCGCCCTCGCCGGCCTGGGCCCCCGGGGGTGGGCCGCCGTCGTCGGGCTGGGCGCGGCCATGACCGGCATGAACCTGGCCATCTACGAGGCGTTCGCACGGATCCCGCAGGGCGTGGCCGTGACGTTCGAGGTGCTCGGGCCGCTGGCGCTGTCCGTGGCGGCGCGGCCGTCGTGGCGGTCGGCGGCGTGGGCGGCCCTCGCGCTCGCCGGGATCGGGGTGCTCGGCCGGGAGGGGTTCAGCGCGGGCGGCGGGATCGGCGGGGCGGGACTGGACCCGGTGGGGGTGGCGCTCGCGCTGGCCGCGGCGGCGTGCTGGGCGGCGTACATCCTGCTCTCGCGGCGCGCGGGGACCCATCTGCCGGGGGTGCAGGGGCTGGCCCTGGCGACGGCCGCCGGGTCCCTCGTGGCGCTGCCGGTCGGCGTCGCGACGGCGGGGGCGGCCCTGCTCTCTCCCGTGGTGCTGGGCGTGGGGCTGGCCGTGGCGCTGCTGTCCACGGCGGTGCCGTACGGGATCGACCTGCAGGTGCTGCGCCGCATGCCGACCGCGCTGTTCTCCCTGCTGACGTGCCTGTCGCCGATCGCGGCGGCGTTGACCGCGTGGGCCGTGCGCGGGCAGGAGCTCACCCCGCTGGACCTGGCGGGGACGCTGCTGGTGATCGCGGCGTGCGCGGCCGCCGTCTGGACGGGCCGGTCACCGGGTGTGGCGGGCAGGGGCTGAGGCTAGCCTGTGTCGATGCCCCACCCGTCCCGTCCCGCCCCCGACGACGTCCCCGCCGCCGAGCGCGCCGCCCTGCGCCGTGGCCGGCTGCGTCCGTGGCTGCCGTTCCTGCTCGCGGCCGTGCTGTGCCTGGCGCTGCTGGGGTGGGCCCTCGTCGCCCTGCCGGGCCTGCCGGAGCGCGTGCCCACGCACTGGGGCGTCGACGGGCGGCCGGATGCGTGGGAGGACACCTCGTTCGGCACGGTGGCGGCGGGGCCGCTGATCGGCCTCGGCATGACGGGTTTCCTGGCGCTGGTCTCCGCTATGGTCACCGCCCTCACCCCCACGGATCCGGGACTGTCCCCGTGGCGGCGCGTGCGCCAGACGGGGGTGCACCGCGGGGTCCAGGAAAGCCTCGGGTGGTCGTGCGTGCTCATCGTGCTGGTGCTGGCCCCGACGACGGCCGAGGTGCTCGCCGCCGGGGCGTGGACGATGCCGTGGTGGCTCCTGCCCCTCACACTGACCGTGCTCATGGTGGGCATCTTCCCGGTACTGCGGGCCGGAACGCAGCGGTGGACGCGCTGGTCGGACCGCGTCGCGGCGGACCTCGAGTACCGGCCCACGGCCGCGGAACGCGCCGAGGACGAGATGTGGACGCCCCTGGGGCTCAAGCGCGACCCCGAGGACCCGGCTGTCTTCCCCGCCAAGCGTCCCGGCTACGGGGTGGGCGCGACGGTCAACCTCGCCACCCCGGTGGGCCGGTGGCTGGTGCGCGGATTCGTGGCCGTGTTCATCGTCGGCCTGCCGCTGGCGATCTGGCTCGGCGCGTACGCGGCACGGTGAGGCGGACCGTGCCCGACGACGACGCCGCCCGCCTGCTCCTGATCGCGGACACCCACATCCCGCGGCGCGCCCGCGCTCTGCCCGCGCAGGTGTGGGCCGAGGTGGCGCGGGCCGACGTCGTGCTCCACGCCGGCGACTGGGTGGCCGAGGACGTGCTCGACGACCTCGACGCGAGGGCCGCCCGGCTGGTGGGCGTGTGGGGCAACAACGACGGGCCTGGGCTGCGGGCGCGGCTGCCCGAGGTGGCGCGCGTGGAGATCGGCGGGGTGCGGATCGCGATGGTCCACGAGACGGGCCCGGCGGCCGGCCGCGAGCGCCGCATGGCCGCGGCGTTCCCGGACGCGGACGTGCTGGTCTTCGGGCACAGCCACATCCCGTGGGACACCGTGGCCGGTCCGGACACCGCGAACCCGGGGCTGCGGCTGCTCAACCCCGGCTCCTGCACGGACCGGAGGCGGCAGCCGGTGTGCACCCTGATGCGCGCGGTGGTGCGGGGCGGGCGGCTCGAGGACGTGGAGCTGGTGTCCGTGGACCGCACGCCGTGACCGACGGGCCGGCCGCTCCCCCCTGCAACGCTGGTTGAGTTATCACGGGTCCAGGCGGCTCGCGCCCGTGATAACTCAACCCGCGTCGCGCCGGTGCCACCATGACCGGCGGGCCGGCCGCTCCTGCACAGCCACCACGACGACGGCGGCCCTCCCCAGGGCGCGTCGGTTCGGCCCGTCGCAGGGCCGGGGGGCGGCAGGCTCACCCCATGACCGCGCGCACGCCCCTGCCGTCCACCCTCGCCGCGGGCGCCTTCACGACGGCCGAGCTGCACGCCGCCGGCCTGCCGTGGCGCCGCACCCTCGCGGCAGACCTCGCCCGGATCTGCCGCGGCGTGCACACCGCGGGCATCCCCGACCCGTGCGCCCCGGACGGCGCGGCCGCGCTGGTCCGCCTCACGGGCGGGGTGGTCTCCCACGTCTCTGCCGCCCTCTGGCACGGACTGCCGCTGCCGCCCCGCCTCGCGCGGCCCGCCGGACTGCACCTGACCTTCGACCGCTCCGCGCGCACGCACCGGACCGACCTGGACGGCGTCGTCAGCCACCGGGTGCGGCTGCCCTCCGACCACGTGCTCGAGCTTCCCGACGGCCAGCGCGTCACGACGGCGGCGCGCACCTGGTTCGACCTCGCCGGGATGCTCCGCCCCCACGAGGTGGACTGGCTCATCGCGGACGGCGACCACCTGGTGCGTCCGCCGTGGACGCCGACGGGCCGGGCGGACCCCGTGGCCACCGTGTCCGAGCTGTCGGAGGTGCTCGCCCGCTGCCGTGGCCGGCCGGGTGTCCGTCTCGCACGTGCCGCGCTGGCGGAGGTGCGCGTCGGGGCCGACTCCCCGCCCGAGACCTTCCTCCGGCTCGCGCTGATCCGGGCCGGGCTGCCGGAGCCGGAGCTGCAGGTCGCCGTCGACCCGGCCGACCCGGCCTCGCCCGTCGTGGACCTCGGGTACCGGGGGGCGCGCCTGGCCCTCCAGTACGACGGCGCCGGCCACCGCACGGCTCAGCAGCAGGCGAGGGACGCCCGTCGGGACGCGTACTGCCTCGAACGGGAATGGACGACCCTGCGCTGCACCTGGGAGGACCAGCGCGCTGGGTTCGGGCGGATCGTGGGGCTGGTCCGGCGTCGGCTCGCCCGCACGCGCTGATCCGCCCCCGCCCGTCCAACGCGGGTTGAGTTGTCATGGGTCCCGTCCAACGCGGGTTGAGTTGTCACGGGTCCAGGCCCGCGTAACCGGTGATAACTCAACCCGCGTTGCACGGCACCGGCCGGCGCCGCGTGACGCTCTGCGACGTGCCCACCCTGCCCCCGGCGCGCCTCGCCCGGGACAATGGGGCGGACTGTCCCGAAGCCTCCATCGAAAGGACCCCCGTGGCTGACCACGAGTTCGGCTTCCGCACCCAGGCGCTGCACGCGGGCGCCGTCCCGGACGCCGTCCACGGCTCCCGCGCGGTGCCGATCCACCAGACCAGCTCCTTCGTGTTCGAGTCCGCCGAAGACGCCGCCAACCTCTTCGCGCTGCAGAAGTACGGCAACATCTACTCGCGGATCGGCAACCCCACGGTCGCCGCGTTCGAGGAGCGGGTCGCCACGCTCGAGGGCGGGATCGGGGCCGTCGCGACGGCGTCCGGCATGGCCGCCGAGTTCGTCACCTTCGCGGCCCTCGCCGGGGCCGGCGACCACATCGTGGCGTCCTCCAAGCTGTACGGCGGCACGATCACCCAGCTGGACGTCTCCCTGCGCCGGTTCGGCGTCGAGACCACGTTCGTGGACTCCGCCGAGGCCGCGGACTTCGAGGCCGCCCTCCAGCCCAACACCAAGGCCGTCTACACGGAGATCGTCGCCAACCCCTCCGGTGACGTCGTGGACCTGCCGGGCCTGGCCGACGTCGCCCACCGGCACGGCGTGCCGCTCGTCGTGGACGCGACCCTCACCCCGCCCTACCTGATCCGGCCGATCGAACACGGCGCGGACATCGTCATCCATTCGGCCACGAAGTTCCTCGGCGGGCAGGGCACCACGCTCGGCGGCGTCGTGGTGGAGTCCGGCCGCTTCCCGTGGGACAACGGCAAGTTCCCGTCCATGACCGAGCCCGTGCCCTCGTACGGCGGCGTCTCCTGGTGGGGCAACTTCGGCGAGTACGGTTTCCTCACCAAGCTCCGCTCGGAGCAGCTGCGCGACTTCGGCCCGTCGCTGGCCCCGCAGTCGGCGTTCCAGCTGCTGCTCGGCGTCGAGACGCTGGCCCCGCGCATGGACGCCCACCTGGCGAATGCGCAGGCCGTGGCGCAGTGGCTGGACGAGGACCCGCGCGTCTCCTGGGTCCGCTACGCCGGCCTGCCCGACCACCCGCACCACGCCCGCGCGCAGCAGCTGCTGCCCCGGGGCGTCGGCTCGGTGTTCAGCTTCGGCGTGGCCCCGGCAGCCACGGACACCGACGACGGCGCCTCCGGCCCGGAGGCCGGGCGCGCGACGGCGTCGCGCTTCATCTCCGCGCTGCAGCTGGCCTCCCACCTGGCCAACATCGGCGACGCGAAGACGCTGGTGCTGCACCCCGCCACGACGACCCATCAGCAGCTCACCGCCGAGCAGCTCGTGGCCGCGGGCATCCCGGCGGACCTCATCCGCATCTCGGTGGGCATCGAGGACCTCGAGGACATCCTCTGGGACCTGGACCAGGCCCTGACCGAGGCCACCGGCCGCGCCCGCGACGGCGCCGTCGTCCCCGCAGAGCAGGAGGCCTGAGCCATGAGCACCACCCACCCCGAGCGCACCTGGACCGGCCCCGGCGCCCCCGAGCGCCTGGCGATGCTGCGGCGCACCCGGTCGATCGCGATCGTCGGCGCCTCGGACAAGCCGGCCCGTGCGTCCTACTTCGTGGCCACGTACCTGCTGAGCTCGACCACGTACGACGTCTACTTCGTGAATCCCGTGCTCGCCGCGGCCGGCAAGGAGATCCTCGGCCACCGCGTGTACGCCTCGCTGGACGGCCTGCCCGTCACCCCGGACCTCGTGGAGGTGTTCCGCAAGTCCTCCGACGCCCCCGAGGTGGTGGCGGACGCCGCCCGCGTGGGCGCCCGGACCGTGTGGCTGCAGCTGGGCATCTGGAACGAGGACGCCGCGCGCCAGGCCGAGGCCGCGGGCCTGGAGGTCGTGATGGACCGCTGCGTGAAGATCGAGCACGCCCGCTTCCACGGCGGGCTCAACCTCGCCGGCTTCGTCACCGGCGTGATCAGCTCGCGGCGCCAGGAACTGGACCGCTAGGCGGGCGACGCCCCGTGTCGGGCGTCGTCCGGCCGTCGTTGCGCACCCGCCCGTCGATGGCGTGGGATGGTCCCATGACCTCCGAGCTCCCCTCCTCGTCCCTCTCCCCCGCCTGGACCGGCCGCACCGACGGTGACACCCCCGAGCACCTGCGCTGGCACCAGGTCGTCCGCCCCGCCGACGGCCGCGGCGAGCCCACGACGCCGCAGCGCGACCCCGGCGCCGGCGCTCCGACGTCGGGCGCGCGGTCCACGGCGCTCATCGGCTTCGCCTCGGACGAGGGCGTGCGCCGGAACCACGGCCGCGTGGGAGCCGAGGACGGCCCGGAGGCGCTGCGCGGTGCGCTCGCCTCGCTCGCGTACCTCGAGGGCACGGGCGCGCTCGTGGACGCGGGCGACGTGTCCGTGGACCGCGGCGACGACGACGCCCCGGGCGAACTCGAGGCGGGCCAGGCCGAGCTGGGCACAGTGGTCAGCGGGCTGCTGAACGCCCACGACCTGGCCGTGGTGCTCGGCGGCGGACACGAGACCGCCTACGCCTCGATCACGGGCCTGACCGGCTCCACGCGCGTGGCTGCTGGCACCCGCGTGGGCATCCTCAACCTGGACGCGCACTTCGACCTGCGCGAGGCGCCGCGGCCCAGCTCCGGCACCCCGTTCCTGCAGGCGCTGCGGGACGCCGAGGGGGCGGAGCATCAGCTCTCCTACGCGGTGGTGGGCATCAGCGAGGCCAACAACACCCGGGCCCTGTTCGACACCGCGCGCGAACGCGGGGTCACGTGGGTGACCGACGAGCAGGCCCAGACCGCCGACGTCACCGGCGTGCGCCGCTGGGTGCGCTCCTTCATCAACGCCGTGGACGTGCTCTACCTGACGATCGACCTGGATGTGCTGCCGGCCGCCGTCGCCCCAGGGGTGAGCGCACCGGCCGGCTTCGGCGTGCCGTACGAGGTGATCCACGCGTGCGCGCTGGAGGCCACCCAGTCCGGGAAGCTGGCCCTGGCCGACGTCGTGGAGCTCAACCCCGCCCTGGACGTGGACGGCCGCACGGCGAAGGCCGCGGCCCGGCTGATCCACACGATCGTCAGCCGTCACCGGACGGACGCGTCGCTGCTGGCCTGAGCGGGCCGGGGTCCATTCGGGCGCGGGGGCCGCACCGCGAGGGCCGCGGTGCGGCTGATCCACACGATCGTCGGCCGCCACCGCCGCTGAGGTAGCGAGGTGCGTTGAGGGTCACTCAGCCTCTGTGATGATCAGAAAGCAGACTCTGCATCTTCCAGAGCTTCTTTAAGAACCTCCACGCCTGATTTTGGCTGAGCCGGGCACACCTCCGGCCTCGGGCAGAGCACAGAGATGAGCATCCAGATCGCCAAACGAATCTGCCCAGTCGGATTGATCCCCTCCACGGCTCCCGCTGCAATCTTCTTTGTCGCTGCGATTGCCAAGGCGACGACCGGTCGAGGAAGACCTGCCGTGGCGAGGGCTGTCCTGATGCGAGCGGCTGCTTCATCGATGTATTCGCCTGGATCTAGCGCATTCGCCACCTCGGCAAGTACCTGGCACATAGCATGGCGCCGCACTCGTCCACGCCCCTGTTCGCCGTAGGCTACGGCAAAATCGAGAAGGTGCGTACGAACTTCCCGGATGCTTTCCGTGACCAGAAGGTCACCAGCCAACTGAAGCACTTCATCGATTCGACGACGTCGCTCACATTCCATTGGGGAAGTCTGTCTATCGGCACCCTCCGGCCCTGGGGGCAGAGCGATCAATGTCTCTGTTGGTGGGGTAACGCCCGGACCTGGGGAAGAGCCACAGTGCGGACAACGTGCACGAGCAGTTTCTTTCCTATGGCCTCGCTTGGGGGCCCTGGGGCAGGTGACGGGAGTCATGTCTGAACACTACGTGAGCAGTCATAGAAACTGGAGGCTCGCAGAAGGGCGGATATCACGACTCGGCTCACCGTCCGGTCAGGTCATGCGACGACGCCGCGCGCCTCGTCCCCGCCCGCGTTCGCTTCTGGTCCCGGCACCATCGCAGACGTCCGGACGAGGTCCAGCCGCTCGCGCAGGGAGTACACCTGCGCCTCCTCGGACAGGCCGAACGGCCCCCCGGGGGCGTCGTCCGTGTAGGGAGATTCGAACAGCCGGCCGGCGTCCAGGACGCCATTGGCGGTAAGCTCCTCCACCATGTGACCCAGGAAGCGGATCCGCGCCTGGGTGAGCGTCCGGTCCTGGACGAAGTCCGCGACCACGCCCTGCGCGGCGGCACGATCCATCCCCACTAGCATGCGCACGAACAGGCCCAACTGTCCCTCGCCCTCGGACTTCGCCGCGGCCAGGTGCGCGTCCTCGGCCCCGATGCTCCGGAGCAGCTGTTCGAGCGACTCCAGGTCCGGCTCGGTGAGCTGCTTGCCGTGGCGCAGCTTCTGCAGCGCCAGCGAGGACTCGTTGTGGCGCAGCGGCTCGCTGACCTTGGCCCAGAACCGTTCGATGTCCACGCCGGGCGTCGGCCGCACGACGTCGACCTCCTCAAGCTGCGTGAGCGTGTCCGCAAAGTCCGTGTATACGCGGGAGCGGCGGACCTTCTCGATGAACTGGACGAGCCCGCGCAGCTTCTTCCGGGCGTGCTCGAGCATGCCGAGAGTGACGCCCTCCCACCATTCCTCCCCGGCCACGGCCTCGAGGAGGATGATCTGTTCCTTCACGGCGGGGATGGCGTCCTTGGAGAGCAGGTTCTCCCCGAGGGACTGCACCGTGGCCCGGATGCGCTCGGCCGTGCCAGCCTCCCCGGTGAGGTCTGCCAGCTGCCGGCGCACGATGAGCAGGTCGAAGCGCTTGGCGTCGACGTCCTCCCCCGGCAACCCGGTGACCACCCCGGCCAGCGCACGTGCCCGTTCGGCGGCCTGGGCGCTCAGGGACGTCCACGCCTCAGGCCGCTGGAACTCCTCGACCTCCCGGCGGAGAGGGCGGGCCAGGACGTTCTCGAGGGTCAGGCGGGCGATGGCCGCCTGCAGCTCCTCGGCGGCGGTGCGGCGCAGCTCGCGCACCGCGCGTTCCTCCGGCCCGACGGCGGCGGGCGCCCCAGCGTCATCGTCCAGGGCGTCGAGGGCGACGACGAGCGCGAGCCGGTCCTCGAACAACCGCTGGGTGAGGGACCTCTGGGTGAAGCCGTCGGACTCCGGGAGGTCCTGGTTGAAGAACTCGAGGTTCTGGCACCAGTCGAAGACGAGGAAGTCCTCCTTGTCCCTCCCCGGCCCGTAGAGGTCCGGGCGCAGGCGGGTGCCGCGGCCGATCATCTGCCAGAACTTGGTCTTGGAGCGGATGAGCTTGAAGAACACGAGGTTGACGACGTCGGGCACGTCCACCCCCGTGTCCAGCATGTCCACGCTGATGGCGATGTGCGGGGCCTTGCCGGGGGTCTTGAAGTCGTCCAGCAGGGCGTCCGGGTAGCGGCTGGCGTGGGTGATGATCTGGGCGTACCGGCCGCCGAGCTCCGGCCACTGGGCGTCGAACCGCTGCAGGATGAACTCGGCGTGCGGCTGGTTCTTGGCGAAGACGATGGTCTTGCCGAGCCGTTCGCTGCCGGCCACCTTGTGGCCGTGCTCCCTGAGGGTGGAGAGCACGCGGTCCACGGTGTCCGCATTGAAGAGGAACCGGTTGATCTCCTCGCTCGAAACCTCCTCGGGCGCCTCGTCCTCGCCCCAGTCCAGCGCGTCCCAGGCCTCCTGCTCCTCGGCGGGAAGCTGATCGTACCGGGTGCCGCGACGCAGGAAGGTGGTGCCCACGGAGACGCCCCGCGGCGGCACCAGGAACCCGTCCGCCACGGCCTCGTCGAGGGTGTAGGCATCAGTCGGCACGCCGGGCTCGAGGCCGAAGAGGCCGTAGGTGTTCCGGTCGATCTCGTCCTTGGGGGTGGCGGTGAGGCCCACGAGAAGGGCATCGAAGTGGCGGAAGATCTCGCCGTACTTGGCGTATACGGACCGGTGGGCCTCGTCCACGATCACCAGGTCGAAGTATCCGGGGTCGAAGCGGGCGCCCTGGCCGGTGGACTCCTGGATGAGGCCGAGCATGGTGGGGTAGGTGGAGGCGTAGACGCGTCCCTCCCCGTGCCGGTTCTTCAGCAGGTTCACGGTGGTGCCGACGAAGCCGTGCTCCACGAAGGCGTCCGCGGCCTGCTTCACGAGGGCCTGCCGGTCCGCCAGGAAGAGCACGCGCTTGACCCATCCGGCGCGGGCCATCTGGTCCACCAGGGCGACGGCGGTGCACGTCTTCCCGGTGCCGGTGGCCATCACCAGCAGTGCGGCGCGGCGCTTGTTCTCGAACGCATCAGCGTATGCGACGAGGGTTCACCGCCAGTGCCATGTGTGCGAGAATCGCACACATGTCGCCGACCACTCCTCATTCGCTGGGTGCCCGTGTACGTGCCGCGCGGGAGCGTCGCGGGATGTCCCAGCAGGACCTAGCTACCGCCGTTGGCCTCGAGCGCACCATGGTCAACCGGATCGAAGGCGGACAACGGAAGGTCACTGCCCTGGAGCTGGCCTCCATCGCCGATGCCCTGGGAACCCGAATGCAGTCGTTCTTCACCGAGCCTGCGCCAGCGCTCGTCTCGCACCGTTCCGCCCAGGGGTTGGATACCACCGAGTCGGCCGTGGACCACCTGCTGGCCGAACTCCTCGCAGACGTCGAGTTCCTGCACGGCCTGCATCCCATCGAGGGGTTCGGCGTGCGGGACCCCTGGGAGCAGCCCAAGTCCGTTCACGAGGCCGACGACATGGCCGCCCGGGCACGCGAGCACGTCGGGTATACAGCAACGGAACCCGTAAAGGACCTCCAGGCGCACCTGGCCACTGCTGGCCTGCTCCTGTTCTCCCGCAACTTCGGCGTGGACGCCGCTGACGCGGGAACGGTGCTCCTCGCCGAGGGCGGCATCTCCCTGGTGAATTCCACCCCCAAGGTCGGGCGACGCCGCCTCTCCGCCGTGCACGAGCTTGGGCACTACCTACTTGCCGATGAATACACGGTGGACTGGCGCACCGCCCACACCGGCCCGGACATCGAGGGTCGCCTCGATCGGTTCGCTCGAGCATTTCTCCTGCCAGCAGCTGTCCTTTTACAGGAATGGCCCGCCGCAGCTCACTCAGGCGATGTCCGCACTGCCGCTGTGAAGATCGCCGGCACCTACCTGGTGGACATGTCGACCCTGGCCCGCCGACTCCACGACCTGGAATTGGTGGACGCTTCCACGGCAAACGACATCCGCGCTGTGCAGACCACGCAGACGGACATCATCACCCACGATCTGTACCCGTCTGACGAGATGGCAGGCACTACCCAGCCCCGGGTGTACCAGAAGCACGTCATCGCGCTGTTCGAGGCCGAGAAGCTCTCGCGTGAACGCACACTCGACCTCTTGGATGGGACTTTCGACGACGACGACCTTCCGGACCTTCCCCCACGTCAGGAACAGGAGATCTGGGAGTACGTCTCGTGACCGCCGTTCCGGAGACCTACGTCTTCGATACGGGACCACTGCGCCATTTCACCCTGAAAGGATGGCTCGGTGTGCTCAAGTTCCTGACAGCCGGCCATGCCGTGATTCCGGAGAGTGTGGAGCAGGAGATCAGGGACCAGCAGTACCAGCACCCAGATCTCCGGCAGATCTTGGACGCCGAATGGATCGTCGTGGACCGCAGCGAGGACCTCGAGTTCCTCGCGGCCTTCGCCCGATACGAGGAGCACCTTGTGGCGGGCGGTCGGAACCGGGGCGAATGCGGCGTTCTAGCCCTCGGTCGGACGCACGGGTATCGCATCGTGATCGACGACAACGTGCCCCGCGTCCTGGCCAAGCGCGAGAAGCTCGAGTGCACCGGCACCCTCGGGTTGCTCTGTGAGGCGATCCGCAAGGAGCAACTCACCGTTCCCATGGTTGAGAGCCTCGCTGACGATCTCATCATGGGCGATTACCGGCTTCCCTTCGGCCCAGGGGGATTCAAGTGCTGGGCCGAACAACAGGGACTCCTGGGATAAGCCCTTAGCTGGTGTCGTGCTGCAATCGGACTGATCGCGCCGTTCCGGCTTCACCGCACGACACCAACCACATGGCGTTGCCCGGATTGTCTCCCGCCTGATCCATACGATCGTCGGCCGGCACAGGACGACGACGGTGCTCCTCACCTGAGCCGAGGCGACCGGGCCCGACCCGCAGGCCGCCCCCTCCACACACAGAGTGGTCACGACACGCCGTCCCGTGCAGACGCACGCGGCATGTCGTGACCACTCTGTGGCGTCTGACCACTCTGTGGCGTCAGTGCCCCTCGGCCTCGGCGCCCTCGGACTCCTCGGCCAGGTCCTGCGGCTCGGCATCGGCGGATACGCCCGCGAGCGCCTCCGCCACGGCGGCCAGCACGGACCCGTCGCGCAGGGCCTGCTCGGCGGCGGCCAGCTGCGGGGCCATGTACTGGTCCGGGCCGGGGCCGGGCACGCCGGCCTCGCGGATCACGCGGACGGCGGCACCGGTCGCGGCGGAGGGCTGCAGCGGGGCGCGCA
This sequence comes from Micrococcus sp. TCR-5, assembly GCF_052220525.1. NCBI lineage: Bacteria > Bacillati > Actinomycetota > Actinomycetes > Micrococcales > Micrococcaceae > Micrococcus > Micrococcus sp. TCR-5. Next base: position 80,254 of record NZ_JBQPDO010000006.1, read on the forward strand.
GCTCGATCGCGCGGGCGGCGGCCACGAGCTCGACGGCGAGCACGCGGCGGAAGTTCTCCACGGCCGAGCGCAGCTTGCGGGCGGCGTGCCAGCCCATGGAGACGTGGTCCTCCTGCATCGCGGAGGACGGGATGGAGTCCACGGACGCGGGCACGGCCAGACGCTTCATGTCCGAGACGAGCCCGGCCTGCGTGTACTGGGCGATCATCATGCCGGAGTCCACGCCCGGGTCGTCCACGAGGAACGCGGGCAGCCCGTGTGAGCGGGCCGGGTCCAGCATGCGGTCGGTGCGGCGCTCGGACATGCTGGCGACGTCGGCCACCGGGATGGCCAGGAAGTCCAGCACGTACGCCACGGGCGCCCCGTGGAAGTTGCCGTTCGAGCTCACCCGGCCGTCGTCGAGCACCACCGGGTTGTCCACGGTCGCGGCGAGCTCGCGCTCGGCCACGGTGCGCACGTACGCGAGGGTGTCGCGCAGGCCGCCGGCCACCTGCGGGGCGCAGCGCAGCGAGTAGGCGTCCTGCACGCGGGAGTCGCCCTCCTTGTGGCTGGCCACGATCGGCGAGCCCGCCAGGATCTTCAGCATCCGGTCGGCGGAGGTCGCCTGGCCCGGGTGGGGGCGCAGCGGCAGGTGCAGCTCCGGCACGAACACGCGGTCGGTGCCGAGCAGCGCCTCCACGGACATGGCGGCGGTGAGGTCCACGGTGTCGGCGAGCTCCTCGAGGTCGGCCAGCGCCATGATCAGCATGCCGAGCATGCCCTCGGTGCCGTTGACGAGGGCCAGGCCCTCCTTCTCCCGCAGCTCGACCGGCTCGATCCCGGCCTCGGCGAGCGCCTCGCCGGCCGGACGCAGCGCGCCGTCCTCCCCGACGACGTCGCCCTCGCCCATCAGCGCCAGGGCCACGTGGGAGAGCGGGGCGAGGTCGCCGGAGCAGCCCAGCGAGCCGAACTCGCGCACGGCGGGGGTGATGCCGGCGTTGAGCATGGCCACGAAGGTCTCGACCACCACGGGGCGCACGCCCGTGCGGCCGGAGGCCAGCGTGGTGGCGCGCAGGAACATCAGCGCGCGGACGACCTCGCGCTCCACCACGGGGCCCATGCCGGCGGCGTGGGAGCGGATCAGGGACTTCTGCAGCTGCGCGCGGGACTCGAGCGGGATGTGCTTGTCCGCGAGCGCGCCGAAGCCGGTGGAGACGCCGTAGGTGGGGGTCTCGGCCTCGGCCAGCGCCTCGACGTGGCGGCGCACCGCGCCGACGGTCTCGAGCACGTCGTCGGCGAGCACCACGCGGGCGTCGTGGCGGGCCACGGCGACGACGTCGTCCAGGGTGGCCCCGGACGTGCCGAGCGTGACGGTGGCGGGAGGGGTGGTCATGGTGATGCGTTCTCCTTGCTGTCGGTCGATCAGACGGCCCGGCGGCCGGCACGCCAGACCGCATGGGTCAGCGGCATGCCGGGGCGGTAGGCCAGGTGGATGGCGGCGGGGGCGTCGAGCACGTGCAGGTCGGCGCGCTTGCCGACCTCGAGGCTGCCGACGCGGTCCTGCGCCCGCAGGCCGATGGCCCCGCCGAGGGTGGCGGCGCGCACGGCCTCGGCGAGGGTCAGGTGCATCTGCAGCACGGCGGTGCCCACGTTGAAGTTCATGGACGTGGTGTAGCTGGTGCCCGGGTTGCAGTTCGAGGCCAGGGAGACCTCGATGCCGGCGTCGAGCAGGCGGCGCGCGGGCGCCAGCGGGGCGCGGGTGGACAGGTCGCACGCGGGCAGGCAGCCGGCCACGGTGCCGGGCGTGCCGGTGGCCGAGGCGCGGTCCCAGCCGGTCCAGGTGCCGGCGAGGGCCTCGACGTCCGCGTCGGAGAGGTGGTTGACGTGGTCCACGGAGGCGGCGCCGAACTCCACGGCCACGCCCACGCCCGGGCCCTGCTCGATCTGGTTGCCGTGCAGGCGCACGCCCAGTCCCGCCGCCACGCCCGCGGCGAGCACGCGGCGAGTCTGCTCGGCGTCGAAGGCGCCGGCGTCGCAGAACACGTCCACCCAGCCCGCGTGCTCCCGCACGGCCTCGAGCATCGGTCCGACGACGTCGTCGAGGTAGTCCTCCGCGTCCCGGCCCGGGGGCACGAGGTGGGCGCCGAGGAAGGTCACCTCGTCCACGAGGCCCTCCTCGCGCAGCCCGGCCAGCAGGCGCGCGTGGCGCGCCTCCTCCTCCACGGTGAGCCCGTAGCCGGTCTTGGTCTCGAGGTAGGTGGTGCCGCCGGCCACCGCGTCGGCCACCCGGCCGCGGACCAGCTCGGCCAGGCGGTCGTCCGAGGCGGCACGGGTGGCGGAGGTGGTCACGCCGATGCCGCCGGCCGCGTAGGACTCGCCCGCCATGCGGGCCTCGAACTCCGCGGAGCGGTCCCCGTCGAACACGAGATGCGTGTGGGAGTCCACCCAGCCGGGCAGCACGGCGCGGCCCTCGACGGACACCCGGTCGTCCGCCTCCGGGGCGTCCGCGGCGGCGCCGATCCAGGCGATGCGCTCGTCCTCGACGACGACGGCCGCGTCCGTGAGCACCCGCCCCTCGGGGTCGACGGTGGTCAGCTCGGCGATGTCGGTGATGAGCGTGGAGCGCATGGGGGCCTCTCTGCGGGACGGACGGGGGTGGGGCGGTGGGGTGGGCCTCAGGTGAGCGCGGCCACCAGGTGGGCCAGCGGCGTGGCCAGCACGATGGTGAGCGCCACGCGCTCGACCCAGATCACCAGGAGGTGCCACATCTTCACGGGGATGTCCGTGGCCAGGATGGCAGGAACCACCGCGGAGAAGAAGATGATCGCGGAGACGCAGACGACGCCGATCACGAACCGGGCGACGAGGTCCTCGTGACCGGCCGCCATCGTGGCCGGGATGAACATCTCGGCGATCGAGGTGGCGGAGGCCGAGGCCAGCAGGCCGGGGTCGGAGTAGCCGAGCGCCCAGAACAGCGGGTAGAAGATCACGCCGATCCACTCGAACACGGGCGTGTAGGTGGCCAGGACCAGGGCGATCAGGCCCACGGACATGATGGAGGGCAGGATCTGGAGCACCATCACGAGGCCGTCCCGGAAGTTGACCCAGATGTTCTTCGGCAGGGACGGGGCCTCGGCGAGGGTCTGCTCGGCGGCGCGCAGGGCCACGCGGAAGCGGTCCCGGGTGACGGCCTGCTCGGGCGAGTGGGTGACGCCCGGGTAGCACTCGTCCGGGATGCGGCTCAGCGGCGGGATGCGCACCGTGATGGCGGTGACCGCGAACGTCACCGCGAGGGTGCCGAAGAAGTACCAGAGCCAGATGTCCATCAGGCCCAGCGTCTTGGCCACGATCACCATGAAGGTCGCGGACACCGTGGAGAAGCCGACGGCGATGATCGCCGCCTCGCGGGCCGTGTAGCGGCCGCCGGTGTACATGCGGTTCGTCAGCAGCAGGCCCAGGGCGTAGGAGCCCACGAAGGAGGCGACGGCGTCGACGGCGGCGCGGCCGGGCACGCGCCAGATCGGCCGCATGGCCGGGCGCAGGTAGACGCCCACGAACTCCATGAGGCCGTAGCCGATCACGAGGGCCAGGAAGACGCCGCCGATGGGGACGATCAGGCCCACGGGCACCACGAGCTTGTCCATCAGGAACGGGCCGATGCTCTCGTCCAGGATCCAGCTCGGGCCCACGCCGAACACGACCATCGCCGAGGCGACCAGGCCGAGCACGGCGAGGAAGGCGAAGACCGTCCGGGTGGTGCTGGTGCGCCAGCGGCCCGAGGCGAACGGGTACACGGCGCCGGCGGCGATGATGGCCATGCCCACCCAGCGGTCGGCCGGGCCGAGCAGCCCGCGCACCCAGGTCACCAGGTGGTCCAGCGGGATGGAGCTCGCCCCGTTGATCGTGACGGGCACGAAGAACATGACGATGCCGATCGCCGAGTAGACGATCATGCGCCAGCGCGCCGGCGGGCGGGGCGCGTCGGCCTCGATCGCGGCCATCGCGGTGGTGTCGGTGTGCAGCTCGTGGTCTGCGGGGCGGGACGAGTCCATCGTGGTGTCCTTTCGATCGCGAGCCGGACGGGCGTCCGCCCGTCCGGCTCGCGGCGGTGAAGCCGTCGGACGGCGACGGCGCGGCGGCACCGTCGCCGTCCGACGACGTGACCGGGGTCAGTCCCGGATCGTGGCCTCCATGGGCACACGGACGCCGCGCTCGGCGGCGACCTCGACGGCGCGGGAGTAGCCGGCGTCGACGTGGCGGATGACGCCCATGCCGGGGTCGTTGGTGAGCAGCGCCTCGAGCTTGGCCGCGGCCAGCTCGGTGCCGTCGGCAACGCCCACCTGGCCGGCGTGGATGGACCGGCCGATGCCGACGCCGCCGCCGTGGTGGATCGACACCCAGGTGGCGCCGGAGGAGGTGGCGGTCAGGGCGTTCAGCAGCGGCCAGTCGGCGATCGCGTCGGAGCCGTCCAGCATGGACTCGGTCTCGCGGTACGGGGAGGCCACGGAGCCGGAGTCGAGGTGGTCGCGGCCGATCACGATCGGCGCCTTGACCTTGCCCTCGGCCACGAGCTGGTTGAAGAGCAGGCCGGCCTTGTGGCGCTCGCCGTAGCCCAGCCAGCAGATGCGGGCCGGCAGGCCCTCGAACTCCACGAACTCGGCGGCGCCGTCGAGCCAGCGGTGCAGGTGCTCGTTCTCGGGGAACAGCTCCTTCAGGGCCTCGTCGGTCACGCGGATGTCCTCCGGGTCGCCGGAGAGCGCGGCCCAGCGGAACGGGCCGAGGCCCTCGCAGAACAGCGGGCGGATGTAGGCCGGGACGAAGCCCGGGAACTCGAACGCGCGGGAGTAGCCGGCCTTGCGGGCCTCGTCGCGGATGGAGTTGCCGTAGTCGAACACCTCGGCGCCGATGTCCTGGAAGCCGACCATGGCCTCGACCTGGCGGGCCATGGACTCCTGGGCCTTCTTGGTGAAGGTGTCCGGGTCGGCCTCGGCCTCGGCGTGCCAGTCCTTCTCGTCGATCTCGATCGGCAGGTAGGACAGCGGGTCGTGCGCGGAGGTCTGGTCGGTGACGATGTCGATCTCGACGGTGCCGGCCTTCTGGCGCTCGAGCAGCTCGGGGAACACCTCGGCGGCGTTGCCCACGAGGCCCACGGAGACGGCCTCGCCGTCGCGCTTGGCCTGCATGACGCGCTCGACGGCCTTGTCGATGTCCGTCTCCACCTCGTCCAGGTAGCGCTTGCCCATGCGACGGCGCAGGCGGTCCTCCGAGACGTCCACGATCAGGCAGACGCCGCCGTTGAGGGTGACGGCCAGGGGCTGGGCGCCGCCCATGCCGCCGCAGCCGCCGGTGAGGGTGAGGGTGCCCTGGAGGGAGCCGTCGTAGCGCTTGCGGCCGATCGCGGCGAAGGTCTCGTAGGTGCCCTGCAGGATGCCCTGGGTGGCGATGTAGATCCACGAGCCGGCGGTCATCTGGCCGTACATCATCAGGCCCTCGGCCTCGAGCTTGCGGAACTCCGGCCACGTGGCCCAGTCGCCCACGAGGTTGGAGTTGGCGATCAGCACGCGCGGGGCCCACACGTTGGTCTTGACGACGCCGACCGGCTTGCCGGACTGCACCAGGAGGGTCTCGTCCTCCTCGAGGTCCTTGAGTGTGGCGACGATGGCGTCGTAGGCCTCCCAGGAGCGGGCCGCGCGGCCGGTGCCGCCGTAGACGACGAGGTCCTCGGGACGCTCGGCGACCTCGGGGTCCAGGTTGTTCATGAGCATCCGCAGCGGGGCCTCGGTCTGCCAGGACTTGGCGGACAGCTCGGTGCCGCGCGGGGCGCGGATGGTGCGGGACGGGTCGTGCTGGGTGAAGCCCACGGCCATGGCAGTTCCTCTCGACGGGGTGCGTGCGCCGCCGGGACGAGTGGCCCCTGTGATTTCACGGCTCGGCATGCACTTTCCGAACATTGAAACAGTGACTCGGCTCACGCGCAAGCCCGATCCGTGTGTCCCGCACCCGTTACGCTCCCTGTCATGACCACCACCCCCACCGCCTCGACGCGCACCGTGGACCGGGCCCTGGACCTGCTCGCCGCCGTCACCGAGCAGCCCCGGCTGAGCCTGACCGAGGCCGCCCGTGCCACGGAGCTGCCGGCGTCCACGGCGCTGCGCCTGCTGCGCAGCCTCGAGGGATCCGGCTTCGTGGCCCGCGACGACGACGGCGCCTACCGCCCCGGCGTGCGCCTCATCCAGCTCGGGGCGCGGGCCTTCTCCCGGGACTCGCTCGTGCAGCTGGCCCGCGGGCCGATGGACCACGTCGTGGCCGCCACGGGCGAATCCGTCTACCTCTCGGTGACGACCCCTCCGGACTCCGCCGTCTACCTGGCGATCGTGGAGGGCACGCACTCCGTCCGCCACACGAACTGGGTCGGACGCACCGTCCCCCTGGCGGGCACGGCCGTGGGCGACGCCCTGCGCGGCAGCGTGGCCGCGGGGGACTACACGCTGCGCACCCGTTCCGTGGAGAAGGACGTCACCTCGCTGTCCGCCCCCATCAGCGTGGCGGGCACGGTGGTCGGTGCGCTCAGCACGCTCGTGCCGGCCTACCGCTGCACGGACGAGCTGGCGGACCGGTGCGGGGCGGCCCTCGTCGCCGCCACCGGCGAGCTCGCGCACCTGCTCGGGGCGGCCGACACTCCCAGGGAACGCCCAGCCGACTCCCCTGGAAAGCCCAAGGCGAGTTCGTAGGCTGAAGCCACCTCATCGAAGGTGCGAGTGATGACGGAGAAGGCCCCGGGCCCGGCGAGAGCCGGAACCGGGGCCTTTCTCTGCGGCCGGCGCCCGAGGCGCCGGTTGCGGGGATCAGCGGCGGGAGGAGACGACGCCCGCCCAGAGGCCGCCGAGCAGGCCCGCCACCGGCAGCATCCAGAACAGGTGCAGGCCCGCCCCGTAGAGGACGGTGTTGGAGAACACCGCGAACAGGCCCACGGCACCGAGGAAGCCGCCGACCACGCCACCGACCACGTAGCGCACGACGGAGCGGGCAGCCCCGCCCATCAGCAGCACGACCAGGTAGCCGGCCGCGCCCGCCAGGGCGCCGCCCACCAGGCCGAACATGAACGACTGCACCAGCACGACCCAGCCGTGGCCGGTCTCGCCCAGCGCCACGGAGCCGTTCGGATCACCCAGGTCGCCGGTGAGCACGCGCACGACGTTGCCGATGATCACGACGAGCACCGAGACGAGGATGACGCGGTTGGTGAAGCCCCAGCCCTCCACCGGGCCCAGCGGCTCGAGCACCTCCTCCTCCACCACGGCGTGGCGCACGGGGCGGGCCGGGGCGGTGTGGGCGTTCGCGGCGTGGGGCTGGACGGCGTGGCTGCCGTCGGCGTTGATGGTCATCTCTGATCTCCCGTCCCGCCCCGGGCGGGGCGCGTTCCGAGCGCCGGGGCGCCCGTCTGGTTGCACGTCTGACGTGATTTTAGGCTTTTCCCAGCCCGAGGGGGTAATGGTGACCCGTCCGCCGGGCGGGGGGCGGCTCAGAGGACGTCGGTGCGGCGGTTGGCGAGCGAGGGGAGGAACTCCCGGACCTCGTCGATCCGCTCGCGGGTGACCTCCGCGGTCACCACGGCCTCCCGCTCGTCGGCGAGCTCGGCGACGGGCAGCGCCAGCGGGTCCACGATCATCGAGTGGCCCACGGTGCCGTCCGAGCACGTGTCGGCCGCGGCCACCCACACCGTGTTCTCCACCGCGCGGGCCTTGAGCAGGGTGCGCCAGTGGTCCACCTTGTGCTCGCCGGAGAACCACGCCGCGGGGATCACGAGCACGTCCGCGCCCTCCACCGCCAGACGCCGGGACAGCTCGGGGAAGCGCAGGTCGTAGCAGGTGAGCAGGCCCAGGCGGAGCCCGCCGAGCTCGATCGCCGCGACGCCGCCGTCGCCGGGGGTGATCCGGTCCGACTCGCGGTGCGCGAACGCGTCGTAGAGGTGGAGCTTGCGGTACGCGCCCAGCCGGGCGCCGTCCGCGCCCACCGCCAGCAGCGTGTTGTAGGGACGCCGGTCCGGTCCCGGCTCGTAGCCGCCCGCGACGACGGCGATCCCGTGCTCACGCGCCAGCGCGGCCAGGCCCGCGGCGAACGGCTCCCAGGCCGCGGCGACGGCGTCGGGGAACTCCTCCCCCACCTCGCGGGCCCCGAGCATGGCCTCCTCGGGCAGCACCAGGAGGTCCGCCCCCTCGCCCGCGGCGCGGGCGGCGAGGCGGGCCATCACGGCCAGGTTCTCCTCGACGTCGCCCACGGGCCCGAACTGTCCGACGCTGATCCTCATGCCCCCAGGGTAGCCAGGCCCCTGCCGGTGGCCGTCAGCCCTGGTCAGCGCTGGGGCCAGCCGCCACGCTGGGGACCGGGCACGACGTCGGCCCGCATCGGCCGCCGTCGTCCTCCGCCCCCGATCCGCGCGGCACCGCGCGGCACGTCGACACCACAGGAGCAGACGCGATGACCACCCAGCAGCCCGACATCCCCGGCACGCCGGGGCCGATCACCCCCGACCTCGAGGAGCACACCGCCCTCACCCACCCGGACCAGCCCGTGGCCGTCCCGGCCCCGGACCAGCGCGGTCCGGCACAGGTCTCCCCCACCGGCCAGGACACCGGCGCCGACCCCGCGACCGCCGCGCAGGGCTGCCCGTACCTGACCACCGCGCACGGTGTGCGCCTGCAGGACTCGGACCACTCGCTCAAGGCCGGCCGCCGCGGCCCCACCCTGCTGCAGGACCACCACCTGCGGGAGAAGCTCAGCCACTTCGACCACGAGCGCATCCCCGAGCGCGTGGTCCACGCCCGCGGCGCCGGCGCCCACGGCGTGTTCCGCGGCTACGGCACCGCCGCGAAGATCAGCCGGGCCGGACTCTTCGCCAAGGACAAGGAGACGGAGGTGTTCGTCCGCTTCTCCACCGTGGCCGGCTCCCGCGGCTCCATGGACCTGGCCCGCGACACCCGCGGCTTCGCCACCAAGTTCTACACGGACGAGGGCACGTGGGACCTGGTGGGCAACAACATCCCCGTGTTCTTCGTGCAGGACGCCATCAAGTTCCCGGACGTGGTGCACTCGGTGAAGCCGCACCCGGACCGCGAGATCCCGCAGGCGCAGTCCGCGCACGACACGTTCTGGGACTTCGTGTCCCTGCACACCGAGGCCCAGCACCACACCCTGTGGAACATGTCCGACCGCGGCATCCCGCGCTCCTACCGCATGATGGAGGGCTTCGGCGTCCACACCTACCGTCTGATCGCGGCGGACGGCTCCACCGTGCTGGTCAAGTTCCACTGGAAGCCGATGCTCGGCGTGCACTCCGTGACCTGGGAGGAGGCGCTGCTCACCAACGGCATGGACCCGGACTTCCACCGGCGTGACCTCGCCGACGCGATCGAGGCCGGCGCCTTCCCCGAGTGGGAGCTCGGCGTGCAGGTGTTCGAGGACAACGAGGAGCAGATGTTCGAGGGCATCGACCTGCTCGACCCCACGAAGCTGGTCCCGGAGGAGCTCGCCCCCGTGCAGCCCCTCGGCCGCATGACGCTGAACGCCAACCCGTCCAACTACTTCGCGGAGACGGAGCAGGTGGCCTTCAACCCGGCCAACCTCGTGCCCGGCATCGACGTCACCAACGACCCGCTCCTGCAGGGCCGCCTCTTCTCCTACCTGGACACGCAGCTCACCCGCCTCGGCGGGCCGAACTGGAACCAGCTGCCCATCAACCGCCCGCACGCCCCGGTCAACGACATGCTGCGTGACGGCTTCCACCAGAGCGCCGTGCATCGCGGCGTGGCGCCGTACCGGCCCAACTCGCTCGACGGCGGCCTGCCGTACGAGACCCCCGCGGACGACCACGCGTTCATCGAGCACCCGGAGCCGCTGCCGGCCTCGGTGAAGGAGCGCGCGCACGCCGCGTCCTTCGACGACCACTTCTCGCAGGCGCGCCTGTTCTTCCTCTCCCTCTCCGAGGTGGAGCGCGAGCACGTGGCGCAGGCGTACACGTTCGAGCTCGGCAAGTGCTACGAGCAGACCATCCGCGAGCGCCAGCTGGCCCACCTCGCCGCGATCGACACGCGACTGGCCCAGCAGGTCGCGGACGGCCTGGGCATCCCCGTCCCCGCGCCGACCGAGACCCCGGCCGACGTGCAGCCCTCCCCCGTGCTGTCCCAGATCGGCGGGGCGTGGCCGCTCGACGGCCGTCAGGTCGGCGTCGTGGTGGGCGAGTCCGTGGACGAGAAGGAGCTGGACGCCCTCGTGCAGGGCATCCACGGTGCGGGCATGGTCCCGCTGGTCATCGCACCGAAGGGCGGCCCCGTGGCCGGGGAGATCGTGGCCCAGCGGACCTACCTGACCGCCGCGTCCATCGAGCTGGATGCCGTGGTCGTGGCCTCGCCGGCGGCCCCCGCCGCAGACGCCGCCCCCAGCCTGGACCAGAAGGCCGGCGCCGCCGACTCCGAGGCGGTGGACCCGCGCGTCGTCAAAGTGCTGCAGGAGATGTGGCGCCACTCGAAGGCGATCCTCGCCCTCGAGCCGGCGGAGGCCGTCCTCGCTGCCGCCCAGGTGTCCGGCAAGGGCGTCGAGTCCGCGGCGGACGGCGCGGCCGCCGTGGCGGCGCTGAAGCAGCTCCTGCCCGCGCACCGCGTGTGGGACCGCTTCCCGACGACGGGCCGCCTGGCCGACTGACCGGCGGACCCCCGGGCGCTTTCGAACGTGAGATAGGGCCTATCTCACGTTCGAAAGCGCCCATTCGCCCTCTTTCACGTTCGAAAGTGCAGGCCAGGGTGGGCCGGGGGCGGGGCGGCGGGCCGGGTCAGCCCTCGACGAGGTCGCGGACCTGCACCACCTGGTCGCGGCCCGGGCCCACGCCGATCGCGGAGATCCGGCAGCCCGAGAGCTTCTCGAGGGCCTCCACGTAGCGCTGGGCGTTCAGCGGCAGGTCGGTGAACTCGCGCGCGCCGGAGATGTCCTCGGTCCAGCCGTCGAAGTGCTCGAAGATCGGCTTGGCGTGGTGGAACTCGGTCTGGGTCATGGGCATGCGGTCGTGGCGCACGCCGTCCACCTCGTAGGCCACGCACACCGGGATCTTCTCGATGCCGGTGAGCACGTCCAGCTTGGTGAGGAAGTAGTCCGTGAAGCCGTTGATCCGCGCGGCGTAGTGGGCCATGACGGCGTCGTACCAGCCGGTGCGCCGCGGGCGGCCGGTGTTCACGCCGAACTCGCCGCCGGTGGTGCGCAGCTGCTCGCCCATCTCGTCGAAGAGCTCCGTGGGGAACGGGCCGGCGCCGACGCGCGTGGTGTAGGCCTTCACGATGCCGATGGTCCGGGAGAAGCGGGTGGGGCCGATGCCCGCGCCCACGGCCGCGCCGCCGGCGGTCGGGTTGGACGAGGTCACGAACGGGTAGGTGCCGTGGTCCACGTCCAGGTAGGTGGCCTGGCCGCCCTCCATGAGCACCACCTTGCCCTCGTCCAGGGCGTCGTTGAGCAGGTTCACGGAGTCCACGACCATGGGGCGCAGGCGGTCCGCGTAGCCCAGGAAGTACTCGGCGATCTCGTCCACGGTGACGGCGCGGCGGTTGTAGAGCTTCACCAGCAGCTCGTTCTTCTGCCGCAGGGCGCCCTCGATCTTCTGGCGCAGGATCGACTCGTCGAAGATGTCCTGCACGCGGATGCCCAGGCGGGCCACCTTGTCCATGTAGGTGGGGCCGATGCCGCGGCCGGTGGTGCCGATCGCGCGCTTGCCCAGGAACCGCTCGGTCACCTTGTCCATGGTCTGGTGGTACGGCGCCACGAGGTGGGCGTTGGCGGAGATCTTCAGGTGCTCGCACGAGTGGCCGCGGGACTCGAGCCCGTCGATCTCCTCGAACAGCGCCTCCAGGTTCACCACCACGCCGTTGCCGATCACCGGCACCGCGTTGGGCGAGAGGATGCCGGCGGGCAGCAGCTTGAGCTCGAACTTCTCCCCGTTGACGACGACGGTGTGCCCGGCGTTGTTGCCGCCGTTCGGCTTGACGACGTAGTCCACTCGCCCGCCCAGCAGGTCGGTGGCCTTGCCCTTGCCCTCGTCGCCCCACTGGGCTCCGACGATCGCGATCGCTGGCATCTGCATCTCTCCTCAGGGCCGCGGGTCGTCCCGGACCGGCCCGTACATGGAAAACGCCCCCTTGCGGTGCGCACGGAGGCCGTACCCCCGAATCCTACCAGCGTGACGGATGCCACCCTCTGGCTACGCTGGCGCCATGAGCACCGCAGCGTCCGGCACCCAGCACTCGGAGTTCGCCTCCCCGACCCCCACCCGCAAGGGCCCGAGCGTGGGCACGTGGCGCCCCTGGGCCGTGCTGCCGTGGGCGCTGGCCCTCCTCGCCCTGCCCCTGATCGCGCTCGCCCTGCGCTCCAACTTCGGCGCGAACGGCTGGATGACGGTCATCTACATGGTCTTCGGCGCCCTGCCCCACGAACTCGTCCTCATGGTCCTGGTGGGAAGCCTGTTCCTCCTGCCCCGCGTGAACCCGCAGGATGAGCAGCGGGGCGGCATCCGGCTGGGGCGCCTGCTGCACACGCTGCTGGGCGTCTCCTGGGGGTCCTTCGCGCTGGCCGCGATCATCTTCCCCGACGGCGGCGACCACCCGGACTCCGGCGCCACGACCCCGGTGCTCATGGACCTGCTCGGCACGAGCACCGCGATGGACGTCGGCATCGTGGGCGGCCTCGCCCTCGTGGCCGTCAGTGCGCTCACCGGTCTCGCGGTGATCGTGGTGTGCGTGGTGCGGCGGATCCGCGCCGTTCGCTGAGCACGCTCCCGACGACGGCGGTCAGCGCGGGTTCAGGCGTTGGCGGGCTCGGCCGTGCCCGCGCCCCGGCGGCGCAGCTCGGGCTTCACGGTGCCCTCGGCGCCCGTGTCGGGGCAGGCGTCCTCCGCAGCTCCGGCCGCACCGGAGCCGCACGGGCCGGCGTCGTCCGTGCCGCCGCAGCAGCCGCCGGCCGAGGCGCCGTCGTCGGCCGCGGCCTGCTGCGCACGCTCCTCGGCGCCGAGCACGGTGAAGCCGGCGTCGGCGATCATCTGCAGGTCCGCCTCGGCGTCCTGGCCCTCGGAGGTGAGGTAGTCGCCGAGGAAGATCGAGTTGGCCACCTGCAGGCCGACCGGCTGCAGGGAGCGCAGGTGCATCTCGCGGCCGCCGGCGATGCGCAGCTCCTTGTCCGGGCACGCCAGGCGGACCATGGCGAGGATCCGGAGACACTCGAGGGGCGTGAGCTGCTGGTGGCCCTGCAGCGGGGTGCCGTCGAAGGGCATGAGGAAGTTGACGGGGATGGAGTCGGAGTCCAGGTCGCGGAGCGCGAGGACGGCCTCGACGAGCTGCTCGTGCGTCTCCCCCATGCCCGCGATCAGGCCACTGCAGGAGGACAGGCCGGCGGCGCCGGCCCGCTGCACGGTGTCCACGCGCTGCTCGTAGGTGTGGGAGGTGCAGATGGACTCGTAGTGGGACTCGGCCGTGTTGAGGTTGTGGTTGTAGGCGTCGACGCCGGCGTCCTTGAGCTTCTCGGCCTGGCCGTCCTTGAGGAAGCCGAGACACGCGCACACCTCGACGTCCGGGTGCTGGGCCTTGAGGTCGCCGACCATGCCGGCCACGCGGTCGACGTCGCGGTCCGTGGGGCCGGTGCCCGAGGCGACCATGCACACGCGCGAGGCGCCGCCGGCGATGCCCAGACCCGCCTGGCGGACGGCCTCCTCCGGCTTGAGCCACGTGTAGCGCAGGATCTCGGCCTCGGTGCCGAGCCGCTGGGAGCAGTAGGTGCAGTTCTCCGGGCAGAGGCCGGTCTTGAGGCTGACCAGGTAGTTGACCTTGACGGTGCGGCCGAAGTGCTTCTCGCGCAGGCGCGAGGCCGCCGCGACGATGCGGAACGTGTCCGCGTCCGGGGCGTCCAGCACAGCGACGGCCTCCTCAGCGGTAAGCACGTGGCCCGCCTCGATGCGGTCCACGAGGGCCTCGGGGTCGAGGGCGGCGGCGGGGCGGGGGTCGACGGCGGGGGAGTCCTGGGTGGCGGTCATGCGGGCCTCTCCGGTGGGCGGGGCTCGGCCCCGGGTGGGTCTGACTCGAGGGACTCTAACAGTGTTCATTGAACAGTGTTCAGGAGCGGGGGGCCATGACCCCGACGTCAGCGCCCGTGCCGGTCCAGAGGGACCGGCTCGGGCCGAGGCTGCTCCTCGAACGTCGTCGTCGCCGCGAGGATGCCGTGGGCGGCGGCAGCGAGCACCGCGCCGAGCAGACCGGCCACGACCGCCCGGACGCCGGCGTCGTCGATCACGTTCAGCGCCAGCCCCGGAATGACCGCGGCCCCCATCAGCAGCATCACCCACGCGGTGGAGCCGGCTCCGGCGTCGAACACGTTGCGGCGAGCCTGCTCCGCCTCGACCCGGTGATGCACCCCTCGCAAGGCGAGCATCGCCCCGAGGGCCGTGACGGCCACCAGCGTCAGACCCCACCCCAGTCCCAGATCCTGCCGCAGCCCCGCGAACACACCAGCCGAACCCACCAGGGCAGATGCCACACCGATGCGCCACCGCCACTCACGCTCATTCCCCACCCGGCTCACAGCCCCATGCTGGCACACGGCCCTCGGAGGCGGAGCGGCAGATCATGCGGTCGTGGCCGGCGGGATCACTCCTGCGTAAGGGGCGGATGGAACTCCGAGGCGAGCATCGCGTAGGTGGCACCATCCACCCAGCCGCGCGTGAGATGCAGAGACTCCTCCTTGAACGTGCCCTCGTGACGCATCCCCACCTTCTCCATGATGCGCAGACTCGGAGCGTTGTCCGCGAAGGCATGAGCCTCCACGCGTCGCACACCCAGATCGTCGAACGCGAAGCCCAGCAGGGCTCGCGCAAGCTCGGTGCCATAGCCCTGCCCGGCCTGGCGCGGATCGATCGTCCAGCCGAGCTCGGCCTGGGCGTCCCGGGCTTCCTCCTGCGGGCCGTCCTGACTCCACGCGTCCTGCACCGCGACCTTCCCGACACCGACGATGACGTCTCCGGCCCGCACGGTGAGGCGGTCCCCCGCCCCGAGGTAGGACTCGCGCAGCGCGCCCTCACTCTCCGGACGGCCCGAGGTCCACGTCCACACCTGCTCGAGACGGCAGAAGCCCCACACGGCGGGTGCATCGAGACCCCGGAACGGGGTGAGGGTCAGCCGGCGGGCTCGCAGCGGGAAGCAGACGCCTCGACTCGCGGCGAGCTCCAGGAGAGGGGTGGCCATGACAGACAGGGTACGAACAAAAGTCCTCGAGTCAGCCCCCGGACAGACCAGTGCCCACACCCTGCGTCGATGTCAGATCCACGCGGCCTCTCAGGGCCCGTTGACCTCGGGCAGATCCCGCCACGGAGTCCCGCACCTGCACCGGTAGATGATCGCTTCGCCCATCGTGCGGGCATCCGAGAAGGGTCGACCCTGCCGGCCCGTGCGGTCTGGAGCAGCGGGGCGATCAGCTCCGATTTGGCGTCGGAGACGACCTGGAACCGGGACATAGCCTCCCGGGTCTCAGCGGGTCCCTGGATCCATTCTCAGACACGCCCTAGGCCATCTCCAGCGTCGAGGCCCGCCTCACAACAGAGGAGGTCCTCGCTGCTCACTCCGGCCGGGCCGGCCGACGTCGTCGTGGGCTGGGGTGAGGGCCTGTCCGGGCTGCTGGCGTTCATCACGCAGATGGCGCTCGTGCTCATGCTCGGACACATCCTGGCGAACACCGGCCCGGTGCGCCGTCTGCTCGCCAGGCTCGCCAGCATTCCCCGCACGCCCCTGGCCGCCTACATCTTCGTGTTCGTGGTGGCGGCGGCGGCCTCCCTCATCACGTGGGGCCTGGGCCTGGTGGTCGGTGCGCTGCTGGCCAAGGAGGTCGCGGCGCAGGCCCGTGAGCGCGGGCTGGTCCTGCACTTCCCGATGCTGGTGGCCGCCGGGTTCTCCGGGTTCGTGGTGTGGCACATGGGGTACTCGGGCTCCGGCCCGCTGACGGCCGCCACCCCCGGTTCGTTCCTCACGGAGAGCCTGGACGGCCGGACGGTCCCGGTCTCGGAGACCACCTTCTCCTGGTGGAACATCACCGCCGCCGTGGTGACCGTGCTCGTCGTGGCCCTGGCCCTGTTCCTCGTCGCCCCGCGCGCCGGGGACCGGATCGTGGAGCTGGAGATCGACGCGCGGGACCAGGACGCCGTGCCCGCACCGGAGATCGAGACGCCGGCGGACCGCCTCGACGCCTCCCGTGTCCCCACGCTCCTCGTGGGCGCCATGCTCGTGGTCTATCTGGTGATGCACTTCGTCGGCGGCGGCACCCTCACCCTGGACATCGTCAACTGGTCCTTCCTCGCGCTGATCCTGCTGCTGGTGCGCAGCCCGCACGAGCTGATCGGCCTCACCCAGTCGGCCGCGTCCAACGTGGGCGAGATCCTGCTGCAGTTCCCCCTCTACGCGGGCATCCTCGGCATGATGACGACCACCGGCCTGGTGGCGGTGCTCTCGGACGCCTTCGTGGCGATCTCGAACCCGGTGACGTTCGGCCTGCTGGCGTTCCTGGCCGCGGGCCTCGTGAACTTCTTCGTCCCCTCCGGCGGCGGACAGTTCGCCGTGCAGGGCCCGATCATGCTCCAGGCCGGGGAGGCGCTCGGCGTGGACCCGGCAATCACCATCATGGCCGTCTCCTACGGCGACCAGTGGACCAACATGATCCAGCCGTTCTGGGCAATCCCCCTTCTGGCGATCGCCGGGCTGAAGATGCGCGACATCCTGGGGTACACCACGGTCGTGCTGCTCGCGTCGGGGCTCGTCTTCGGCGGCACGCTCCTGCTCGTCTCGCTCTGACCCGATCGGCCGATGCCGGACGTGGCAGGACAGACGAAGGGCCCCGGGATCACCGGGGCCCATCGCCTGTCATCACTCGCACCTTCATCACTCGCACCTCGATGAAGTGGTTCCACCGTACGAACCGAGCATGGGCGCAGCCGTCACGCAGCCTGGCAGTTGCCTGGCAATGGCCGCCTCAGCCCAGGGCACCGCCGGACTCCGCCAGGTAGCACGTGCCGCACAGGGACTCGTAGGTCACCTGGACACCGTCGATCGCCACCTGGTCCCCCTCGAACACGAAGTGCTCGGCGCCCGTGGCCGGGTCAACGACCTTGCGCGTGTTGAACACCGCCTTCCGGCCGCACCGGCAGATGGTCTTCAGCTCCTCGAGGGAGTGCGCCAGCTCCAGCAGCCGCGCGGAGCCCGGGAAGGAGCGGGTGCGGAAGTCGGTGCGCAGTCCGTAGGCGATCACGGGGACGCCGTCGAGCACGGCGATGCGCAGCAGGTCGTCCACCTGCGCCGGCTCGAGGAACTGTGCCTCGTCCACGAGCAGACACGCCACGGGCGGGGCCTCCACGTGCCCCACGAGGGCGTCCGGGTCGTCACCGGTGGCGTGCCGGCGGAACAGCTCCCGCACGTCCGCGCCCGCCGGGACGAGGAAGTCCACGGCGCGGGTCACACCGAGGCGGGAGACGACGTCGCCCTCCCCCTTCACGTCCACCTCCGGCTTGGCCAGCAGCACCCGCTGGCCGCGCTCCTCGTAGTTGAAGGCGGCCTGCAGCAGGCCCGTGGACTTGCCGGAGTTCATGGCCCCGTAGCGGAAGTAGAGCTTGGCCACGGCTCCGCTCAGCCCTGGGCGCGGCCCTGGCCGGCCTCGATCTGCTCTGCGGCCGTGGGGTCCGAGTCCCGCAGGAAGGTGCGGATGCGCTCGACCTCCTCGGACTCCCCGATCCCGGCGGCCGCGCGGCCCAGCGCGTACAGGGCGCGCAGGAAGCCGCGGTTGGGCTCGTGGGCGTACGGCACCGGGCCGGCGCCGCGCCACCCCGCCCGGCGCAGCGCGTCCAGACCCCGGTGGTAGCCGACGCGGGCGTACGCATAGGAGTCCACGGTCCGGCCCTTGGCCCACGCGTCCTCCGCCATGAGCGCCCACACCAGGGAGGACTCGGGCGCCACCGGCACGATGTCCTCGGGCAGGTCACCTGCCTCGAGCCGGGCCAGCACCTCCGGCTCCTCCGGCAGGCGCGTGGCCGGCGGCTCCATCAGGTTCTTGCCGATCAGGGACTCGGACATGGGATGCCTCTTCTCCTCGCGGACGATGCGGTCGCGGCCGAGTCTATCGACGGCGCCGGACGCCGGACGGATCGCCGTCCCCGCGTCCAGGACGGTCCGGTACCGTAGGCGCAGCGTCCGTCCGCAGCCCCACGCTCCCGGGGCCGGGCCGCCGATGCCGTCGAAGGAGCCTCCATGACCCACCCCGCGCCCGCCCGCCGCCGTGCCCCGCTGGCCGTCGGCGTCGCCGCCCTCGCCCTCGCCCTGGCCGGCTGCGGCTCGGCCGGCCAGTCCGGTGAGCCCGCCTCGTCGACCGCCGCGGCACCCAGCGGATCGGCGGCCTCGGCCGCAGCCGGCTCGGCCACGGAGAGCCCCACCGACCCCGCGTCCGCCGCGGCGTCCCGCGTCCGTGAGGCCCTCGCGTCGGAGTCCGCCGAGGGCACCCCGCGCGCCGAGCCGCGTCAGGCGTTCGAGACCGTCGGCCCGGGCATCAAGGACGGCGCCGCCACCGAGGCCTGGAAGAACACGGCGGCGGTCCGCAACGACACCGTCTCCGTGATGGACTGCACGCGCGACGTCCTGGACCAGCGCACCCTGGACGCCGTCGCCACGCACATCCCGGACAGCTCGAACATCGAGATCGTGCAGCTGTTCGCCTCGCAGGACGAGACCCACGAGTTCCTCACCTGCGTCTACAACGGCTACTTCGAGTACAGCCCCGGCATGCCCCTGGCGCAGGTCCACTACCAGCACAACCTCGACGGCTCCCGCCTGGAGTGGTGCCAGGAGGAGCCCGCCGCCGTGGCGGACGAGTACACGTTCGACCCGAAGACCGGCAAGGGGCTGCTCGCCCTGCTGCGCCCCGGCATGGTCGGCGGCCAGGACGGCGCCCCCCTGCTGCCCCAGCGCACCGCGTGGGCCTGCTCCGAGGACGGCAGCGAGATGGTCTCCGTGACCATGGGCTCGATGGAGGGCTTCGGTGACGCCAACGGCGGCCTCACCCAGGTGAAGAACTCGCCGGTCGCGCAGAGCACCACCCTCGTCACCGAGACCCGCGACCACCTCGCGGACACCGTGCTGAAGGACGCCGGGGACTTCCAGGAGGTCATCAAGCTCAGCTCGCCGTTCTTCCTGAACGCGCAGATGGACGAGGAGACCCTGGCCCAGGCCCGGGAGATCCCCACCGGCCGCGTGCCCGACGAGCTGCTGAACAACCAGTCCACGATCGACCGCCCCGAGGGCGCCCCCGGCCCCGTGGCCCCCGGCCAGCCGCCGCGGCCGTTCCAGGGCGCCGCGCGGGAGGCCGCCGAATCCCAGCGGGCCGCGGAGGCGTCCGCCTCGGCGTCGGCCAGCCCGTCACCGACGAAGTCGGCCTCGGCCTCGCCGTCCCCCTCCACGTCCGGGGACTGACACCCGGCACGACGACGGCCGGTCACCTCGTGAGGTGACCGGCCGTCGTCGTGAGGCCCGGCGGATCAGGCCTTCGCCGCGGCGTCGTCCTGACTGGCGAAGTGCCGGCGGTACGCGCCCAGGGTGAGGAACGCCGGGTACTCCGGCGGCAGGGCCGACTCGCAGAACACGCGCACCGCGTCCTCGAACCGGTGGCCCTCGGGCAGCGGGCCGGCGAGGATCCGAGCGTGCTCCTCGCGGATCAGCTGCTCCATCCAGCCGCGGTTGGCGGTCCGCACGCCGCCCTCGGTCAGCTGCACACCGGTGCCGTTGTGGGCCCACTGCCAGATCTGGGACCGGGAGATCTCCGCCGTGGCGGCGTCCTCCATGAGTCCGTGGATCGCGGCGGCGCCGTTCCCCCGCAGCCAGGACTCGATGTAGCGGATCCCGACCTCGATGTTCATCCGCACGCCGGCCTCGGTCACCGAGCCCGTGGTCGCGGCGACGTCGAGCAGGGCGGCCTCGTCCGGCTCCACGTCCTCGCGACGGCGGGTGCGGATCTGGTTCGGGGCCTCGCCGAGCACGGCGTCGAACTCCTCCCGGGCGACCGGCACGAGGTCCGGGTGCGCCACCCACGAGCCGTCGAAGCCGTCGCCGGCCTCGCGGGCCTTGTCCGCGCGCACCTTCTCCAGCGCGGCGGCGTTGGCCTCCTCGTTCCGGCGGTCCGGGATCACGGCGGACATGCCGCCGATCGCCGAGGCGCCGCGCCGGTGGCAGGCCCGGACCAGCTGCTCCGTGTAGGCCCGCATCATCGGCTGGGTCATGGTCACCTCCGAGCGGTCCGGGAGGACGAACTCGGCCCCGCGGTCCCGGAAGTTCTTGATGATGGAGAAGATGTAGTCCCAGCGGCCGGCGTTGAGGCCCGCGGCGTGGTTGCGCAGCTGGTACAGGATCTCCTCCATCTGGAACGCCGCGGTGATCGTCTCGATCAGCACGGTGGCCCGGATGGTGCCCTGGGGGATGCCCAGCTCGTCCTGCGCCGCCACGAACACGCAGTTCCACAGCCGCGCCTCGAGATGGGACTCGAGCTTGGGCAGGTAGAAGTACGGGCCGTGGCCGCGGCGGATCAGCTCGTCGGCGTTGTGGAAGAAGTACAGGCCGAAGTCCACGAGGGCGCCGGCCATCGGCTCGCCGTCCACACGGATGTGGTCCTCGATGAGGTGCCAGCCGCGCGGGCGGACGATGATGGTCGGCCGGTCCGTGAGCTCGCGCTCGCGCAGCCGGTACTCCTTGCCCTCGGGGGAGGTGAAGTCGATCTGGTCGCGGATCGCGTCGAACAGGTTGACCTGCCCGTCCAGCATCCGGTCCCAGGACGGCGTCGAGGAGTCCTCGAAGTCGGCGAGCCAGCCCGAGGCGCCCGAGTTGAGGGCGTTGATCGTCATCTTCCGATCCACGGGGCCGGTGATCTCCACGCGGCGGTCCTGCAGGCCGGGGGCCAGCGGCGCCACACGCCAGGAGTCGTCCTCGCGGACCCGGCGGGTGGACCGCAGGTAGTGCGGGTTCCATCCGTCGGTGATGCGGCGCTGGGTGTACTCCCGCTCCTCGAGCAGCCGCCGGCGGCGGTCCTCGGCCAGCCGGTGCAGGCGGCCGAGGAACGCCAGCGCCTCGTCCGTGAGGATCTCGGCCTGCCGCCCGTCGACCGGCCCGTGGACGGTCACCACGGGGGCGGCGCCCTCGGGGATGACGACGGGGATGGCCTGGGTGCTCACGTCATGCGGCAGGGGCGTGTGCTCCCGAGCGTCGTCGGCATGGATCTCGTGCAGGGTGGGGGTCGTGGTCTGCGGGCTCATGGGACTGCCTCCTCGCGGTCTCGGCTGAGCGGATCAGTGGAACTGGCCGGACTCCGTGGAGCCCGCCAGGGCCACCGTGGAGCTGTCCGGGTTGATGGCGGTGGACACGGCGTCGAAGTAGCCGGTGCCGACCTCGCGCTGGTGCTTGGTCGCGGTGTAGCCGCGGGCCTCGTCGGCGAACTCGCGCTCCTGCAGCTCGACGTACGCGGACATCTGGCGCTCGTTGTATCCCTTGGCCAGGTCGAACATCGAGTGGTTCAGGGCGTGGAAGCCGGCCAGCGTGATGAACTGGAAGGTGTAGCCCATGGCGCCCAGCTCGCGCTGGAACTTGGCGATGGTGTCGTCGTCGAGGTTCTTCTTCCAGTTGAAGGACGGCGAGCAGTTGTAGGCCAGCATCTGGTCCGGGAACTCGGCCTTGACGGCCTCGGCGAACTTCCGGGCCAGCTCGAGGTCCGGCGTGCCGGTCTCCATCCAGATCAGGTCCGCGTGCGGGGCGTAGGCCTTGGCGCGGGCGATGCAGGGCTCGACGCCGTTGCGGACCTTGTAGAAGCCCTCCGCGGTGCGCTCACCGGTGATGAACTCGGCGTCGCGCTCGTCCACGTCCGAGGTGATCAGGGTGGCCGCCTCGGCGTCGGTGCGGGCGATGATCACGCTGGGCACGTCGGCGACGTCGGCGGCCAGGCGGGCGGCGTTGAGCGTGCGGATGTGCTGGCCGGTGGGGATGAGCACCTTGCCGCCGAGGTGCCCGCACTTCTTCTCGGAGGCCAGCTGGTCCTCCCAGTGCACGCCGGAGGCGCCGGCGGTGATCATCGACTTCATGAGCTCGTAGGCGTTGAGCGGGCCGCCGAAGCCGGCCTCGGCGTCGGCCACGATCGGCACGAGCCAGTCCTCGACGCTGCTGACGCCCTCGGCGTGCTCGATCTGGTCCGCGCGCAGCAGGGCGTTGTTGATGCGGCGCACCACCTGCGGCACGGAGTTGGCCGGGTACAGGGACTGGTCCGGGTACGTGTGGCCGGAGAGGTTGGCATCCGCGGCGACCTGCCAGCCGGAGAGGTAGATGGCGCGCAGCCCGGCCTTGACCTGCTGGACGGCCTGGTTGCCGGTGAGGGCGCCGAGGGCGTTGGTGAACTCACCGCGGGCGTTCTCGTCCTTCAGCTGGGTCCACAGCTTCTCGGCGCCGCGGCGGGCCAGCGTGTGCTCCTCCTGGATGCGGCCGCGGAGACGGACGACGTCCTCGGCGGTGAAGCTGCGCTCGACGCCGGCCCAGCGGGGGTTGTTGTCCCAGTCGTGCTGGAGCTGTTCGGCGGAGGCGGGAGTGGAGTGGTGGGGCTGGGTGGTCATGACGTCCTCCTGAGGATCGGTCCGGTTCGTGAAGGGTTCGGTGCGACGTGTCCGTCGCTGCCGTTGACATCCACCTTGGCCCCGGGCAAGGCCCTCTGGAGCACAAAATCGGTGGAAACTCCGGCCGTTCCTGCCACTGGGTCAGAACGTGACAGTCCTTGCGCCCCGGTGTGGTCTGGATCACGGCAACGGCCCCCCGCTTGTCAAGAATGTGACTTTCTTTCCGAAACACGTGATCTCCTCCCCGGTTCCGTCTACAGTTCCGCGCATGATGACCCGCCCGCTTCCCGAGGACAGCGCGACCGTGGACGCTGTCGCGCTGGGCCGCCGCGTCCGGCACCTGCGCAAGCAGGCCGGCCTCACCCTGGACCAGCTCGCGGAGCACACGGGAGTGAGCGGCTCGCACCTGTCCCTCGTGGAGAACGCCCGCCGCGAGCCGCGGCTCTCGCTGGTCCAGCGGATCGCCGAGGTCCTGGGCGTGCCGGTCGAGGACCTGCTCACCGGCCGGGCCCCCACCCGGCGGGCCGAACTGGAGATCGAGGTCGAACGGTTCGCGCGCTCGGAGCACTACGCCTCCCTCGGCCTGCCCCCGCTGCGCATCGGGCCCCGCACCCCCACCGAGGTCCTCGAGGTGATCGCGGGGCTGGAGGCCGAGCTGCGCCGTCGCCTGGAGGAGCAGGCCGCCACCCCCGAGGAGGCGCGCCGCGCCAACGCCCAGCTGCGCGCCCGGATGCGCGCGGTGGACAACCACTACCCCGACCTCGAGGCCGAGGCGCATCGGCTGCTCGACGCGATCGGCCACACGGGCGGGCCGCTGGGCCTGCACGCGGTCTCGGAGCTGGCCGAGCACCTCGGCTTCACCCTGCGCTTCGTCCCGGACCTGCCGCACTCCACGCGCTCCGTCACAGACCTCAAGCACGGGCGCATCCACATCAGCGGCTCCCGCTCCTCGGACCACGACCGCCGCACCGTGGTGCTCCAGGCCCTCGCCGCCGCCGTCCTGGGCCACGGCGAGCCGCGGGACTACGAGGACTTCCTCGCCCAGCGTGTGGCGGTGAACTACCTGGCGGGCGCGCTGCTCATGCCGCAGCGGGCGGCGTCGTCGCTGCTGCGGGCCGCCCAGAAGCGCCGGGACCTGTCCGTGGACGACCTGAAGGACGCGTTCGGCGTCTCCTACGAGGCCGCGGCGCACCGGTTCACCAACCTGGCCACCGTGGACCTGGGCATCCGCTGCCACTTCCAGAAGGTCCACGAGACCGGGGTGATCCACAAGGCCTACGAGAACGACGGGATCGTGTTCCCCGCCGACCACACCGGTGCGATCGAGGGCCAGCAGGCGTGCCGGAAGTGGGGCGCGCGGCAGGCCTTCTCCCGCAACGACCGGTTCCGCGCCCACACGCAGTACACGGACTCGCCCAACGGGACGTTCTGGTGCACCTCGATGATCGAGAACGGCCCCGACGGGCTGTTCGCCCTCTCCGTGGGCACCCCGTTCGAGCATGCCCGGCACTTCCGCGGCGCGGACACCCGCCACCGGGTCACCTCCACGTGCCCCGATCCGCGCTGCTGCCGCCGCCCCGACCCCGAGCTCGAGGCCGCGTGGGGCGGGCACGTGTGGCCCGCGGCGCGCATGCACGCGCATCTGCTGGCGGCCATGCCCACGCAGACCTTCCCCGGTGTGGACGAGCGTGAGGTCTTCGAGTTCCTCCAGGCCCAGGAGGAGCGGGAGGGCTGAGGACGACGCCGGCCCGCACCCTCACGCGAGGGTGCGGGCCGGCGCGGCGGACGGCGGGGTCAGCCGATGCTCTTGCCGGCCGAGTTCAGCTCGGTGCAGGCCTGGACCACGCGGGCGGCCATGGCCTCCTCGGCCTTGGCGCCCCACACGCGGGGGTCGTACTGCTTCTTGTCGCCGACCTCGCCGTCGACCTTCAGGACGCCGTCGTAGTTCTCGAACATGTGCCCGGCCACCGGGCGGGTGAACGCGTACTGGGTGTCCGTGTCCACGTTCATCTTCACGACGCCGTACTCCACCGAGTCGGCGATCTCCTGGGCGGCGGAGCCGGAGCCGCCGTGGAACACGAGGTCGAACGGGCGCTCCTTGCCGAACTTCTCGCCCACGGCCTGCTGGATCTCCTGCAGGATCTCCGGGCGCAGCTTCACGTTGCCCGGCTTGTAGACGCCGTGCACGTTGCCGAAGGTCAGCGCGGTGAGGTAGCGACCGTTCTCGCCGAGGCCGAGTGCCTCCACCGTGGCGATGCCGTCCGCCACGGTGGTGTAGAGCTTCTCGTTGATCTCGTGGGCCACGCCGTCCTCCTCGCCGCCCACGACGCCGATCTCCACCTCAAGGATCTGCTTGTTGGCGTGGGTGCGGGCGAGCAGCTCGCGGCCGATCCGCAGGTTCTCCTCGAGGGTCTCGGCGGAGCCGTCCCACATGTGGGAGTTGAAGATCGGGTCGCGCCCGGCCTTCACCTCGGCCTCGGAGGCGTCCAGCAGGGGCAGGACGAAGTCCTCGAGCTTGTCCTGGGGGCAGTGGTCCGTGTGCAGGGCGATGTTCACGGAGTGCTTCTTGGCGACCTCGCGCGCGAACGCGGCGAACGCCAGCGAGCCGGCGACCATGTCCTTCACGGAGGAGCCGGAGAAGTAGGCGGCACCGCCGGTGGAGACCTGGATGATGCCGTCCGAGCCGGCCTCGGCGAAGCCGCGGATGGCGGCGTTCAGGGTCTGGGAGCTGGTGACGTTGATCGCCGGGTAGGCGAAGGCGCCGTTCTTGGCGGCGTCGATCATCTCGGCGTACTTCTCCGGGGATGCGATGGGCATGCTGCAGCTCCTAGGCGTCGTCGACTCAGGCAGGCGGGGGAGCGCGGCGGGCGCGACACCCTCGGGCTCATCCTATCCGCGCGGCCGGACCCGCCCCAGGGCCCCGGGCCCGACGGCGACGCCAACCTGGGCACGGCCCCGTCGCTGGCCTAGGGTGAGATGCGTCACATCTGCATCCCAGAGACCGGAGACCACCATGGCCCCCGTACGCCGCCCCTCCCGCCCCCTCGCCCTGGCCGCCGCCGTGGCCGTCGTCGCCGGGTTCGGCGCGCCGCACGCGGCCCTGGCCCAGGAGTCCGCCCCGGCCCCCGACGCGCCGGAGGTGAGCTCCGCCGTCGAGGACCTCTCGCAGCCGGCCACGACGGCCGAGGACGCCCGCTGGAACGCGGCCCGGGACGCCCTGGCGGCCGCCTCGGCCGACGACCCCTTCTACCTGCCGCCCACCACCCTGCCCTCGACCCCCGGCGCCCTGATCCGCACCGAGCCCACCGCCTTCTACCTGGACCCGGTGCGACTGGTGCAGGTGCCGGCGCACGCCACGCGCATCATGTACGCCTCGCAGGACGCCCAGGGCCGACCCATCGCCGTGACCGGCACCGTGCTGACCCCCACCGCCCCGTGGACGGGCGCCGGCGAGCGCCCCGTGATCGGCTACGCGGTGGGCACCCAGGGCGCGGCGGACCGCTGCGCCCCCTCCCGCACCCTCTCCACCGGCGTGCAGTACGAGGGCGTCGGGATCACGTCCCTGCTGAGCCGCGGCCACGCCGTGGTGGTCACCGACTACGAGGGCCTGGGCACCCCGGGCACGCACACCTACATGGTCCGGGAGGCCCAGGCGCACGCCGTCCTCGACGCGGTGCGCGCGGCCGCCCAGGTGGCGGGGTCGGGCGTCACCGCGACCGCGCCGGTCGCGCTCGCGGGCTACTCGCAGGGCGGCGGGGCGGCCGCGGCCGCGGCCGAGCTCGCGCCCGACTACGCCCCGGAGCTGGACCTCAAGGGCGCCTACGCGGGCGCCCCGCCGGCCGACCTCGTGCAGGTCGCGGGCCGGATCGACGGCGGTCTCTACGCGGCCTTCCTGCTCTACGCGATGGCCGGGCAGCTCGCCGCGTACGACGTGGACCCGGCCACGCACCTCAACGAGACCGGCCTGACGGCCCTCGACGGCGCGGCCGAGACCTGCCTGGCAGGCAGCCTCGCCTACGCGCACCTCGACTCCGCCACGCTGACCCACACGGGGCAGGACTTCCCTGAGCTCGTCCGCTCCGACGCCGAGCTGGCCGGGATCCTCGCCGAGCAGCGGATCGGCGCGCAGGGCCGCCGTCCCGATGTGCCGGTGATGATCGCGCACTCCGTCACGGACGACGTCATCCCGTACCGCGCCGGCCGCGACCTGGGCCGCCGCTGGTGCGCGGAGGGCGCGCGGGTGCGCTTCGACCCGCTCCTCACCCCGACCCACGTGGGCGGCCACGTGGCCTCCCTGCCGCGGATGGGGGCGTTCCTGGACGCGACCCTCGCCGACCGCTGGACCGCCGACTCGTGCGGGTGGTTCTGAGCCTCGGCTAGCGTCGGGGCCAGGACCGTCCCGCCCACCGAAGGAGCAGTCATGCGCGCCGAGCAGGTCACCGATCCCATCGCCTACCACGGCGAGGGCCCCGTCTGGGCCGCCTCCTGGGGCGCCGCCGCCGAGGGCGTGACCGCCGGCGGCGGCCTGCGCTGGGTGGACATGCTCGCCGGGGACGTCCTGTCCCTGCGCGCCGACGGGACGGTGGACCGCACGCACGTCGGCGACGTGGCCGCCGCGCTGCGCCCGCGTGCCGGGGGCGGCGCCGTCGTCGCGGTGGAGCGGGGCTTCGCCCTGATCTCGCCCGAGGGCGAGCTGACGACGCTGCCCGAGCTGTGGGGCGCGGACGCCGGGATCCGCATGAACGAGGGCGGCTGCGACCCGGACGGCCGGTTCTACTGCGGCACCATGGCGTACGCCAAGACCCCCGGCGCCGCGAACCTCTACCGGCTCGCCCCCGGACCCGACGGCGGCGCCGGCGAGGTGGACGTCGTGCTGACCGGCGCGACGACGTCCAACGGCCTCGAGTGGAGCCCGGACGGCACACGGGCCTACTACAACGACACCCCCACACGGCAGGTGGCCGTGTTCGACTACTCCCGCGAGGAGGGCCTGACGAACCGCCGCGTGCTCGTGGACGTGCTCGACGGGGAGGGCAAGCCGGACGGACTCACCGTGGACGCCGAGGGCGGGATCTGGGTGGCCGTGATCAGCCACGGGCAGATCCACCGGTACACGCCCGAGGGGACGCTCGACGAGGTGGTCGAGGTGCCCGTGCAGAAGACCACGGCCTGCACCTTCGGCGGCGACGACCTCGGCACCCTCTACATCACCACCTCCTGGGAGAACATGGAGCGCGGCGAGGACCCGTTGGCCGGGGCCCTGTTCGCCGTCCGCCCGGGGGTGACGGGCCTGCCGGTCCGGCCCTTCGCGGGCTGAGGCCGTCACGCCGCACGTCGTCGGCGCGGTCCTGCGCGGTCCTGCGCCGTTCTGCGCGGCGAGCCAGACGAATCTGCGGTCCAGAGGCTCCTTTCAGCGCGGAATCGTCTGGCTCGCGCCGGACTCAGGGGACGGCCGCGTGCTGCCGGATCCACGCGTGCATCGCGATGCCGGCGGCCACGCCCGCGTTGATCGAACGGGTGGAGCCGTACTGCGCGATGGACAACACCGCGCTCGACGCCGCCCGCACCTCCGCCGAGAGCCCCGGCCCCTCCTGCCCGAAGACGAGCACGCAGGCACGCGGGAAGTCGAAGGTCTCCACCGGCACCGACTCGGGGAACAGGTCCACGCCGAGCACGGGCAGCCCCTCCCCCGCCGCCCACTCCGTGAACGCCGCCACCGTCTCGTGGTGGCGCACGTGCAGGTACCGGTCGGTGACCATGGCGCCGCGCCGGTTCCAGCGGCGCCGCCCGATGATGTGCACCCCGGCGGCGTTGAACGCGTTGGCGGTGCGCACGACGGTGCCGATGTTCAGGTCGTGCTGCCAGTTCTCGATGGCCACGTGGAACGGGTGGCGCCGCGCGTCGAGGTCCGCGACGATCGCCTCGAGGCTCCAGTAGCGGTAGCGGTCGAGCACGTTGCGGCGGTCGCCGTGCGCGAGCAGCTCCGGGTCGTAGCGGGGGTCCTCCGGCCACGGGCCGGTCCACGGCCCGACGCCGACCTCGCGGGGCACGGCGCCGTCCTCGGCCGGCGCGGGCTCTCTCAGCGGCCGGCCTCGGACCGGTCGACGGCGGCCCAGGCGGCCCCGGCGGACACCGCGGCCACGGAGAGCACGGCCGGCCACGCGCCGATCTTCTTGGCCAGCGGGTGGGAGGCGCCGAAGCCGCCGAGGTACAGGGCGGCCAGGCCCCCGGTGACGGCCGGCCCCCGCGTGGCCAACCACGTCCGGCCGGCGTACAGGCCGGCGGCGGCCAGCACGACGCCGCCGAGCGGGCGGATGCCGGTCTCACGGGCCGTCAGGTAGCCGCCGATCAGACCGAACGCGGCGACCGGGGCCGTGGAGACGGCGTGGGCGGGGAGCAGGGTCTTGCCGTCACGGACGACGGGCGGGGCATGGCGCGGAGTCTTCATGGCGCCACCGTAGCGCGCGCATCCTGGAATCCGCCGGGGGCCACCGTCGGGGAGAATGTCCTGGTGAGCATGATCGACAACGCCGTGTACGTGGACGGGCGGCGCGTCCACGCCCCCTCCACCCTCGAGGACACCTGGGAGGAGTGTGAGCGCACCGGCGGCATGGCCTGGCTGGGCCTGTACCGCCCGGACGTGGCCGAGCTCGAAGCGGTCGCGGAGGAGCTGCGCCTGCACCCGCTCGCCGTCGAGGACGCCCTCGCCGGAGGCGAGCGCGCCAAGCTGGACCGCTACGGCGAGGACTCGTTCATGGTCCTGCACCCGGCCCGCTACATCGACCGCACCGAGACCGTGGAGTTCGGCGAGCTGAGCGTCTTCACCGGTGAGCACTACGTGGTGACGGTGCGTCACGCGGAGGAGCCGGACCTGGCCGCCGTGCGTCGGTCCCTGGAGACGGAGGGCCGCGAGCGCCTCGCGATGGGGCCGTGGCAGGTCACCCTGGAGATCCTGGACCGGGTCGTGGACGACTACTTCCCGGTGGCCGACGGCCTCGAACAGGACATCGCGGAGATCGAGGACCAGGTCTTCGCCGGCGACGGGCACGTCTCCCGGCGCATCTACGAGCTCTCCCGCGAGGTGCTGAACTTCCAGCACGCCATCCGCGCGCTGCCGTTCATCGTGGAGCAGCTCCAGGAGGAGGTGCGCACCCGTCTGCACGAGGACACCCGCCGCCTCGACGCCGACGGCCTGCCCCCGCGCGACGACGCCCACGCCTGGGAGGACGAGGAGCTCAGCGAGCAGGCGCGCCTCGAGGTGGAGAACCTGCGCCGCCTGCGCGACGTCCACGACCACGCCGTCCAGATCAACGAGCGCGTGACGACCATGCGCCAGATGCTCAACAGCGCCCTCGAGCTGGACTCGACGCTGGCGTCGAAGCGGCTGGCCGAGCAGTCGATCGCCCAGAACGAGCAGGTCAAGCAGATCTCGTCCTGGGCGGCGATCATCTTCGCGCCGCAGCTGGTGGGCTCGGTGTACGGCATGAACTTCGACGGCATGCCCGAGCTGCACTGGGCGTTCGGCTATCCGTTCGCCCTGGGACTCATGCTGGCGGTGGCCCTCACGCTGTTCGTGCTGTTCAAGCGCGCGGACTGGCTCTAGGCGGGCGGCGCGGGGCCGGCCGAGGCTCAGTCGAGGCCGAGCTCGTCCTTGCCGAACGCGTACAGGTACGGCACCCCCGCCTCCTCGGCCACGCGCTCGGCGGCGCCGGTCGCACGGTCCACGATCACGGCCACGGCCTGGACGTCGCCGCCCGCGTTGCGCACGCCCTCGACGGCGGTGAGCGCGGAGCCGCCCGTCGTCGAGGTGTCCTCCAGCACGACGACGCGGCGACCGTCCACGCCCGGGCCCTCCACCTGCCGGCCCATGCCGTACGACTTCTGCGCCTTGCGCACCACGAAGGCGTCGAGCGCGCGGCCTGCGGCGCCAGCCTGGTGCATCATCGCGGTGGCCACGGGGTCCGCACCCATGGTCAGCCCGCCCACCGCGTCGCACCCGATCCCGTTCTCCTCGAGCAGGCGCAGCATCACGCGGCCGATCAGCGGGGCGGCCTCGTGGTGCAGGGTGACCCGACGCAGGTCCACGTAGTAGTCCGCCTCCTTGCCGGAGGACAGGGTCACCCGGCCGTGCACCACAGCCAGATCCTGGATGAGCTGCTTGAGCCGCTCGCGGTCCTGCTCGGGCGTGGGGACGGTGGGGGTCTGCGCGTCGGTCATGCCGCCCATGCTAGTGCGGGCCCGACCGCCCCTGCCGCTTCCGTCCCGGACTGGCTAGGCTCAGGCCATGAGCGAGATCCAGCACGACGACGCCGTCCAGCATCCCTCCGGCCTGCCCCTGGCGCACTGGCTCACCCTCACCGAGGGCCTGATCGCGGCGCGCGTGGCCGAGAGCCTCGAGGAGCACGGCCTCACCCGCGCCCAGTGGCAGTTTCTGAACACCCTCACGGTGGCCCCGCAGTCCCGCGCCGAGCTCGAGGCCGGCTTCGAGGAGGAGCAGCGCGGCGCGGTGTCCGGTCAGATCGAGGAGCTGGTCGAGTCCCACTGGGTGACGGTCGAGGGCGACCTCTACACCCTCACCGCCACGGGCCGTACTGCGGGCGCCCGCGTGGGCGAGGCGGTCGAGGCCCTGCGTGCCGAAGCGACGGCGGACGTCCCGCGGGACCAGATCGACGACGCCGTCCGCGTCCTGCGCCGCATCGCCCGCAACCTGGGGCACCCGGACGCGTGAGCCGTCGTCGCCGACCGACCCTGTCCCCGTGCGCGGGGCCGGTCCTACGCTGACCGGCATGCGTGAACTCCAGCAGCGGATCATCGCCCAGCAGGGCGTCCTCCCCGAGATCGACCCGGCGGCCGAAGTCGAACGGCGCGTGGCCTTCCTCGCCGACTACCTCGCGGCCACGGGCGCGTCCGGCTTCGTCCTGGGCATCTCCGGCGGCGTGGACTCCACGGTGGGTGGCCGGCTGGCCCAGCTCGCCGTCGAGCGTCGCCGCGCCCAGCTCGGCGTCACGGACGCCGTCGCCCTGGGCGGCCCCGGCACCGCCCCGCCGGGTGAGGCGGGGGCGGGCGCCGACGTCGTGCCCTCCCGCGAGAACCCCCGGTTCACGGCCGTGCGCCTGCCCTACAGGGTGCAGCACGACGAGGCCGACGCGCAGGCGGCCATGGACTTCGTGGGTGCGGATCAGGACGTCACCCTGAACATCGCGGAGGCCGTGCAGGGTCTGGCCGCCGCCTTCGCTGAGGCCGTGGGGGAGCCGATCTCGGACTACAACCAGGGCAACGTGAAGGCCCGCATCCGCATGACGGCCCAGTACGCGGTGGCCGGCGCCCACGGGCAGCTGGTGATCGGCACGGACCACGCGGCCGAGGCCGTCACCGGGTTCTACACGAAGTTCGGCGACGGCGGCGCGGACGTCCTGCCGCTGGCCGGCCTGAACAAGCGGCAGGTGCGGGCGCTGGGCCGCGAACTCGGAGCCCCCGAGCCCCTGTGGAACAAGGTGCCCACCGCGGACCTGCTGGACGGCACGCCGGGCCAGACGGACGAGGCCGAACTCGGGATGACGTACGAGGACATCGACGACTACCTCGAGGGCAAGGACGTCCCGACCGAGGTCGCGGAGAAGCTCGAGGGCATCTGGCTCCGCAGCCGCCACAAGCGCACCACGCCGGTGACGATCCACGACGACTGGTGGCGCTGAGGCGCCGATCCCACGGTGTCCGCGCCCTTCGATAGCCTGGCCGGGTGAAGATCGCCACCTGGAACGTCAACTCCCTCCGTGCCCGCGCCGACCGCGTCGAGGCCTTCCTCGAGCGCCATGACATCGACGTCCTGGCCATCCAGGAGACCAAGTGCCGGGACGAGAACTTCCCGTGGGAGCTCTTCGAGCGCGCCGGCTACGAGGTGGTCCACAACGGCACCTCGCAGTGGAACGGCGTGGCCATCGCCTCCCGCGTCGGCCTGAGCGACGTGCAGCGCGGCTTCCCCGGCCAGCCGCACTTCGGCAAGGGCGGCGTGGACCCGCAGGAGGAGTCCCGCGCCATCGGGGCGACCGTGGGCGCCGAGGCGGCCGACGGCGTCGCCCCGGTCCGCCTGTGGAGCCTCTACGTGCCCAACGGGCGCGGCCTGGAGAACGAGCACATGGGCTACAAGCTCGAGTGGCTGCGCGTGCTCCAGGAGCACGCGGCCGAGCGCCTCGCCGAGGACCCGGACACCCGGCTCGCCCTGGCCGGCGACTGGAACATCGCTCCGCAGGACGAGGACGTGTGGGACATCGAGCTGTTCCAGCGCGAGGGCTACACGCACGTCTCCCCGGCCGAGCGCGCGGCGTTCCACGCGTTCGAGGACGCCGGGCTGGTGGACGTGGTGCGCCCGCGCCACCCCGGCCCCGGCGTGTACACGTACTGGGACTACACGGGCCTGGCCTTCCCCAAGAAGAAGGGCATGCGCATCGACTTCCAGCTGTGCTCCCCCGCCCTCGCACGGACGGTCACGGACGCCTGGATCGACCGCGAGGAGCGCAAGGGCAAGGGCGCCTCGGACCACGCGCCCGTGGTCGTCGAGCTGGGCTGAACCACGGACGAGCCCGCGATGACCCACGACGACGGCGGCCCGCCCCCGGGTGTCGCGCGCGGCACCGCGCACCTGCGCGTCTTCCAGCCGCTGGCCGCGTTCCCGGACGCGGTCCAGGCGCGGCTGATCGCCGGCGGCCACCGCACCCGTGCCGAGGTCGAGGCCGAGGCGGCCGAACGGGCCCGGCGTCGCCTGGCCCGGCCGGTGGCCGACCCGTTCCCGGAGCCCGGCGAGGACGACCTCGTGCGGGTCCTCCAGGACGAGCACCGCTCCGCCTTCTACTGCCCGGACGAGCGCGGCCTGCGCGCCGAAATGGCCGCGGCCGTGCTCGAGGAGACCATGCTGCCGCGGCTGCACGAGGCCGCCATCCCGCCGGCGGCGCGGGCCATGAACCGCGGCCGCGCGCTCGTGGCGCTCGAGGAGGAGTGGGGCCTCTCCCCCGACCCGGACGCGGCGGGCGAGGACCCGCAGGACGAGGACGGTGCGCCGGGCCACCACCGCGTGCAGACGCGCACGGCCACGTGGGGTGTGCCGCACGGCTGGCTCACGGTGTTCGACCCCGAGGAGCCCGTGCAGCGCCTCGTGGACAGCGAGCGCACGGCGTACCGGCGCGCCCCGATCGTGGCCGCCCGGGAGCGGGCCGGGCACGCGGCCGCGGTGCTCGCGCGGCACGCCCCGGATGCGGAGCTGATCGGCGAGCTCACGGTGATGGTGGAGTGGCTCGGCGCGTTCCACCCCGACTCGTGGGTCGAGCTGGACTACGGCGGCCTCACGCGGCACGTGTGGCCGGACGACTCCGTCTTCGACCTGTGGACGCTCATCGACGCCCTCGAGGAGGGCGACGAGGCGACCGCCGGCGTCGCGCAGGAACGGCTGAACCGTCGCTGGGCCGCCGTCGGGATGCTGGCCCGGCTGACCTGAGCCGGCCGCCGGCGCACCGGGGTGGGGCCGACCCGGGTGCTCGAGACGCACACCACTCCGCCGACGCCGCCCACGCGGGGCGCGCGCCCCGGCGTCGGGCCTAGGGTGGATCCCATGACCACGCAGCGCCTGAGCACCCCGCCCTCGGAAGCCCGGAACCGGCCCGTCACCCCGTGGTGGGTGGACGCCGTGATCTACCAGGTGTACCCGCGCTCCTTCGCGGACGCGGACGGGGACGGCATGGGCGACCTGCGCGGCGTGACCTCGCGCCTCGACTACCTGGCCCAGCTCGGCGTGGACGCGATCTGGCTCTCGCCCTTCTACCTCTCCCCGCAGCACGACGCCGGCTACGACGTCGCGGACTACCGCGCCGTGGACCCGCGATTCGGCACGCTCGCGGACGCGGACGAGATGATCGCCGCCGCGCACGAGGCCGGCATCCGCGTGGTCGTGGACCTCGTGCCGAACCACACCTCGTCCGAGCACGCGTGGTTCCAGGCCGCCCTGGCCGCCAGCCCCGGCTCCCCCGAGCGCGCCCGCTACCACTTCGCCGAGGGCCGCGGCGAGCACGGCGAGCTGCCCCCCAACAACTGGGAGTCCACGTTCGGCGGCCGGGCCTGGACCCGCGTGACCGAGGCGGACGGCACCCCGGGCCAGTGGTACCTGCACCTGTTCGACACCACGCAGCCGGACCTGAACTGGGAGAACGAGGAGGTGCGCGAGGAGTTCCGCTCCATCCTGCGGTTCTGGCTGGACCGCGGCGTGGACGGCTTCCGGGTGGACGTGGCCCACGGGCTCATCAAGCAGCCCGGCTACCCGGACGCCGAGCACTCCCGCATGGGCATGGTCACGGACGCGGGCGAGGACGCCGACCCCACGTTCGACCCGGACACCTTCGAGCCGCTCACCCCGTTCATGGACCAGGACCGCGTCCACGAGGTCTACCGGGACTGGCGGCGGGTCCTGGACTCCTACGACCACGAGCCGATGATGGTGGCCGAGGCGTGGGTGGCGCCGCTCTCGCGCATGTTCCGGTACGTCCGCCCCGGCGAGATGCACCAGACCTTCAACTTCACGTACCTGATGGCCGGCTGGGACGCGGAGTCCCTCACCAGCGCGATCGACCGCTCGTTCGAGCACGCCGAGCGCGTGGGCGCCCCCAACACGTGGGTGCTCTCCAACCACGACACGGTGCGCCACGCCTCCCGCTACGGCCTGGCGGACCCGAGCTCCTACCCGGCCGGCATCACCGCCGAGGACGAGCAGCCGGACGAGGAGCTGGGCCGCCGCCGGGCCCGCGCCGCGGCCCTGGTCGAGCTGGCCCTGCCCGGCTCGGCGTACATCTACCAGGGGGACGAGCTCGGCCTGCCCGAGCACACCACCCTGGCCGCCGAGCAGCGCACGGACCCCTACTTCTTCCGCACGGACGGCAAGGAGCCCGGCCGCGACGGCTGCCGCATCCCGATGCCCTGGGCGGCGGACGAGCCCGCGCTCGGCTTCTCCACCCCCGCGGACGACGACGGCGCCGGACCCGCCGGGGACGCCCCGGCGCGGCCGTGGCTCCCCCAGCCGGAGTCCTACCGGGCGCTGGCGGCGGACCGTCAGGTCGGCGTCGAGGGCTCCGTGTTCGAGCTGTACCGCCGCCTGATCCAGATCCGGGGCGAGCTGGACCTGGGCACCGGCACGTTCGCCTGGTCCGAGCACCACGACCCCGCCCGCGGCGTGCTGGCGTTCACCGTCACCTCCGGCGGCGGCCGCCACCTGGGCTCGGGCGAGCCGATCCCGGCGCGCACGCTGCTCGTCCTGGCGAACCTCTCGAACGAGCCCGTGGACCTGCCCGCGGGCCACGCCCGGGCCCTGTTCTCCCTCGACGAGGCCGAGGCCGTGCAGGACGGCCGGCTGGCCCACAACGCCGCCGCCTGGCTGCTCCAGAGCTGAACGGAGACCCCCGTGAACACCTCCCCCTCCGGCTCCCGCGTGGCCGAGCCCGGCCCCGCGGACGCGGAGCGCCCCGGTCAGCTGCACCGCGGCCTCACCCAGCGCCACATCATCTTCATCGCGCTGGGCACCGCGATCGGCACCGGCCTGTTCTACGGCTCGGCCGGCGGCATCCAGGCCGCGGGCCCCGGCGTGATCCTCGCGTTCCTGATCGCCGGCTTCGCCGTCTTCCTCGTGATGCGGGCCCTGGGCGAGATGACCCTGCACGAGCCGGTCTCGGGCTCGTTCGCCGCGTACGCCTCCCGCTATCTCGGCCCGTTCGCGGGCTACGTCACCGGCTGGACCTTCGTGTTCGAGCTGGCCGTGGTGATCGTGGCGGACACCGCCGCCATCACCACCTACATGGCGTTCTGGTTCCCCGAGGTGCCCGCGTGGGCCTGGGTGGCGGCCACCATCCTGGTGGTCGGGCTGATCAACGTCACCGACGTCGGCAACTTCGGCGAGACCGAGTTCTGGCTGACCCTCATCAAGGTCGGCGCCATCGTGGCCATGATCTTCGGCGGCATCATCCTCATGTTCACCGGCGCCTCCTACCAGGAGGGCGCGACGGCGGGCGTGCACAACCTCGTGGAGCACGGCGGCTTCCTGCCCATGGGCATGCTGGGCGTGCTGACCGCCCTGACCGTCGTGACCTTCTCCTTCGGCGGCATCGAGACCCTGGGCATCGCCGCGGGCGAGGCCAAGGACCCGGAGAAGTCCCTGCCCCGGGCCATCAACACGGTGCCCGTGCGCATCCTGCTGTTCTACGTGGGCACCATGGTGGTCATCATGTCCCTCGTGCCGTGGACGGCCGTGGACGGCTCCACCAGCCCGTTCGTGCAGATCTTCGACGCCCTCGGCGTCCCGTTCGCCCCGCACATCCTGAACTTCGTGGTGCTGACCGCGGCGGTCTCCGCAATCAACGCGTGCATCTACTCCAGCGGCCGGCTCCTCTACGCCATGGCCCATGACGGCCAGGCCCCGCGCGCCTTCACCCGCGTGAACCGCGGCGGCGTGCCGTGGCTGACGGTCGCCGTGATGATGGGCGTGCTGGTGGTGGGCGCCGTCCTGATCACCGTGGACCCGAACGCGTTCGGACTCGTGGCCGGCGTCGCCTCGTTCGCCGTGGTGTTCACGTGGACCATGATCCTGCTCTCCCACCGCGCGATGCGCGCCCGCATGGCTGCGGCCGGTCAGCGGCCGTCCTCGTTCCGCATGCCGTTCGGCATCGTCGGCACGGTGTTCGGGCTGGCCTTCGTCGCCGCCGTGGTGATCACCATGGCCACGACCCCGGACTCCCGCCAGCCGCTGCTGATCGGCGTGGCCTGGATGGTCGTGCTCAGCCTGGCCTGGTTCGTCACCGGCGTGCGGCGCACTGCCTCCGCGCACGCCCGGACCGGCTCCCTGCCGGCCGTGGCGGCGCGCGAGTGACTCCCCCCGCCCGGGGATGAGGAGGACCCCGCGGCGCCACGCCTCCCACACGGGATCAGGCGTGGTGCCGCGGGGTCCTTCCGCGACGGGGGGCCGTCAGCGCGGCGTGCGGCGCAGCCGGGTCCGGCGCGCCGCCGGCCCGGCCTCGGCGCCGGCGGCCGCGTCCGCGGCCGCATCGGCGATCCGCTGCTGGTGGTCCCGACTGAGCGAGGCCCACCACTGCGAGGCCGCCACGGGGCCGGAGTCGACCACCTCGTCGTCGTCGGACTCGAGGCCCAGGCGGTCCTTGATGGAGGCCAGCATGGCCTGACGGCGCACCGCCTCCACCCGCGCCACGGAGTAGCCGAGCGAGCGGAACGTGGCCAGGCAGATCAGCAGCATCAGCACGGAGAACGGCAGGCCGATGGTGATGGCCAGGACCTGGATGGCGGACAGGCCGCCGGCGGCCAGCAGGGCCGCGGCCATGAGCGAGGTGGCGATGGCGAAGAAGATCTTCACCGTGGCCTTCGGGTTCACGTCGCCGCCGGTGGCGAGCATGCCCATCACCAGCGAGCCCGAGTCGGCGGAGGTGATGAAGAAGATGCCCGAGAGGATGATGGCGCCGACCACGAGCATCATGCCCGCGGGCAGCTGCTCGAGCACCTGGAAGAGCGCGGTGTTCGAGTCGATGGCGCCGTCCGCGCCCACCACGGAGGTGTACCCGGCCGGGCGGGTGGTCTCGAGGAAGATCGCGGTGCCGCCCAGGATGCCGAACCAGACCACGCAGACCAGGGTGGGCACCAGCAGCACGCCGGCGATGAACTCGCGCACGGTGCGACCGCGCGAGATGCGGGCGATGAAGATGCCGACGAACGGCGTCCAGGACATCCACCAGCCCCAGTAGTACGCGCTCCAGCCGGCCTGCCACGCGTCGCCCTCGGCGCCGTAGAACGCGGAGACGTTGAGCGAGTTCGCGAAGAAGTACTGCATGTAGGAGCCGAGGGACTGCACCATCTCCTTGAGCAGGAACGCGGTGGGCCCCACGATCGCGATGAACAGCAGCAGTCCGGCGGCCAGGATCAGGTTGGTGTTGGACAGCCACTTCATGCCGCGCTCGACACCGGAGACCACGGTGTAGAGCACCACGCAGGTGACCGCGCCGATCATGGCGTACTCGAGCCAGGGGCTGTCCTCGGGCACGATGCCCAGCGCGCGCAGGCCCGCGGACATCTGGGTGACGCCGAGGCCCAGCGAGGTGGCCACGCCGAAGACGGTGCCGATGAGGGCGATGTTGTCGATCAGGTGGCCCCAGCCGCCGCGCACGCGGCGCTCGCCGATCAGCGGCTCGAAGGCCCAGCGCAGCGCGAGGGGACGGCCACGCCGGTGGATGGCCAGCGCGACCGCCACGCCCACCACCGCGTAGATCGCCCAGGGCTGCAGGCCCCAGTGCAGGAACGTGGTGGCCAGCGCCGACTGGGCGGCCTCCGCCTGGGTGGGGTTGGCGGCCGCCACGTCGGGCCGCGGCGAGGTGAAGTGCATGAGCGGCTCGGTCATGCCGAAGAACACGAGGCCGATGCCCATGCCCGCCGCGAAGAGCAGGGAGAACCAGGACAGCGTGGAGAACTCGGGCTTCTCATCGGGCTTGCCCAGGGTGATGTCGCCCTTGCGGGAGAACGCGAGGTAGCCGCAGAACAGCACGAAGAACAGGGCGACGAGGGCGTACCACCACGAGAAGTTCGTGATGATGGCCTGCTGGACCAGGCCGATGCCCACGGTCATCTGCTCGGGGGCGAGCAGCGTGGCCCCCACGAAGGAGAGCACGATGACCGCGGAGGGCCAGAACACCCACGGCAGCAGGACGCGGTCGCGGGCGGCCGCGGCGGAGGTGGCAGGGGCGACGGCGCCGTCGGCCGTGGGGGCGGAGGAGGGGCGGGTGTCGGCCCGCTCAGGATCCAGTGGATTCTTCAAGGGCGGTGTCGGATCGCTCATCCTCCCGACCCTACGTGGTCCCGCGCGCCGGCCCCCCGCCTGAGACGCGGCCGAGTGGACGGTCTCACCCGGCCGGGTGACCGCGCCCACGGCCCCGGCGCGGGCGCCCCCTGGTGAGGCGTGGGCGGCCTCACTAGGGTGTGGGGCACCACGACGACGGCGGCGCCGGACGGGCCCGCCCGTGAGAGGAAGGACCCGCACCATGACCGACGTCCCCTTCGAGGACCGCGAGGACGAACGAGAGCTCGAGACGGACCTGCTCGCCGATCCCAACGCCGCCGGCGACCCCGAGCCGGAGGACGGCCGCGACGGCCAGCCCGTGCGCGGCGGCTCGGACGACCCGCAGCACCGGGCCGGGGAGGGACGTGCCCCGGACTCCCTGCGCAATGCGGAGTCCGCCGCCATGCACATCGAGGAGGACGCCCAGGACCGCACGCGTGCGGACGAGGGCGACGTCGAGATCCTGTGAACGCCCCTCAGCCCCGGTCGGGGACGAGGCCGGTGCGCAGGAGGGTGAGTGCCTCGTCCTGCCCGAGGAGCGGCTGACGCATCTCGTCGCGGAGGAAGTCGAGCATCGCCGCGGCCAGCGCCGGCTCCTCGGAGGCGATCGCGTCCGTCGCGATCGCGGCGTGGAAGTCGAGGGCGAACGCGGCCGTGGCGGTCTCGGCGATGCAGCTGTGGGTGGAGACGCCGCACAGCAGGAGCCGATCCACCCCGCGGCCCCGCAGCTCGGCCGCCAGTCCTGTGCCGTGGAAGGCGGAGTCCCGGGTCTTCACGACCTCGACGGCGTCCGGGGCGGCCGCCGCGACCCCGTCGAGCAGAGCGGCCTGCCGGGTGCCCGGGAAGGCGAAGCCCTCGTCGTCGGCCAGCATGTTCAACGTCCACGTGGAGCGGTCCCGCGCGTGCTCGGTCCGCACCAGGAAGACGGGACGGCCGGCCTCGTGCGCGGCCCGGAGCAGTTCCACGACCGCCGCCGTCAGCTCGGACTGATGGGCGGCCAGCGCGGGATGCTCGAAGTAGCTGTGCTGGACGTCGATCACCACGAGCGCGGTCTCGCCGCCGGTCGCGCGGGCGGAGGGGGAATCGGGCATCGACCCAGTGTGCCCACCGCGTCGCCGCCTGTCAGCGGCCCGTCGCCCCGGACGACGAAGGCCCCCCGCGTCTGCGGGGGGCCTTCTCGAAGTGGTGGCTCCGACCGGCGTCGATCCGGTGACCTTACGATTTTCAGTCGTACGCTCTACCAACTGAGCTACAGAGCCCGGCGACCTTCGTCACCAGGACCATGCGTCACCGGACTCCGTTTCCGAATGCCGGTGATCGGACGATCCGAGCGACCCTGACGGGACTTGAACCCGCGACCTCCGCCGTGACAGGGCGGCGCGCTAACCAACTGCGCTACAGGGCCATGTTCTGTTGTTCTCGCCGCTTTCGCAACGAGTGGAAACTCTAGCAGAGCCTCCGAGCGTCGTGCAAATCCACGCTCCACGTGCCGTTCCGGCCGCCGAGGGCGGCCGTTCTGCGTACCCCCAACGGGATTCGAACCCGTGTCGCCGCCGTGAAAGGGCGGTGTCCTAGGCCTCTAGACGATAGGGGCAGGTCCGATGTCGAGATTCCCGAGGTGGACCCTGGGAGTCTATGGTGGCCGCACACCCTCCGGCAAGTCCGGCCGCCGGCCGGCCGCCCTCCGCACCGCGGAGCCCCGCACCCCCAGGAGCCGCCGTGGACCACCGCCCGTCGCCCGAGCAGCCCGCCGCCACGTGGATGAGCGAGCAGGAGTTCGACGACGCCGTCTCCGCGGCCCTCACCCGCATCCCGGACGAGCTGGCCCGGCTGCTGACGAACGTCGTCGTGGTGGTGGAGGACGAGTACGAGCCGCAGCGCTGGGAGGACCCGGCCACCGAGCTGTTCGGCCTCTACGAGGGCGTGCCGCTGACCGAGCGCGCCGAGCTCGCGTGGCAGATGCCGGACCGGATCGTGGTGTTCCGCGGCCCGCTCACCCGCCACTGCACCTCCCGCGCCGAGCTCGAGGACGAGATCACCGTCACCGTCATGCACGAGGTGGGGCATTTCTTCGGCATCTCCGAGGAGCGCCTCCACGAGCTCGGCTGGGGCTGAGCGCCGGTCAGGACTCCGGCTGGTCCTGGACCGGGCCGAACGAGGCGCGGCGGCCGAGGCGGACGTCCTCGCGGAACGGGACGACGAGCACCGGGCCCTTCGCGTGGTCCGCGACTCCGCGGCTCGTGGAGCCGACGATCGCACCGGCGAAGCCGCCCAGACCGCGCGTGCCCACCACGGTGAGGCGGGCGGTGGCGGTCTGGTCCACCATCACGTCCACGGGGGTGCCGTCCACGAGCTCGGTGAGGACCTCGAGGCCGGGGAACTCGGAGCCGATCCACGCGGCGCCGGCGTCGAGGCGCTCGCGCAGCTCCCGCTCGCGGGCCTCCTCGTCCAGGCTGACGGCCAGCCACGCGGCGTTCGCGCCCAGGGGCGGGACGGCGCACACGAGCTTCAGCGGCGCCTGGCGGAGGCGGGCCTCCTCGGCGGCCTCGAGAGCGGCGGCACGGCCCTGCTCGGAACCGTCGACGCCCACCACGACGGCGGTCCTGTCCCCCGCGCGGCTGGCCTCGACCCCGGCGGGGATGAGGGCGACGGGGCAGTGCGCATGGCCGGGCAGCGCGGCGGCCACCGAGCCGAGCAGACGGCCCATGAAGCCGCCGCGGCCGCGCGCGCCCGAGACGAGCAGGGAGGCCTCGGCGGAGAGCTCCACGAGGACGCCGGCCGCGTCACCGATCTCCACGCGCAGCTCCGGACGCACCCCGTCGGCGTCGAGCTTGCCGGCGACCTCCTCCAGGAGCGCCTGCACGCCCTCGCGGAGGCGGGAGTCGTCCAGGACGGCGCCGCCGGCGTCCGCGCCGTAGCCCCAGTACGCGGGGATCGAGTAGGCGGTGACGAGGGTCAGCGGCTCGCCGCGCAGGCCGGCCTCGCGCTGGGCCCAGCGGGCGGCGGAGACGGACTGGTCGGAGCCGTCCACACCCACCAGGACGCCGAGCGGTGCATCCTCGCGGCGGGGGGCGGCGGGCTGGGTCTGGGCGGACATGGCGACCTCCTCGAGTCAGACTCGACGGGCCCCGGGCGGACCCGGCCGAGTGCCTCCAGTCTACACCTCGGGGCCCGGGACGAGTCCCGTGATCCCGGGCGCGGCACCCGCGGGGAAGCCGCGTGGATCCTCCGCGAGCCGGGCCGGGAAGGCGTCCATGCGCAGGGCGCGGGCCAGGCGGTCGCGGGGGTCGGCGCCGGGCGGGGCGTCCACGGCGGGGCGGGCCACGGGGGTGTCCGAGGCCGCCACGATGACGTTGCCGCGGCGCCGCCCCTTGAGCATGGGCGGATCCGCGATCACCTCGACGTGCTCGAACGCGGCGACGACGGCGGCCACGTCCGCCCGCACCGACGTCAGGTCCGGCCCGCCGCCCACGTTGAGCACGTACAGCCCGCCCGGGGCGAGGACCCGCGCGGCGGCGTGGGCCGCGTCCAGGCCGGTGAGGCCCGGCGGGGTGATGTGGCGGGCGCCGGTCAGGTCCGTGGGGTCCGGGGCGAAGACGTCGCGGATGATCAGGTCGCGGCTGGCCGGGTGGGCCGTGGCCAGGACCTCGGCGGCGTCGGCCACGCGGATGCGCAGGGCCGGGGCGCGGGGCAGGCCGAAGCGCTCGCGGGCGAGGGCGGCCAGGCCGACGTCGATCTCCACCGCGGTCTGGTGGGAGCCCGGGTACGCGTGGTCCACCCAGCGGGCGAGCGCGCAGCCCGCGCCGCCCAGGTGCAGGGCACGCAGCGGTGTGGGCTCCGGCCAGTGCGCCCGGACGGCTGCGGCGGCCCAGCGCATGTACTCGAAGGCCATGCGCTCGGGGCGCTCGGGGTCCAGCGGCGAGGACTCGACGCCGTTGACGTAGAGGATGAACGCGCCCGGCTCGAAGGCGTCCTCGCGGATCTCGGCGGTGCCGTGGGTGATCGCGTGGACGCCCGGCTCGATCCCGGAGGGGCCGGCGGATCCGCCCGCGGCCCGGCCCCGGCGCGCCGACGACCGGCGACTCACGCCGCACCGCCGTCGTGCGGGAGGCGGCGCACCATCAGCTGCTCGTGCAGGCCGGCCCACGGGCCGGTCATCGGCTCCGGCGCCCCCACGGCCGCGAAGCCGTGCTTGACGTAGAACGCGACGGCCCGCGGATTCTCGGCGAGGACGCGCAGCAGCGCGGGGCGGTCCCCCACGACGGCGTCCAGCAGGCGCGCTCCCACACCGGTGCCGTACGCCTCGGCCAGGACGTAGAGCACCATGAGCTCCACATCGGGCAGGTCGGCGGGCGACGCGGGCGCGTCGTCCGCACCCGTCCGGCCCGTCTCCGCCGCCGAGCGACGCGGGCCCGCGAGCGCCACGCCGAGCAGCCGGCCGCCGTCGTCGGCGACCCAGAGGTCCCGGTCCGATCCGATCAGCGCGGTCCACGCGGGCACGTCCTCCGGGATCCGGGCCTCGATCGCGTCCAGGTAGGCGGACGGCAGGAGCGCGCCGTAGGCCTCCCGCCACGACCGCGCCTTGACGCGCAGCAGCGCCTCGACGTCCCCGGGGGCGGCGGGGCGCACGGTCACGGGCTCAGGCACGGGCTGCTCCTCCGGGCCGCCGGCGCGGCGGCCATTCCTCGAACGAAAGCGCCTCGACACGCCGCCGTTTCCCGAACGAAAGCGTCCGGGGGCAGCGGGGAGGGGGGTCACCCGGCGTCGCCGTCGCGCGGGGCCGGGGCGGCGCGCCGTTCCTCATCCTCGGCGAGGGCCGACTCGAGGCGCTCGAGCTTGCCGTCCAGCTCGTCGGTGTGGCCGGGGCGGATGTCCGCCTTCAGCACGAGCGAGACGCGGGAGCCGTACGGGGACACGGCGTCCACGGCGGCACGCACGACCTCCATCACCTCGTCCCAGTCCCCCTCGATCTCGGTGAACATCGAGGAGGTGCGGTGCGGCAGGCCGGAGGCGCGCACCACGGCGACGGCGGCCGCGACCGCCCGGTGCACGGACGCGGTGTCCGCGTCACCGGGCAGGTGCTCGGCGTCGGCAGGTTGGCCGGAGGGGGCGACGGAGAAGGCGACGATCATGGCACCAGTGTGCCTCGCTCCCGCCGCCGGCTCACCCCCCGAGCACCGGCTGCAGGGCCTTGATCAGCTCGTTCACGCCGATCGCCACGAACACGGCCGCGGTCAGGCCCAGCAGGGTGTTGCGGACCCAGCCGTTGCGGAACTGCCGCGGCACGTCCTTCG
This sequence comes from Micrococcus sp. TCR-5, assembly GCF_052220525.1. Taxonomy (NCBI): domain Bacteria; kingdom Bacillati; phylum Actinomycetota; class Actinomycetes; order Micrococcales; family Micrococcaceae; genus Micrococcus; species Micrococcus sp. TCR-5. Next base: position 125,081 of record NZ_JBQPDO010000006.1, read on the forward strand.
TGTTGTTGAGGAACAGCAGGGTCACGGCCAGGAACGGCATGAACAGGGCGCCGAGCGTGCCGTAGAGCAGGATCAGGAAGATCGGCCGGTCCAGGAACAGCAGCGCCATGGGCGGCAGGGTCAGCCACAGCAGGAAGAAGCGGCCGGGCTTCGAGGACAGCGACGGCGCGTCGTCCTGGTCCAGCTCCTCGGCGGGCCGGCGGAAGTTCGTCCAGAAGTCCGCGAACATCAGCGAGACGCCGTGCCACACGCCCAGCAGGGAGGAGAAGGACGCGGCGAAGAATCCGACGAGGAACACCGTGGACCACGCCGAGCCGTAGCGCTCGGCCAGCACGTCGCCGACGTCGAGCAGGCCCTTGTCGCCCGAGGAGATCGCCAGCCCCGCCGAGTGCAGCAGCTCGACGCCCATGATCATGGTGGCGATCACGAAGATGCCCGTGAGGATGTACGAGGTCGCGTTGTCGAACCGCATGACCTTCAGGTACTTCGGGACGTTCCAGCCCTTCTCGCGCAGCCAGTAGCCGTAGGCGGCGAGCGTGATGGTGCCGCCGACGCCGCCTGCGAGGCCGAGCACGTAGAACATGACGTCCGGGTCGCCGGAGGGCAGCTGCGGCACGAGACCGGCCAGGATCGCGCCCAGGTTCGGGGCCGTCAGCGCCGCGGAGAGCAGCACGGTCACGAACATGACGCCGATCAGCACCGTCATGAGCCACTCGATGAGGCGGTACCTGTCCAGCCAGACCAGCCCCAGGCCGATCAGGCCCGCGGCGATCGCGAACACCTTGCTGTCCACCCCGGGGAACAGCGCCGCGAGCGGCAGGGCGGTGGAGGACATCGCCGTCGCCCCGTACACGATGCCCCAGATGAGGATGTACGGGCCGAAGTACCAGGACGTCCAGGCCCCGAGGGTGCGCCAGCCCTGGAAGATCGTCTTGCCGGTGGAGAGGTAGTAGCGGCCCACGCCCTCCACGAGCACGATCTTGAAGATCACGCCCAGCACCACGGCCCACAGCAGCATGTAGCCGTAGCGGGAGCCGGCGGTCAGGGTGGCCACCAGGTCCGCCGCGCCCACGCCCGTGGCCGCGGCGACGATGCCCGGGCCGAGGGAGTTCCAGCGCGGGCGGATCGGCGTCTCGTTCAGTTCGGCGTCGGTGAACCCGACGATGTCCGGGTTGTGCACGGGGCGCCCGGGGTCGACGGCGTGGGCCATGGGATGCTCCTGCGATCGGGGATGCGAGTGATGCGAGTGGCGCAACAAGTATCACGCATGGAAGCGACGCCGCTCACATCCTTCCGCGGTGCTTCACACGTGCGTCCCGTCCGCCTCCACGGCGATGCCCAGCTCGTTGCCCGGGATCGAGGCGAGCAGTCGCCGCGTGTACGGGTGCCGGGGGTTGGTGAAGACCTCCTCGGAGCTGGCCGCCTCCACCACCTGGCCGTCCTTCATGACGCACACGTAGTCGGAGATGAGCCGCACCACCGCCAGGTCGTGCGAGATGAACAGGTAGCTCAGCCCCAGCTCGTCCTGCAGGCGGCGCAGCAGCGTGAGGATCTGGTCCTGCACGAGCACGTCCAGTGCGGAGACCGGCTCGTCGCACACGATCAGCTCGGGGTTCAGCGCGAGCGCGCGGGCGATCGCCACGCGCTGGCGCTGTCCGCCCGAGAGCTCGGCCGGGTACCGGCGATGGAAGTGGGAGGGCAGGGCGACCTGGTCCATGAGCTCGAGCACGCGCGCCCGCCGCTGCCTGGCGTTGCCCCGCCGGTACGTCTGCAGCGGCTCCTCGATGATCCGGCCCACCGTGAACGAGGGGTTGAGCGAGGAGAAGGGGTCCTGGAACACGGCCTGCACACGCTGCCGGAAGTCCTTGAGCCCCTCCCCCTTCAGCGCCAGCACGTCCTTGCCCTCGAAGCTGATCTCGCCCGAGGTCGGCTCGATCAGCTTGAGCAGCATGCGCGCCGTCGTCGTCTTGCCGGAGCCGGACTCGCCGACGATCGAGACGGTCTTGCCGCGCGGGATCTTCAGGGAGACGTCCTTCGCGGCGGTGAAGTCCTCGTGCCCGCGCACGGGGTAGACCTTCGTGAGGTCGCGGATCTCCACCAGCGGGGTGAGGTCCTGCTTCGCCAGGGCCACCGTGGTCAGAGCCGCGGTGTCGTCCTCGGCCAGGTCGGCCGGGGCGGGATCGAAGGCCTCGGGCAGCAGGCGGGCCGCCGCCACCGACGGCGCGGCCGCCACGAGCGAGCGGGTGTAGGCGTGCTGCGGGTCCTCGAGGATGGCCCGCGCGTCGCCGGACTCCACCACGCGTCCGCGGTGCATCACCACGAGCTGCTGCGCCCGCTCGGCGGCGAGGCCGAGGTCATGGGTGATCAGCAGCACGGAACTGCCGAGCTCGCGGGTCATCTCGTCGATCTGGTCCAGGATCACCTGCTGCACCGTCACGTCCAGGGCGGAGGTCGGCTCGTCCGCGATCAGCAGCTGCGGCCGGCACGCCAGGCCGATGGCGATCAGCACGCGCTGACGCAGGCCGCCCGAGAGCTCGTGCGGATACTGCTTGGCCCGCCGCGCGGGCTCGGGGATGCCGGCGCGCTCCATCACCTCGACGACGGCGGCCCCCACGTCCTTCTTCGTCGCCATGCCGTGGGTCAGCAGGGTCTCCCCGATCTGCTGCCCCACCCGGGTCACGGGGTTGAGGTTGGACATCGGGTCCTGCGGCACCAGCCCGATCCGGCGGCCGCGGATGCCGCGCATCCGCGACTCCGGCAGGCCCACGAGCTCCTCGCCCGCGAAGCGGACGGAGCCTGCCGTGACCCGGCCGTTGCCGGGCAGCAGGCCGATCGCGGCCATCGCGGTGGTGGACTTGCCCGAGCCGGACTCGCCCACGATCGCCAGCGTGCCCCCGGCCGGGAGCGTGAGGGACGCGCCCTCCACGGCCTGCACGGTGCCCTGCTGGGTGGTGAACTCCACGTCCAGGTCACGGATCTCCAGCAGCGGGGCGCCGGCCGCGGGGACCGCGGGCGCCGCGCCGGGGCCGGGCGCGCCGTCGTCGTGCTTGGGGTCCATGGTCAGCGCCTCCGGGAGGTCGGGTCGAGGGCCTCGCGCAGGGACTCGCCCAGCAGGGTGAAGCCGAGCGCGGTGATGGCGATGCACAGGCCGGGCAGGAACGCGAGCCACGGGTTGATGCCCAGCTCGGCCTGCGCGTAGGTGAGCATGCGGCCCCACTCGGCGGTCTCGGGGCGGCCGCCGCCGAGGCCGAGGAAGGACAGGGCGGCCGCGTCGATCACGGCCGTGGCCAGGGTGAGCGTGGCCTGCACGATCACGGGGCCCAGCGAGTTCGGCAGCACATGGGACATCGTGATCCGCCCGCGCGAGAGGCCGAGGGTCTGCGCCGCGAGCACGTAGTCCGACCCCTTCTGCGTGAGCATCGAGGACCGAAGCAGCCGCGCGAACACGGGCACCTGCGCCACCCCGATCGCGATCATCACCGCGAACGGGGTCTGCCCGAGGATCGCCGCGATGGACACCGCCAGCAGCAGATTCGGCACCGAGAGCAGGATGTCCACCACGCGCATCACCACGGAGTCCACCCAACCGCCGAACGTGCCGGCCAGCAGGCCGAGCAGCATGCCACCGACCAGGCCGAACGCCGTCGAGATGACGCCGATGAGCAGCGAGGCCTGCGCGCCCCAGATCAGCTTGGAGAGCACGTCCCCGCCGAAGCGGTCCAGGCCCAGCGGGTAGCCGGCCACCTCGCCGGGGCCGGGCACGTGGGTGGGGCGGATCTCGCGCATGCCGGGCGTGGCCGTGCCCGCGTACGGGGCCAGCACCGGGGCGAGGACGGCCACGAGCACGAAGAGCAGCACGATCACGGCGCCGGCGATCGCCGCCGGGTTGCGGCGCAGCCGCTGGAACGCGGCGCCCCACACGGAGGTGCCGCGTGCGTCCGCGGCGGCCTCGGTGGTCGCCTGGGTGGCCCCGGCCTCGACGGGCGCCAGCGCGTGGTCGACGGCGTGCTCGGTGGGTCCGCCGCCGGGGCTGGGGGGCAGGTTCACGCTCATGAGACACGCACCCTCGGGTCGATGAGGCCGTAGGAGACGTCCACGACCAGGTTGATCAGCGAGTAGAGCAGGGCGATGAAGATGATGAAGCCCTGCAGCACCGGGAAGTCGAGCTGGAAGATCGCCTGGGCGAGGAACCGGCCGATCCCGTTGAACGCGAACACCGTCTCGGTGAGCACCGCCCCGGAGATCAGCAGGCCCAGCTGCAGGCCGAGCGTGGTGCTCACCGGCAGCAGGGCGTTGCGCATGATGAACCGGTCCCGGATCAGGCGCGGGGCCAGGCCCTTGGCACGGGCCGTGCGCACGAAGTCCGCGTCCTGCACGTCCAGCACGGAGGCGCGGGTGATGCGCGCGATGATCGCCAGCGGGATGGTGCCCAGCGCGATGCCGGGCAGCACCAGGTGGGTCAACGCGTTCAGGGCCGCGTCCCACTCGGCGGTGATGATGCCGTCCCACACGTAGAAGTTCGTGTAGTGGGTGGCGTCGATCCGCGGGTCCTGCCGGCCGTCCGTGGGCAGCCAGCCCAGCTTCACCGCGAACACCCACTTGAGGATGAACGCCAGGAAGAACACGGGCACCACCACGCCGATCAGGGACAGCACGACGGCGACGTCGTCCTGCCACCGGCCCACATGGCGGGCGGCCCAGTAGCCGAGCGGGATGCCGATGACCACCGCGAACACGATCGCGAAGATCGAGAGCTCCAGCGTGGCCGGGAAGCGGTCCGCGAACTCCTCGACCACGGACCGATTCGTCATGATCGAGGTGCCGAAGTCGCCGCGCAGCAGCCGCCCCATGTAGGTGACGTACTGCTCGAGCAGGGGCTTGTCGAAGCCGTACGCCGCGTTCACCCGGGCCACGGCCTCGGGGGTGGCGCGGTCGCCGAGCAGGGCGGTGGCGGGGCCGCCGGGCAGGCTGCGGACCCACACGAACAGCAGGACGGACAGTCCGAACAGGGTGGGGATCAGCAGCAGCAGGCGCTTGCCGATGAGTCTGAGCACGAGGGGCCTCCATGCCGGCGCGGGGGCCGGGCCGGTCGGTGCGAGGGACGGGCGGTGGCGGGCGGGCCCGCGACGACGGCGCCGGGGCGCGGCGCCGTCGTCGCCGGTGGGGCGGGTCGTCCCCGGCCCTCCGGGCTCACTCGGTCAGGTCGATCTCGTTGAAGACCTCGTCGTTGACCGGGCTCGCCGGGTAGGAGGCCACGCGCTTGTCGAAGGCCAGCGACGGGGCCGGGTGGGCGAGCGGGACCGCCGGGACGATCTCGGAGATCTGCTCGTTGATCTCCTGGTACTTCGGCGTCTGCTCCTCGAGCGTCGGGATCTGGCGGGCCTCCTCGAGGGCGGAGAACAGCTCCTCGTCGGTGAAGCCGAACTCGGGCTTCTCCTGGCCGAAGAACACGCCCACGAAGTTGTCCGTGTCGTTGTAGTCGCCGGTCCAGCCGAGCAGGTGGATGCCGTGGTCCGCGGAGCCCTGCACCTGGTCGAGGTAGTCCGGGCTCCACTTGGCCGGCTTCGCGTTCACCGTGATGCCCACCTCGGCCAGCTGGCTCGAGAGGTTGGAGAACGCCTGCTCGGGGGTCGGCATGTACGGGCGCGAGACGCCCGTGGGGTAGTTGAAGTCGATCGTGAAGCCGTCCGGGTAGCCGGCCTCGGCGAGCAGCGCCTTGGCCTTGGCGGGGTCGTGCTCGTACGTGGTGACGTCCTCGCTGTACCCGTTCACGGACTTCGGGATGAACTGGGTGGCGGGCTCCGTGCCCTCGGGGAGGGTCTGCGCGATGAGGGCGTCCTTGTCGATCGCGTGGGCGATCGCCTGGCGCACCCGGACGTCCTGGAGCTCCTCCTTCTCCTGGTTCAGGCCCAGGTAGAGGATGGTGAACGGGTCGCGGGCCACCACGTTGAAGCCGGCCTCGGACAGGGCCGCGGTGTCCGCGGGGGCCACGAGGTCATAGCCGTCGATGTCCCCGGCCTCGAGCGCCTGACGGCGGGCCACCGGGTCGTCGATCACGCGGAAGGTGATGTCCGTGACCTCGCCGCCCTCGCCCCAGTAGTCCTCGTTGGCGGTGAGCTTGATGTCCTCGCCCACGCTCCAGGACTCGAACTTGTAGGGGCCGGTGCCGGTGGGGTGGGCCCGGGCGTACTCGGACAGCTGCGGCGACTCGGCGGTGCCGCCCACCTCGTCCGCCTTGTACTCCTCGAGCGCCTTCGGCGACTGCATGGCGAAGGCCGGCAGGGACAGGGAGGGGATGAATCCCGCGAACGGCTGCGCCAGCGTGATCCTCGCCTCGTGCTCGCCGGTGGCCTCGCACTCCTTGTAGACGGCGTCCTCGGGCTTGTCCGCGAAGCCGCGGAACAGCTTGCCGTAGTAGTACGAGAGGGTCTCCGACTGCTGGATGCCCGTGAAGTTGTACCAGCGGTCGAAGTTGGCGCACACGGCCTCCCCGTTGAACGGCTCGCCGTCGTGGAAGCGCACGCCCTCCTTCAGGGTGAAGGTGTGCGTGAGGCCGTCCTCAGAGGACTCCCAGGACTCGGCCAGCAGCGGCGCGGGGTCCGCGGTGCCCGGCTTCGTGCCCACGAGGCCCTCGAAGATCTGGCGGGAGACCCGGAAGGTCTCGCCATCGCTCGCGAACGCCGGATCGAGGCTCTTGGGGTCCGAGGACGCGGCGAAGATGAACGAGCCGTCCACCTGGGCGGCGTCGCCCCCGCCCGAGCCGCCGGAGCCGCCGCCGTCGCGCTGGCTCTGGGCGCAGCCGGTGACGAGCAGGGCGCCGGCCGCGGTGAGCGCGGCGGCGGACAGGAGTCGGTGACGCAGACGGGTGGCCATGGGGGCTCCTCCGGGAGAGGTCTCAGCCGAGACGCGGGTGCGAGGGGACCGCGCCGTCGGGTGTGACCTGGAGCACGGTCCTGGACGTGACTATAGCCACAAGCGCGGGCGGGGACGCAACGCCGGCCCCGTCTGCGCGTGCGGCGCGGCGCCCTCAGGCCCCGGTGGGCATCCGCTCCCGACGCGCGGCGGCCCGGTCGCGGACCCAGCGCAGCACGTCCTCCGGACGGTTGGTGGTGAGCTCCTGCACCCCCTGGGCGAGGAGGAACTCGGCGTCCTCGCGCTCGTCGACGGTCCACACCCGCAGGCGTCGCCCCGCCGCCAGCCACGCCTTCACGTCCGCCAGGTGCTCCCGCACGTAGGCCACGGAGGGCCCCGCCAGCCCGGCCCGGCCGCGCCAGACGAGCGCCTCGGACCCGGCCAGCGACTGGCGCGCCGCCGCGCGCACCGCCGCCCGGCTCAGCGGCCCCCGGGCGAACCGGGTCGGCAGCTCCGTCGGCATGAGGTCCATCAGGGGGCAGAGGGGGTCCGTGCCGGCCAGCGGCGCCACGTGGCGCAGCGCGTCCGGATGGAAGCTCATGAGGGACACCTGCACCTGACCCACCCGGCCGGTCTCCGGGTCCCAGCCGGCCCGCAGCAGCTCCCGCAGCACCCGCTCCTCGAGCTCATGCCCGAACGGGGAGGGGTGCTTGAGCTCCACGGCCAGGCGCAGCGGCCGGTCCGCGGCCGTCGCGATCGCCAGGAGGTCGGCCAGGGTGAGCACCTGCTCCCCCGCGCCGCCGTACGCGGCGGGCGGCGCCGTCGTCGTGGCGGGCTCGGCCCCCGGACGCCGGGCGTGCCACGAGACGACGTCGAGGCCGCGCAGACGATCCAGCGTGTGGTCCGCGACGGCGCCGTGCCCGTCCGAGGTGCGGTCCACGGTGGGGTCGTGCCAGCAGACGACCTCGCGGTCCCGCGTGAGCTGGACATCGCATTCGAGACCGTCCGCGCCCACGGCGAGGGCGTGGAGCATGGCGGCGCGGGTGTGCTCGGGGAAGGCGGCGGAGGCACCGCGGTGGGCGATCACGAGGGCGGGCACGCCGCCAGGCTAGGGAGCGCGTGTGCCGGCCACGTCACCGCAGGGTGCCCGGCTGGTTAACTGGTGGGGACCATTCGGTGCGCGCGATCAGGAGCCTCCCGTGTCCCTCTCCCCCGACCCCGCCCAGCAGCTGCTCAGCGCCGGCGCCCTCGAACGCGCGGCGGGCCTGCGGCGCATGAAGGCCGTCGCCCTGGGGCTGCTCATCCTGCTGGCCGTGGTGTTCGTGGTCGCGTTCCCGTTGCAGGACACCCACCCGGTGTGGGGCTACGTGCGCGCCGCCGCGGAGGGCGGCATGGTCGGCGCGCTGGCGGACTGGTTCGCGGTCACGGCGCTGTTCCGCCACCCGATGGGGGTGCCCGTGCCGCACACCGCCCTGATCCCGCGGAAGAAGGACCAGCTCGGCGCCGCGCTGACCGAGTTCGTGCAGGAGAACTTCCTGGACTCGGAGGTCGCCCACGAGAAGGTCGACGGGCTGAAGGTGGCCGAGGCCGCCGGCGGCTGGCTGCGCCGGGAGGAGAACGCGGCCCGCACCGCCCGGGAGATCGCGACGGCGGCCCGGGGCGCCATGGCCGCGGCCGACGACGACGCCGTCCAGGAGCTGCTGCGCCAGCTGATGGAACGCCACATGGTGGCCCCGGACTGGTCCCCCACGCTCGCGGGCGTGCTGGAGGACGTGGTGGCCGGACGGCACCACGAGCGCGTGGTGGACCTCGTGGTCGCCCACACCGGGGACTGGGTGGCCGCCCACCCCGAGCTGTTCGTCGAGACGGTGCGCCGTCGCTCCCCCGAGTGGAGCCCGGACCTCGTGGACCGCCTCCTCGCCGAGCGACTGCACGCCGAGACCCTCAAGTATCTCGCCGGCATCCGCCGCGACCGGGAGCACGAGGCCCGCCGCGCCGTCGACGACTGGCTCGACCGCCTCGCCGACGAGATGCGGAACGAGCCGGCCACCCGCGCCTCGGTGGAGCGGTTCAAGCGGAACCTGTTCGCGGACGAACGGCTGCGTGCGTGGGCCGGGCGGGCCTGGGTCTCCCTGCGGGACTCGCTCCTGGACGCGCTCGAGGACCCGTCCTCCGACCTGCATCGCGCGCTCGTGGCCGCCCTGCGCGACCTCGGCGCCCGCCTGCAGGAGGACCCCGAGCTGCGCGACCGCGTGGACGGCCACGCCCGCCGCGCCGCGGCGTATGCGCTGAGCTCCTACGGCCCGGCGCTCACCGGGGTGATCGAGGAGACGGTCGCCCGCTGGGACGGCGAGCAGACCGCGCGCACCCTCGAGCTGTTCGTGGGCAAGGACCTGCAGTTCATCCGCATCAACGGCTCGGTCGTCGGCGCGCTCGCGGGCCTGGCGATCCACGGGGTGGCCACGCTGTTCCTCTGAGCCGCGGCTCCCGCCCCGCACTTTCGAACGTGGAATGGGGCGAATGGGCGCTTTCGAACGTGAGATTGGGCCTCTCTCACGTTCGAAAGCGCGGGGACGAGGCCGTCAGGCGGCGGGCTTGTCCTTCTCGTCCTTGCCGCCGGGCAGGGCGCGACGGATCGCACCGAAGACGCCGCCGTCGTCCTTGGTGCCATCGGCGCGCCCCTGTGCGGCGCCCTCGCGGATCTCGCCGGGGATCACCATCGGCAGGGGGCTGAAGAGCTCCGCGGCGTTCTCCATCACGGCCTTGCCCATGGCGCGGTTGCCCACGCCGCCGATCACGGCGCCCACGCCGAACGGCACGGCGCGGCCCACGAAGCCGGCACCCTGCCGCAGGCGCATCTTGCGCATGAACGTCCTCTTGAGGCGATCCACCACGAACGCGCTGATGCCGGTGCCCGATGCGGTGCCCGCGAGCGCGTTGAGGCTGGACTGCGGGTCGTAGGGACGGCCGGCCTTGGCGGCGGCCTCGCGGAGCAGCTCCTTGGCGTCGTCGCCGAGCATGAGGCCCATGACGAGGGCCTGGGCGCGCTGCGGGTCCTGCGTGGTGATGCCGTGCAGCTCGGCGAGGGACTGCGCGTAGAGGGCGGTGGCCTCCATGAAGCCGGCGACCGCGACACCGGACAGGCCGAGCGCGGCCACGGTGCCGATGCCCGGGACGATCGCGGTGCCGCCCACGGCGGCACCGGCCCCCGTGACGGTGGTCAGGTACTGCTGCCCGAGCCGCTCGGCGAGACGCTCCGGGCTCTCCCCCGGGTGCTTCGCCGCCATGCGCTGGATGTTCTTCAGGACCAGGGGGCGCTGGACCGCCAACACCGTGGAGAGGGCCTTCTCGAAGCCCTCCGTGGGCTCGCCGTTCTCATCGAGTGCCGACTTCAGCCCGAAGTCCTTCACCTTCCCGGACGCGTACCGGCCGATCGTCGAGTTCTTTGCCATGCGCGCCACAGTATCGGCGCGCGACCCCCGCGGTCAGGACCCGGGCGTCGCCGCGCGCAGGGAGTGCTCGAGGAAGATGCGCACGTCACGGACCTCGTCGGGGCCGGTCCCGTGCAAGATCCCGGGGTAGGTGCGCACGGTCAGGCGGGTGTGCTCCTCGGCCCACGCGCGGGTGTGGGCGACGGCGTCCGGATGGATCACGGGATCCTCGGCGTCCCGGCCCCAGAAGAACGGGCGCGGGCCCGGTCCCTCGGCCGGGGAGTCGAGCATGGCCAGCAGCTCGTTGTCGACGGCGAAGCCGCTCAGGCCCACACCGCAGGTGAACGCCTCGGGGCGCAGACGCAGGACCGTCGTCGCCATGGCCATGCCCTGGGAGAAGCCGAGCACCGAGACCGTGCGGAAGCCGGCCGCCACGACCTCCTCGGCGGAGAGCACGTCGAACACGCGGTGGGCGGCGGCGAGCACCTGGGCGAAGTCGGACTGCAGCAGCAGGTCGAGCAGGAACCAGCCGTGCGCGCCGGGGTCGCCCGGGCCTTCGGACGCCGTCTCGTCGATCTCGAAGCCGCCGCGCACCGCCAGGCCGGTGCACCGCTCCGGGAGCATCGGGAAGTGGCGGCGCGCCGCGCGGACCTCGTTGGAGCCGTAGCCGTGGAGTACGAGCACCAGGTCCGTGCCCGCGCGCTCCGCCGGCGGGCGCGACCACACCACGCTGTGGCCGGAACTGATCGTCTCGGTGACTGGTGCGGGCGTGGGGCTCATGGCTCCATCCTAGGGAGGACCCCCGACCGGGCGTCATGCCTAGTCAGGGGCCGCTCTCGGGTGGACCTCCGTAGAGAGTTCGAGAACCCCTGCCCGGCCTTTAATACCGTGGCTTCTCGCCGGTCGCGGGGCACTTACCGGCGGGACCGGAGGCCGCTGGAGCCGTCTGTAGTGGACGAGCGGGGCCGGATGGTGCGTGCAGTTGGGATGACTCAAACCTTTCTGAGCCCGGCACAGG